>NC_013422.1:1949500-2292500 GCF_000024765.1 Halothiobacillus neapolitanus c2 | reverse complement strand
CGAAAGAGGACGTATAGGGTGTGACGCCTGCCCGGTGCCGGAAGGTTAATTGATGGGGTCAGCGCAAGCGAAGCTCTTGATCGAAGCCCCGGTAAACGGCGGCCGTAACTATAACGGTCCTAAGGTAGCGAAATTCCTTGTCGGGTAAGTTCCGACCCGCACGAATGGCGTAACGATGGCGGCGCTGTCTCCACCCGAGACTCAGTGAAATTGAAATCGCTGTGAAGATGCAGTGTACCCGCGGCTAGACGGAAAGACCCCGTGAACCTTTACTATAGCTTTGCACTGAACATTGAACCTACTTGTGTAGGATAGGTGGGAGGCATTGAAACCCGGACGCCAGTTCGGGTGGAGCCAACCTTGAAATACCACCCTGGTATGTTTGATGTTCTAACCCAGGTCCGTTATCCGGATCGGGGACAGTGTATGGTGGGTAGTTTGACTGGGGCGGTCTCCTCCGAAAGCGTAACAGAGGAGCACGAAGGTTGGCTAAGTACGGTCGGAAATCGTACGGTTAGTGTAAGAGCATAAGCCAGCTTGACTGTGAGACAGACACGTCGAACAGGGTCGAAAGACGGTTCTAGTGATCCGGTGGTTCTGTATGGAAGGGCCATCGCTCAACGGATAAAAGGTACTCCGGGGATAACAGGCTGATACTGCCCAAGAGTCCATATCGACGGCAGTGTTTGGCACCTCGATGTCGGCTCATCACATCCTGGGGCTGAAGCAGGTCCCAAGGGTATGGCTGTTCGCCATTTAAAGTGGTACGCGAGCTGGGTTCAGAACGTCGTGAGACAGTTCGGTCCCTATCTGCCGTGGGCGTTCGAGATTTGAGGGGAGCTGTCTTTAGTACGAGAGGACCGAGATGGACACACCTCTGGTGTTCCGGTTGTCACGCCAGTGGCACTGCCGGGTAGCTAAGTGTGGATGGGATAACCGCTGAAAGCATCTAAGCGGGAAGCCCACCCCAAGATGAGATCTCGCTGGGACCTTGAGTCCCCTGAAGGGCCGTTGAAGACCACAACGTTGATAGGCTGGGTGTGGAAGCGCAGTAATGCGTGTAGCTAACCAGTACTAATGACCCGTGAGGCTTGACCATATAACGCCAAAACAGCTTGTCGACTGACAACAAACAAGATTCAGTGTACTTGTAACCGCATTCACTTCACGCAGACAGAGCAACGTCTCTGCCTGCAAACCCCTTTGCCTGGTGTCCATAGAGCGGTGGAACCACCTGTTCCCATCCCGAACACAGAAGTGAAACGCCGCATCGCCGATGATAGTGTGGGGTCTCCCCATGTGAAAGTAGGTCAACGCCAGGCTCCCCATTCAAAGCCCCCCGTACATATCCTGTGCGGGGGGCTTCCTTTTTCAGGCCTTAATTGTGCGGAAAAATAGTAGGTAAGCTCTGCACGACAAGCGCTAAATGTTTGCGTTTGCCCTTTCGCGCACTTTCTTAAAGGGCATCCCATGGGAGTCAGTAGTTGATTTTTCTGGCTCGCCTGTTAAATTTTCTACTGCCTCAAGCGAAGGCGAATTTGTCAATGGAGTGTTAAGGAGATAGTTATGAGACAAATGTTTCACGCCATTATTTTTGGATGCCTGTTGGTTATGGGTATGGTCAATGCCCCTGCTTATGCGGTTGAGAAGTTCAATTTGAATACAGCAACACAGGCCCAACTAGATGAAGTGAAAGGCATTGGGCCCAAGCTCTCAGCTGCGATCGTGGCCTACAGGGAGGCTCATCATGGATTCAAGTCGGTTGATGAGCTCAAGGAAGTGAAAGGTATTGGTGACAAGAGCTTTCTTAAGTTAAAGGATCATTTTGTGGTTGAGGGTCATCAGAAGCCTGCGGCTACCAAGAAATGATCGACTTTTCAGGTGCTAGATGACTGCGCTCAAGTCTCAGATGACGGTTTTTGTGAATGGTGTTGCCCATGGCATCGCTCAGCCATTGACCGTTCATGATTTGTTGATGGAACTAGGGCTTGAGTCCAAGCGTCTCGCCGTTGAGATCAATGGTGAGATCGTCTTTCGAGATCGGCGGGATTCAACTTTGCTTAGCGAAGGTGACCGTGTCGAGATTGTCCATGCCATCGGCGGTGGATGATCCTGCTTGAAGGTCCTTTCCATTCATCGTCCTCCGAAAGCCCTTGATCCGAGTGCTAACGATGGGTTCACCGCGTTAATCCTGCGGATGCCTTAATATATTCCAATCCTTAGCGTCGCTTCCTGCGGGTGTCCTTACCCTAAACACTAGGTCTGCTCTCTACCTATGGCTACTTGAAACTTGGTGTATCATTGTTACCTTGCTCAGAAAGCTAGGCAGATGCGTTTTGTTGCCAAGTTCGTTCATTTTTGGGGTCGTCTGCAAGTCACGGACTTGCTGGCATCGGTGATGACGCCGTCACTGATGATCGATCTTTCCTCTATAGAGTGCTCAAGAGAACGACTTGCGCAATCTATTGTCTTTGTCTGGATTATTTTCTGGGTTGATTTATGTTCGGTTGCCCGTGCGGGCAGATGCTTTTCAATATTTCAGAGGCTTAATCATGTCGATGGCTGATCGTGATGGTTTTATATGGTTTGATGGTGAGTTGATCGATTGGCGCTCTGCTCAAGTCCATGTGCTGACGCACAGTCTTCATTATGGCATGGGTTGTTTTGAGGGCGTCCGAGCTTATAAGACAGATCGCGGAACATCCATCTTCCGATTGGAAGATCACACGCGCCGCCTGACGAACTCAGCCCGCATTCTTGGTATGCCCATGCCTTATTCTGAGAGCGTGATTAACGAAGCACACCGCGAAGTCATTCGCTCTAACAAGCTGGATAGTGCCTACATGCGTCCGATCGTGTTCTATGGTTCCGAGGGTATGGGGCTTCGGGCGGATAACCTGAAAGTCCACGTAGCGGTCGCCGCGTGGGAGTGGGGCGCGTATTTGGGTGCGGATAACATTCAAAAGGGCATCCGAATCAAGACGTCGAGCTATTCACGTCACCATGTCAACGTGACGATGTGCAAGGCCAAGTCTACCGGTTCTTACATGAATTCCATGATGGCGTTGCGCGAAGCGACCCATGATGGCTATGACGAGGCCATGTTGCTGGATACGCAGGGCTTTGTTGCCGAAGGTTCGGGCGAGAATATCTTCCTTGTCAGAGACGGTATTTTGTACACGCCGGATCTGACGGCAGCCCTTGACGGGATCACGCGCCGCACAATCATGATCCTGGCCAAACGATTTGGTTATGAGGTAATCGAAAAGCGCATCACCCGCGATGAAGTCTACATTGCTGATGAGGCATTTTTCACTGGTACGGCGGCCGAGGTCACGCCTATCCGTGAAGTCGATAACCGGCCGATTGGCAGTGGTTCACGTGGACCGATTACCGAACGCTTGCAGTCGGCCTATTTTGATATTGTCCATGGTCGCTTCGATTCTGAATTCGATGGTTGGCTCGATTTTACCGAGGTGCGTGCATGAACCCGAATACCGCAGCCCATCCTGAGCAATACAAAAGGGCCAGTGCTGCGCGTGAAGTGGCCGTCCATCAGTCTGATCTGCCCGTATTTTGTCCTCGTGCAGACGAGACGCTTTGGAATGCGCATCCTCGCGTTTATATTCACTTGGAGAATGCGGGTGATCAGGCGCGCTGTATTTATTGCGGCACACTTTATCGGCTGATCGATTAAGCCGGAAAAAGCACATGTGGGCTTTGGTGCAGAATAATCCGTTGATGGTTGCTATCATCGTCATAGTCGTGCTGATCGCCATTGCGCTTCACGTGGGTATTTATCTGGTGATCAAGCGATTGGTCAATCGTGACCTGCCCCCAGCATCGGATGAATAAGTGCCACTTAATATCAGGTTTTTTACTGTCCCGCCTTTGCGGGATTTTTTTCGCGTCGGATTGTTGGTTGATGTGTCGCTAGAAATGCAACGTTAGGTGCTTCGGTGCTGATGAAACCGTTCACGTACCAACTGGGCAACATGAGGCGTGTCGTTGACGGGCGCGTATTGCCACTGTTCCAGTTTGCCTTCGAACGAGCGTGTGACGCCTTCTTCTCGCAATGCGCTATGGAAATCGTTTAGACGACCAGAATAGCCGTCGAAATCCAGCGTATAGACTGGCTTGCCGGTTGAGGCGGCTTCCGACACCATCGACACCGAATCGCCAGTCACGATCAAATAATCCGCCATACCGAGAATCGCGTGATAGGGGTTGGAGCCTTCGTTGTTCCAGAACCAGTGCGTTGTGCCCGCAAGCGCCGCTTTCATGGCGGCGATATTTTCCGTGCCTGTGCGTCGCGATGCCGTGACCCATAAATGAGCGTTCTCTTCAGCGGCTACTTTCCGTAGTGTTTCGATCAGTGTTCGACTTTTTTCTGGCGTCAGGGTGGCGGTCGCATTACTTCCGCCAATCAGCACGCCAATGATGGGTTGATTCTTTTTGATTGAATTCAGGTCTGGGTAGCGTTCGGATTGCACTGCGATGGCCTGTTCGATTTTTTCAGGCGTGACATTGTGCAGTGCGCCACGGGTATTGACGACATTCGGCCCGATCAAACCGTCGTGACGAGGCGGTGCGATCAGATCCACCAGATGATGCGGCATCTGCGGGTTCTGGATGTGCACGGTGAATACCCTACCGCCACTGGCGCGTTTGACACCCAGCGCAGCCGCGGCGCCCAGTCGCCCGCAGGATATGATGATGTCCGGCCAAGGTGCCTTTAATTGAGAGGATTGCGGCGTGAGGCGGGTGTGTGCTTTGGGTAGCCAGTGACCGGGTAGCCAGCGCCACGGTTTGGTTAAGTTGACCAGCTTGACCTCAAATGGCCAGCCGATGTGCTCGGCCAAGCCAACCGCCTGGTTGCGCAAGCCGACAGCATCATTCGTCAGTAGCCAGATTTTGGGTTGCGATGATGTTTCGTGCAATTTTGAACTCATGCCGAGGTGATTGGCTCATTCGGAAAGGCAAGTTCGTAGCGGTTTCGCCATTCTTGCGTGACATAGTTGATAATCAGGGTTCGGCGTATGCCGTTGATTTTTCTTGGTTCAAACCCATGCCACGTATTGGTTGACGGTACGAAGATCATCGCCGTATTGAACGTGGCCGGTACGCGCTGCGCGGGCGATTCTTTGGTTAAATAAATATCCGTTCCCCAACCTTCGTGCTCCGGGTCTTCTGCCATGTAGGCCAACATGGTGAATTTTTTAACGCCCAGATCGGTATGCGGCTCCAACCAGAAGCCCTCTGTATCAAGCGCATACTCGATGCGCAGGTTGGTGCCGGTTAAGTCGAGTTCGCAGCGCTGCTCGATAATCCGAATGAGTTCAGGTGATTGCAGTGCATGTGCAATAGCGGAACAGGTCGGGAATTTGTTAATGGCATCTTGATCGAAAAAACGTCGAGACTCATTATGAGTCTCTCGTCGCCCACCCGTATCATCGATGACGGGCGGCGAGAACGGGAGTTTGGAAATCGATCGGGCTGTTCCCAGTGGAAACAGTTCACGCAAGCGCCAGTGCCGGTAGGGTGACTCTTCCTGTTTTGCGGACTCGAATGAGTGCTTCAGGCTGGCTTTTACGGCATCTAATAGCGTTGAATCGAGCATACGCATAACCTTAAGATAACTAAACGATGAGAAGACATTGATGGGTATAATAATCCTCTTATCGCCTAAACGTTAAATTGTGTCCAATCTATGACCCTGTTGCCAGTTAATCCGGCCACCGATCGGCCCGTCGAGCGTGAGTCGCTGGTTGTGATGCAATTGTTGCCCGCGCTTGAAAGTGGCGGTGTCGAGCGCGGCACCATCGAAATCTCAGCGGCGTTGATTGCCGCCGGGCACAAAGCCATCGTCGTGTCGGGCGGGGGGCGCATGGTTGCTGAGTTAGAAGCGCTGGGGGCGGAGCATATCACCCTGCCCATCGGCAAAAAATCGCTGAGCAGCCTGCGCTATATCGCGATTCTGCGGCGATTGATGCAGGAAAAGCAGGTAGATATCGTGCACCTGCGTTCGCGATTACCGGCCTGGTTGGGTTATCTGGCATGGAAAAAGCTCGATCCGGCCACCCGCCCGCGTTTGGTCACCACCGTGCACGGGCCATACACCCCCAACTTCTACAGCGCTGTCATGCTCAAAGGCGAACGAATCATTGCGGTTTCCGGCATGATTGTTGCGTACATCCGGCGGCATTACCCTTGGGTTGATCCCGCCAAAATTACACGCATCTATCGTGGTGTCGATCCGGTTGCATTCTCGCCGGAATATCAACCCGAGTCGGCATGGTTGACGCGTTGGCAGACCGAGTTCCCGCAAACGGTCGGGAAATGGACAATTAACTTGCCAGGGCGCATCACCCGCTGGAAAGGCCAGCTTGATCTTCTTCAAATAGTTGCGCGGCTGAAGGCCGAAGGCATCCCCGTTCACGCATTGATCGTCGGCGGCGCGCATCCGCGAAAGCAGCAATTCTTGCAGGAAATCGAAGCGGAAATTTCGCGACGGAACTTGACCCAAGACGTGACTTTGGTCGGCCAGCGTTCAGATTTGAAAGACATTATGGCGATCAGTGACGTGGTGCTCTCGCTTTCGACCGAACCGGAGGCGTTTGGACGGGTCAGTCTGGAAGCATTAAGTCTCGGTCGTCCGGTGCTGGGCTATGCTCACGGCGGCGTGGGCGAACAACTCGCGGCCATGTATCCCGCCGGTGCCATAACTCTGGGCGATCTT
Organism: Halothiobacillus neapolitanus c2; assembly: GCF_000024765.1. GTDB lineage: Bacteria > Pseudomonadota > Gammaproteobacteria > Halothiobacillales > Halothiobacillaceae > Halothiobacillus > Halothiobacillus neapolitanus. The sequence continues at coordinate 2,285,761 of NC_013422.1, read as the reverse complement.
GATGGCGCTGTTGAAACACTCAAGCGCTGGTATCGTGATGGCGCACCCGAAGTGCCCGCCGCCCGCCCCTTTACGCTAAAGGCGATGCAAGATCAGACATTGGCGATCTATCGAGAAATCAGCGCTGAACGCTAGAAAATGACTGAATCTTCTCTTCATGTGTTGCATGTCGTCGGGTCTGTCGGGATTGGCGGGGCAGAGCGTCATGTGTTGGATTTGTGTCAATTACAGAAAGCAAAGGGGCTTAGGGTGCGTGTAGCTTTGCCCGCCGCAGGCGCACTGAGCGTGGCGCTGGATATGCACGGTATCGAATATGCACTTTTTGGACGCGGCGGGCGTTGGAGTCCATTATCCCTTTGGCGGTTGTGGCGCATTATTCATAGGGATCCTCCGCACCTGATCCATGCGCACATGCCCCGCTCCGCATCCATGGTCGGCAGAACGAAGGGCCGCATTCCCTTAGTGGCTACGGCGCACAATATCGTGAAAAGCATTCGCCCATTCGTTGGTTCGGATTTCGTGATCTGTGTGTCGAATCAGGTGAAAGACTCACTCCTAGCGCTGGGTTTTCCAGGTGAACGGGCGTCGATCGTGCACAATGCGATTGTGCCGTTCCAGGAGGCTCTTGGCGCTCGTGATCAAATTCGTGCCGAGATGGGATGGCGTCACGCTGTCGTTATTCTCTGCGTCGCTCGTCTGGTGCCCGCAAAAGGTCAGTCGTACGCCATTCGGGCGTTACCTGAAATTCTGTCGAATGAACCGGCTGCGAAACTGGTTCTGGTCGGCGCCGGGCCCGATGATCTCATGCTGCGAGAACTGGCAATTAATTTGGGGGTAGCTGAGCATGTTGCCATCTTGGGGGCGCGCCAGGATGTACCCCATCTGTTGCAAGCGGCGGATATTTATCTCCAGCCGAGTCTCAAGGAAGGGTTCTGCATCGCCTTTCTCGAAGCCATGAGCATGGGGTTGCCGTGTGTGGGGACCCGTACCGGGGCCATTCCGGACATGCTGCAGTATGGGGATGAGGGTATTCTAATCGAGCCTGCGGATATTCATGCGATTGCGGGGAGCGTGAATCGTTTGATCAATGAGCCATCGCTTGCGACTCAATACGCTCAGAGGGCCAAGGCTTTTGTTAACGAGGCTTTTGGTCAGGGGCGCCAACTGCTTGAAACTTTGGCGGTCTATCAGTGCGTGGTAGCATCTGCGCGTAATTCATGGGGGGGTGAGTGATGGAAGCGAGTCATATGGTTGATTTTGGTGCCTTTGATGCCGCACCGTTGGTAAAGGAGCCCTTCGCGCATTTTGTGGCACATGGTTTTGTGCCCAAGTCCGTTATGGTCGATATCGACCGAGATTTCCCCGAGGTGCCCAAGCGCGGCAGCTTCCCCATGAGCGAACTCGACAGTGGGCCTAGCTTCAAAGCGCTGGTTGACTATCTCGAAAGCGATGAAGTGGCCGCAAAATTTTCTGAAAAACTAGGCATCGATCTCGTGGGCAAGCCGACGACGATGACGATTCGGGGGTTTAGCGGTGAGCAGGATGGCCGTGTGCATACCGATTCGCGCAGCAAGCTGGTCACCGTATTGCTCTATCTCAATTCGGGTTGGAGCAGCCCGGAGGGGCGTTTGCGTTTGCTGCGCTCGAATAATCTGGATGATTGGTTCGACGAAGTGCCGCCAGATGCCGGCACCCTGCTGGCCTTCGTGAATACCGAAAACGCATGGCACGGGCATAAGCCATTCGTCGGGCAACGGCGCAGCATTCAGCTCAACTGGGTGGTCAGTGACGCCGCCGTGCGCCGCAGCCAGTGGCGGCACGGGCTTTCGGCCAAAATCAAGCGCTGGCTCGGTGGCGGGAAAAAGTCGGTGGGCAATGCCCACTAATCGCGAGATGCGCGTGAAGCCAAACAGGCGGTCGGCATGACGGCAGGTTGGCTGGTCGTGGTATGGGGGTTCGTCGGAATCATCGCGCTGCTGGCATTGGCCGCTCGGTACAATGTCTGGCGTTGGCCGAAGCCGCTCGGCTGGCCGCGCATTTTGATGTATCACCGCATTCAACCTGCTGCTGCCAATCGACTTCGGGGCGAGGGAATCACGGCAACGACAACGCAGTTCGAGGCGCATCTGAACTGGCTGGCTGCGCACGGTGCGCGATTCGTGACTGTATCTGAATTGATGGCCGCAGAAAATCCGGCGCATATGGTCGCGATTACCTTCGATGATGGTTATGCGGACAACTTCAGCCATGCTTGGCCAATCCTGAAAAAATTTTCCGCTCCGGCCACCATTTATCTTGCGCCCGACATGCCGGATATCGAGCGGCTGAGCCCTGAAATGATTGCCGAGATGAGCGCGGCAGGTATTGAGTTCGGCGCCCACACGATGACTCATATTCACTTGCCTTCGAACAACGACACTCGGGCGCTGGCCGAAATTCAAGCATCGAAAGCGGCGGTGGAATCCCTGACGGGTAGGCCTTGCATGAGTTTTGCCTATCCGTACGGCAAATACTCCGACAAGCACGTCGCGATGGTCGCCGCGGCCGGATTTTCCACCGCGGTGACCACCAAGAAAAAGATTCTGCCGCGCCGGAAGTTCGATCCGTTGTGTCTGCCGCGTTTGTCCATGGTCGGGCAAATGAACGGTTTTGAGTTCTGGCTGACCATCACCCGAGGACGCTATCGCGTATGAATGATATGGCCGCCACTGTCCGTGATCAGCGCGATGGCGCACCCGTCAGCGTATTTCTGATCACCAAGAACTGCGCCCAATGGCTCGATGACGTGCTATCTGCCGTGTCCGGCTTTGCAGAAATTGTTATCGTCGATTCCGGCTCGACCGACGAAACCCTGGCGATTGCCAAACGCCACGGCGCACATGTCGTCCATCAGGAATTTCTGGGGTACGGGCAGCAAAAGCAGGTGGCGCTCGATCTGTGTACCCAGCCTTGGGTGCTCAATCTCGATGGCGATGAAGTGATCGATGCCGAACTGCGCGACGCGATTATCGAACTGGTGCAGCGAGACGACCCCAACGTGATGGGTGGACAGGTTCGATTCCGCGATTGGTTCATCGGCGTGCCAGCCAGTAAACATACACGGGCGATTTCCCGCGTGCGCCTATGGCGACGTGGGCGCGGGCGGTTTCTGTCCGAGCAGATCGTGCATGAATCCGTGCAATTGGATACAAGTGGCCAAATCGAACATCTGCCCGGCTGGGTCGAACATTACGGTGTGGAGTCGGTCGCCCTGCGTGTGCAGAAGATCAATCATTACTCGACGATGCGTGCTGAATTGGACGCCAGTCGCGGCAAAAAACCATCAGCCCTCAAGCTGTTTACGATTTTCCCGCTGCGTTTTCTCAAAAACTATCTGCTCCGGCGGGCGTTTCTCGATGGCCGTCGCGGACTGATTCAGGCGATGGCGAGTGCGTATTATTCCTTTCTCATCGAAGCCAAGAAATTTGAAGCCGCAGAACGTGCGCGTTTGGGGCTGTCGTCTCAACACAAGGATAAATCATGAATTCGGATCATCTCGCGCAAAATACGGTGTCATTAGTCAATCGACCGATGGACTGGGCGCAGAAATTGGCGCTCATTGCTGTGGTGCTCTTGCCGATTTTAGTGCTATTCAAGCGGGTGCCCGCCGAAGTGGCCGTCGGCGTGACCGTGCTGATCGCGCTGTTCGTTGCGATTCGTCGTCGGGATTTTTCCTGGCTGGCGCAAGGTTGGGTGTACGCGGCGGCGGCATTGTCGGTCATCTTGCTCGCGCTCTCGCCTTTTTCCGTGAATCCGGCCAACTCGGCCTTATCCGCCGTTCTGGCGTTCCGCTGGCCCGTATTCGCCGCCGCGCTGATCTGGTTGTTTTCAAGGCAGCCCAATACCTTGGTTTGGTTTGAGCGCGCCATGCTGGCCGTGATTGTGTTTATTGTGCTGGATACCTTCCTGCAATATGTCATCGGACGAGATGTTTTCGGGCACGCGCCATCCAGCTCGTTTCGGCTGACCGGGCCATTCGATCACCCGATGGTCGGCACGTTTACGGATCGGGTCTGGTTTATTGGGCTGGCGGTCGTCTGGTTCGCCGCATTGCGATGGCGTGAACTCTGGGCATTGCTTGCCATTGCCGGTATGTCGGCGATCGGCGCATTATTCCTGTTTTTAACGGGCGAGCGCGCCGCGTTACTGACCTATCTTCTGGGTAGTGGTTTGGTGATGCTGGGCGTGATGATTCACCATCGTCGTTGGCGTATGCCGCTGATCGGACTGCTCGTCGTGCTCGGTGTGGCCGTGACCGGTGTGGCCATCACCCAAAAAGAAATGGTGCATCGCAGCGTGGATTCGACGGTTCACACCATCCAAAATCTGGACGAGAGCGTGTATGGCTTGAACTTTATGACGGCTTTTGCCGAATTTGAGGCCAAACCTTGGACGGGCATCGGCACGCGCGAATTCAAAGCCTATTGCGATACCCATCTGCCCGCCTACAAGGCCCGCTACGACGCCATGGGTTTTGATGGCGCGGTGATTCATCCGCATAATTTCTATAGCGGTATGTTGGCCGAGGGCGGCATTTTCGCTTTTGTCATTTTCGTGACCATGGTGCTCTTGTTGTTCGCCAAAATGATTGGTGACTCGATTCGTCACGGTGTGCCGATGCAAGCTTATTTCGGTAGCGCCGTTTTGCTCACCACATTCTGGCCGCTGCAAAGCACGATGGAATATTTCAATGGCTGGACGGCGGCCGTGATCTGGACGGGTGTGGCGTGGTCGATGGCCCGTGCACGTGCAGCCTGAGCATGTGCCACCACAATCCGGGCAAAATGGGGTGACCGAGACGGCGATTATCCTCCCGCATCGAGAGGCTTTTTCTGTCGATCGCCCGGGCGCGATTGCACTAACGCTGGCGAACCAACTTGAGCACGAACCTGATTGCAGCGCGATTTGGGGTGATCCCTTGCGTGCTGCACCCCTTGTGCCCGCGGTGCCGTATGTTGGTTTGGCGACGCCCAAATGGTGGCCCGCAAGACAAACGATACGTTACCGCTGGGCCATTGCCCGCGCCATAAAACGCCAGAAACCGCAGCGACTGGAAATCCATAATCGGGCGCATCTGTTCCATGAGTTCAGTCACCTTAAACTCGGTTTATCTCTGTATGTACATAACGACCCGCACTCGATTCGTGGTCTGAAGACCCCCAAAGACCGGCAGCGTCTGTTGATGCGTGCCGATTATGTCGTCGCCGTAAGTGAATTCATTCGACAGCGTTTGTGCGAAGGCGTGTCCGCATCGCTTTGTGCGCGTGTGGTCGTTGTGCCCAATACCCTTGATCTGGCTCGATTTGCCCCCGAAGCTGAAAAGCAGAAAGAAATATTGTTTGTCGGAAGGCTCATTCCCGAAAAGGGTGCATTGCCCTTATTACAGGCGTTGCAGACGGTGTTGCCCCGGTTTCCCGAATGGCGCGCTCGCTTTATCGGTGCATGGCATTTTGGGCAAACTACGGCGCAGTACCCGCACGAACGTGAGTTACTGGCAACCCTTCATCCACAAATGCGCGACCGGATTCTGTTCGACTGGTACCAGCCTTATGAGAGGGTCACCGCGGCATTCAATCGAGCGGCCATCGCGGTGGTGCCTTCGCTCTGGGCAGAGCCTTTTGGCCGAACGGCGCTGGAGGGGATGGCGGCAGGTTGCGCAGTGATCGCGTCGAATCGCGGCGGCCTGCCGGAAGTGGTCGGCGAAGCGGGGTTGCTGGTCGAGCCGACGGCTGAACATCTGTCGGATGCATTGACGCGATTGATGTCTGATGATGCCTATCGACAGGCCATCGGGTTACTCGGTGCAGATCGTGCGCGCACGGTGTTTGAGCCGTCGACCATCCACGAAAAAATCAACCTTCTACGCAGAGGTTGATTATTCCGGTTCGACTGCTGCCTCGGCTTGATCCGGTGCCCGGTTTTTGTAGCGTCGATGCCCCCACAGATACGCGCTGGGCTTCGCGCGGATTTCCTCTTCCAGTACGTGGACGAGCCTGGCTGTATCGGCGACATCATCGCCGCTGGGTAGATTGTCCAGCGGTGGGTGAACGATCACTTCGTAGGTTTCACCTGATCGGCGCACGTAATAGGGCAACACGACCGCATTGCCCATCCGTGCCAGAATCGGAATGGCCAGATTGGTGGTGCATTGCACGCCGAAGAACGGAATGAAGGCGCTTTGTTTGCCGTGGAAGCTTTGATCGGCCGCTGTCCAGATAATCCCGCCCTTTTTCAGCGTACGCACCATGGCGCGTGTGTTCTCGCGATCGATCAGACTGACCACGTGCTTGCGGCGCCCAACATTAATCAGCTCATCGATGACGGGGTTGTCGTTCGGGCGATAAACGGCATGAACCGGCCAGCGTCTTGCGGCAAGATAAACGGACATCTCACCCTGAGTGAAATGGCCGGCATTGAGAATCACGCCTTGGCCGCGGGCGAGTGCAGCTTCAACATGCTCCGCGCCGGTGACCGTGTGCGCGGGCGGCGGTTCGGTTTTGCCATACCAGCCCCAGATCGATTCCAGCGCATCCGCGCCCAGGCGGTCGAAATGTTCGTTAATGATCTCATCGCGCCACGCTGCCGTCGAATCGGGGAAGGCAGTTTGCAGGTTTTGCGCCATAATCTTGCGTCGCTTACCGACGAAACGTTTGCTCAGGCGGCCAAGCAGGGCACCGATGCGAAGGCGGGCCGATTGTGGCAAGGCCGCGATTGCCCGCAGCAGCCAAGTGAGTAGGCACAATGAAATTTTTTGCAGAAAGGATAGCGAATGCGTCATGAAGTAGATTTTAACAGTTGGCATCACTGCGGGCACTTCGGTGTGCATGTTTTCTCATGACTCTTTTTCTTGGTTTATGAGTTTGTGGATTTTATGAGTTTGTGGGTATATCGCCTCGCACTGGGCCTCGCGTTGCCGTGGCTGCTTGTCGATGCCTTACGGCGGTACTTTCGCGCTCCCCAAACGCACCGGCTGCTCTGGGCGCAATTCGGGCGGATTCCCGATAACCTGCCAACAGGAAGTGTTTGGCTGCATGCGGTATCGCTGGGGGAGGTCCGGGCTGCGGCACCATTGATTCGCGCACTGCAATCGCGGTGGCCTAGCGTGCCTTTGGTGGTGAGCACCATGACGGAAACCGGTGCGCAAGCGGCGCGGGAATTGGGTGTGCGGCATTTCTATGCTCCGTTTGATTATGCCTTCGCGCAACGTGCCGTTATCAGGCGGTTGCGGCCTAAGTTGATTGTCGTAATGGAAACAGAATTGTGGCCCAATTGGGCGCAGGTGGCCGAGGCGCACGGCGTGCCGATGGCGGTGGTTAATGCGCGTTTGTCGGATCGTTCATTCCGGCGGTATCGCCGCTGGGGTGGTGCCTTGCTCAAGCAGACGCTGAACCGTATCGGCCTGATTTGCACCCAATCGCAAGATGATCAGGTGCGATTTCGCGCTCTGGCGCCCGCAGCGATGCACGAGCGCATTATCGATTGCGGCAATATAAAATTTGATGTGGCTCAGCCTGAGGTCAATCTATGGTCTGCCGGTGCCCGAACCGTATGGCTGGCGGCGAGTACCCACGATGGTGAAGAGTCAGTAGTCCTGGATGCACATCAACAGATTCTTGAGCAGCATCCCGATGCGTTGCTCGTTCTGGCGCCGAGGCACCCTGAGCGGGCACAAACAGTGCAGTCGTTGATATCCAGCCGAGGGTTGGTCATGCAGCGCTCGTCGATGGGGCTAACGGTCGATACAAAAACCCAGGTGCTGCTTGTCGACCAGACCGGATTGCTCATGCAATTTTTTGCCGCAATCGAAGTGATATTCATGGGTGGATCGCTTGTCATGACGGGCGGGCATAATCCCATCGAACCGGCCGTGTTCGGCCGTGCAGTACTTAGCGGGCCGAATGTGCATAATTTCCGGGCGGTATACCGATTGCTGCGAGAGCGAGATGCCGTGCGTATGGTGAAAGATGAAGCGGACGTGGTCGCCGCCCTAGAGGCTGCCCTGGAAGCTGTATGGGCGCAACCGGAAGCATGGCGACAAGCCGGAGTTCGTGCCCATGCTGTCGTGCAAGCCAATCGAGGGTCGACGGCGCGTGTCGTCGATGCCTTGGATCGTATTTATCGAGGAGTTGAGCGTGTTTGATCCGCCGATGAAAAAGTCAGTTACCGAATCAGCGCCGGTCATTAGCGCGCGGGGCCTTGTCAAACAGTTCGGGCAATTTCGTGCCGTGGATGGCATCGATTTCACGATTCCTTCGGGTCAGTGCTTCGGGTTCCTCGGTCCCAATGGCGCAGGCAAGACCACGACGCTGAAAATGCTGATGGGGTTGGCGGATTTCGACGAGGGATCTTTATCCGTTTTGGGGCAGGCGTTGCCCGATCACGCTCGGGCCATTCGAGCCCGTGTCGGGTTGGTGCCACAGGCGGATAACCTCGATCCGGATTTCACTGTGCGGCAGAATCTGTTCATGTACGCCCGCTTCTTTGGCCTCAAGCGCGCCGCAGTGGCGGATCGGGTCGAGGCGCTGCTGGCTTTTTCCGAGTTGACGGCAAAAGCCGATGCCAAGGTTGAAACCTTGAGCGGGGGCATGAAGCGACGGCTAACCATTGCCCGCGCGCTGATCAATGATCCGGATGTTGTCATTCTCGACGAGCCGACGACCGGACTTGATCCGCAGGTGCGCCACCTGATTTGGGCCCGTCTGTCTGAACTGCGCGCCCGTGGCGTCACGCTCGTGCTTACCACGCATTATATGGAAGAGGCCGAACGGCTCTGCGACCAGCTTGTCGTGATGGATCACGGACGAATTCTGGACCAAGGCTCACCCAAAGAGCTGATTGCGCGTCATGTGGAAAGCGATGTGATCGAATTGCGTGGTGCGGTCAGCGAGGGTTTGTTCACGACATTGCGATCCATGAGCGCGCACGCCGAACGTCAAGGCACTGCGGTGTATGTCTACACCCATGCACCGGCGCCGATTCTCGAATTTCTCGGTGATGATTCGGAACTGACCGTGATCCACCGACGTGCCGGGTTGGAGGATGTCTTTTTACGATTGACGGGGCGAGGTTTGCGAGAATGAGTCGATCCACAACAAATCGAATCCAAGCCAGTCGAAGTCAGGCCGGTCGAAGCCAAGCAAATCGAACCATCTGGGCGATGCCGCGGTTCCGTTGGGTGGCATTGGCGCTGTTGGAGCGCAATTTCCTGGTTTGGAAAAAATTGATCGGCCCGGCCATCGTGCTGAACTTCGGAGAGCCGCTGATTTACCTGTTGGGTCTGGGGTTGGGGCTCGGGCATCTGGTGGGTGAAGTCGGCGGTTTGCCGTATCTCGTCTTTCTCGCTTCAGGTGTTGTGGCCTCCTCGGCAATGACCACCGTCTCCTTTGAAGGAATGTACTCGGTATTCACGCGCATGGTGCCGCAAAAGACTTATGACGCCATGATGGCGACACCGATGGATATCGATGACATCGTTCTGGGCGAGAGCATCTGGGCGGCGTTAAAGGGCCTAATGAGCGCCATCGCTATTTTGATTGTTGCCGCCGTGCTCGGCGCGGTGCCCGGTGGCTGGATGGCTGCGTGGGCGTTGCCGGTCGTTTTTCTGATGGGGCTCGCCTTTGTGGGGCCAGCCATTATCATGAGCGCGATTGCAGGAAGTTATGATTTTTTCAATTACTACTTCGTTCTGGTGGTCACACCCATGTTCATGCTGTCGGGCGTGTTTTTCCCGCTGGACAGTATGCCCCCCGCCTTGCAGGTTGCGGTGCAGTTTCTGCCTTTGACCCATGCTATTGAAATTATTAGACCTTTGATTGTTGGTCAGCCTGTTGAGCATCTTGTGCTTCACCTGTCTGTGCTGCTGTTTTTCGCACTGATAGGCTATTTTTTCGCCGTGGCCATGGTCCGCCGCCGCCTGTGGGTATGATCGCTTCTTTGAACTGTTTCTGATTTTATGCCCGAAAAATAGAGCAACCTTATGACATGTGTTGTTTTTTTAATAAAATTGAATGAATTTGTTTTTAACTGATTGATTTAATTTGTTTTGTTTTTTTTAAAATCCTGTAGTTTTTGTTAAATCATAGGCGTATCATCTATATGCTTCTTTAATTATTTCTCAGTCAGGGTTTTTAGATGAAATCAAGCATGTTCAAATGGGTTGCCGGTGCGTGTGTCGCAACAGTGGTGGCTTTTTCTGGCGTCGTTATGGCGGCCGAGCCTGTTGCTCCAGCACCGATGGATCACGCGGCAGCCAAACCCGCCAAAGCAAAGCACGTTGTTAAAAAACATGCCGTTAAAAAGCATGCTGTAAAAAAACACGCTGTTAAGAAGAATGTTAAAGCACATCACGTAGTGGCAAAAAAACATCATGTGGCTTCAATGAAGAAAGTATCATCAGCGAAGAAATAATCGCTCAATCTGTGCAACCGACGGGTTTGCCCAGAAAAGACGTAAAACCCGGCATGGCCGGGTTTTTTTATGGTGTGGTAAAAACACAGCGTCAAGCCCAGATATCGGTATTTGAACGCCCGCTGCTGCGCCGCATAGACAGCTTGCATCGAAAAATGGCAGGAAAGCCCTTTTGGGAAGCTCGAAAAACTCGTCATTCCCGCGTAGGCGGGAATCCAGCGCCTTGATTTTTCTGGGTTCCCGCTTTCGCGGGAACGACGAATCACGGGTATTTCGAGGTGCCCTTTTGAATATCCTGTTAATCCCGTGCCGAGGGGTTGAGCAGGTGCAGCCCGCAGTCGACCGGTAGGGTGATGCCGGTGACGGCGGAGCAATCCAAAAGGTAATCCATACTTTGGGCGATGACTTCGGCTCCTGGTTCGAACGGCAACAGGTTCTTGGCAAGCCGGTTAGCACGTTTTTCGGCGGAATCCTGTTCATGAAACAGGATTAAACCCGGCGCAATGGCGTTGGCTCGGGTGTGTGGGGCAAGGCTGATCGCCAGTGAACGCATGGCGCTTTGTGCTGCGGCTTTGGAGGCGAGGTAATGCAGATGGCCATCGCTGCCCGCTGATACCTTGGTGTCGGTGAGAAACACCACCGTTCGTGTGGCGCGTCCGTCCTTAATCGGTGCGGGCAAACGATGCTGGAGCGCCAGGGTCAGCTGAACGGGTGTGGTGACATGCAATTGGTAGAGCTGCGAGATCAGTGGCGGCTGTCGGGTGCAGTCTGCATCACAATCTGCATCACTGGGCCAGATTGATGCATTATGCACAATCGCATCGAGCCGATCGGTGTAGGCGGCGATGTCGTCAATCAACCCGGCTAGGGCGGCCGTATCGGTCAAGTCGATCTGAACAGCGTGCAGGCCCTGTTCGCGTAGCTTAGCCAACTCGTCTGTTTCTTGCCGATACGTGCCGATAACCCGATCGCCACGCGCCAGATAGTGGGCGGCCAGATGCGCCCCAATGCGGCGACTGACGCCAGTAATAAGAAGCGTTCGGCGAGCGTTCATGCGTTGTCTTCTAACCCCTGCCGATCAATTGCAAAAACTCGTTACGCGCCCGCGCATCGCTGCGGAAGGTGCCCAGCATCATCGAAGTGATTGTTTCGGCATTCACCTTCTCCACCCCGCGCATCGCCATGCACATATGCGCGGCACGCACCTGAACGGCCACACCACGGGCATCGGTGGATTCACGCACGGCATCGGCGATCTGTTGGGTCATGTTTTCCTGAATCTGCAAGCGACGGGCATATAAATCAACGATGCGCGCCAGTTTCGACAGGCCGATCACCTTACCCTGCGGAATATAGCCAATATCCACGTGACCGATGATCGGCAGCATATGGTGCTCGCATAAGCTGTAGAACTCGATGTTGCGAACCACGACCATCTCATCGTTATCCGAGGCGAACAACGCATTGCCAATCGCACTTTCCAGCGGCTTGTTCAGACCGTGTGTCAGATAAAGCAATGCCTTGGCGACGCGTTTGGGCGTGTCTTGCAGGCCTTCACGGTTCGGGTCTTCACCCAGCGCATCAAGAATCTGGTGCACCGCGGCTTCGATGGTGGCGATACGCGTCTGGCTCTGGTCGAGGGGCTCGGGAAAGTCGTCTTCGTGCAGGGGGCTCATGAGTTAAGTCATTCCAAAATGAGACAAGGGGGAAAGTCCTCTAGCTGAATTTAGCAGACGCACGCGCATGTCGTCTGCAAACAAACGTGTCGTTTCAGGCAATCGGCAGGCGAATTTCGAAGCGCCATTCATGTTCCGGCATTCGCCACGGGGCTTCGGCAAACCATTCGAGAGCGGGGCGCAAGTCCAGTTGCCAACCGCTGCTGGGTAGCCATTGACAAACCAGCCGTTGGTAACGATCAGGAACCAGCTCATGGTAGTGCCCCTGTCCGGCCAGTGCGGCATAAGCACCACCGGCAATAGTCTGATGCGTCAAATCGGACGAGGTCGGAATCTGTTCCAGCAAAGCGGGGTTTTGTGGCAGGAAACCGCAGTCATAGCGAATTTCGCCCTTGGGGGTCACATCGGGATCATCCCAGGTGACTCCGACGAATACGCCCTGTTTTGTGTCCAGCCCGGTTTGTGTCACCCACGCGCCAAAGACGCGCCAATAATGCGGCACCTGATCGTAACTTCCCACAAAACGCTGACTGATGATCTTAAGGGGCGGCAGCACCCCGTGCGTCACCGGCATGCGCAAGGGTTGGGTTGGCAGATCGCCGTGCTGCATCCTGAATTGACGCCTGAAGCAGGTCGGGTTGACCCCCCACTCACGCCGGAATGCCCGGCAAAAACTTTGCTGACTTTCATAACCAACCGTTTGGGCGATCGATAAAACGGATTGATCGGTGCGACCAAGCAAAATGGCGGCTTCATTCAAACGCAGGCGTCGCTGCCAGCTGCGGGGGCTTTGCCCCAACCATTTCAGAAACAGCCGATTCAGCGTGTAGACACTCACACCGTGTTCGGCACAAAAAGTCTTGAGCGCCACCGGGTCAGACTGACGTGCTTCAAGCAGCCGACATACCTGGAGTTGATCGAGATAGTTACGCTGAAAACGGGGGTTATGTGAGGGCATCGCAATTTCGGCTAAAAGTTGGTTCCGCTATTTAAGTACATTTTCGGCATGAAAGCCTCTGAATTGACCCGGAGGCATCTTGAGATCCCGAATTTCAGTACATGCTTGCGCAGAGGAACTGCACATGAACCGTATTTATCGTCTTGTTCGTCATCGTACCACCGGCAAGATCCGGGTGGTTTCTGAATTGGCCCGTGGGGCAGGGAAATCAGGCCGATCCCGTGTGGATAATCCTGCCTCATCCCACGTCTCGACGCGCGTCACTACAAGCGTCTTCCAGGGCATGCTGCTTTTGGGAGCGTTGCTGCTCAGTGTGAATGCGCTGGCGGCCACGGGCACGGCGGGCGGCGATGGCGGCTCACCGCAGGATGCCAGTCTGCTGGGCGCGCAGGGTACGGGCAGTAACAGCCCCACCAATGATGGTGGCTATGGCGGTTGCGCCACCTGCGGCCAGACCAATGGCACGGCCGGTTCGGGCGGCAGTGGTAGTGGCGGCGGCGCTGGGACGACGACACCCACCGCGGGCGGTTCAGGCAATACGGGCGGTGGTTCGGGTGGTGGTGGGTTATATGGTGGCGCAGGCGGCGGCGGGGGTAGCCTCGAGACGCAAGGTGTGGGCGGTGGCGGTGGCGGTGGGATCGCTGGTTCGAGCTATTCCGGCGGCGGCGGTGGTGGTGGCGGTGGCGTCGGCACATCCTGGACTGCAGGTGGTAGCGCGACGACGATCAGCGGAAGCTACACCGGTGGCAAGGGTGGAAATGGTGGATCGGGCGGTGGAGGTACGCTGTTTGTCGGTCATGGCTATTCCGGCGGTGGCGGCGGTGGCGGTGCGGGCTTTTATGTCGACTCCGGCAATAATGCCACCTTCAGCGGGACGCTTACCGGCGGGGCGGGCGGTAATGCTTATTTCAACCCGAACGACAATAGCTATGGCGGCGGTGGTGGTGGCGGGGCTGGCTTGGTGATTGGCGATACCAATACCACAGTGCTGGCCGCTGGCGGCGCGGTTAACGGCGGAACGGGCGGTGGCGGCAATAAAGCGGGCAACGGCGGCGCGGGCATCGTGCTCGGCACCGGTAATACCTTGACTATCGACCAGAATGCCAGTGTCTCGGGCGGTACCGGCGGCACGGGGGCGTTCGCCGGGCAGGGTGGCGTGGGCATTATCGCCACCGGCAGCAGTTTGATTGATGTCAAAGGCTCCGTTTCTGGTGGTTTGTCCGGTTCGGGCTCGGGAGCAAGCGGCGACCCGGCCGATGCCATTGATCTCAGCGGCGGTGGCAATACAGTGCAACTGGATACCACGGCGCAGGTTACCGGCAAGATCGTCAGTAGCAGCGGTACGACCAACGGCGGCGACACTTTGTTGCTGACCGGTGGCGGCGGCACGATCGGTGCCGATCAGCTCGTGGGTTTTGGCACCTATGCAGCCAATAGCGGTTCGTGGACGCTCACCGGCACCGGCGATGCCAGCCAGAACTGGGCCCTGTCCGGTGGCGCGACGGGCTTGATCGGCACCACCCAAAGCCTGGTCGGTAATATCGATATGGGCAGCGGCAGTTATGTGTCGTTCCTGAATAATCCCAGCGGCACCTATGGCGGCGTGCTGAGCGGTGCGGGTGATGTGTCGATCAATGGCGGCAGCGTGGCCTTTGCGGGTCAGAACACCTATTCCGGCGCTACCGTGTTGAGCAATGGGGCGACGCTGGCGCTCACCGGCAATGGCGTGCTGGGAAACAATACCTATGTGAGCATGGGCGGTGGCTCGGTGCTGGATTTATCGGCCTCGAATCTGGCGCAGAACAGCGATACGCAAAATCTGGACGATCTGGCGGGCGATGCAGGCAGTGTGGTGCATCTGGGCAGTGGCCGCATCAACATCACCGGCGCAGGCGGACAGGTATTCAATGGCATGATCGACGGTACGGGCGCGGCCTTGTTTACGGTGTCGGGCGGTCAATGGGGCTTGGGCGGCACGGTGACGACCGGTTTGCCGTTTGTCATTCAGGGCGGCGCTCAGGTGAATATTTATGGGGATGGCACCATCACCAACGGCGTAATCGTGAATGGCATGCTCTCTTTGGGAAACACAAACCAAGGCTTCACGACCCGTTTTTTACAGGGCAGCGGCATGGTGGCGCTGAGTGACAAAAGCCTGACGCTGACCGATGGCGGCGACTCGACTTTTTACGGGCAGGTCACCGGCGGCGCGGGCAGTACGCTGCATTTAACCGGCGGCACGCAGATCTTCACTCGCGATGTGGGCTTTCAATTTTTCAGCGGTAAAACGCTGATCGACCCCGGTGCCAATCTGCTGCTGAATCTGGCGGCGACCATGCCCAAATCCGATGTCACGGTCAATGGTACGCTGACGGTGGCAGGTCCTGGCCCATCGACCGCGGAGGTACGCACGCTCAACGGCGATGGAGTGGTTAACATCACCGGATCACGCGCCTTGCAGATCGACGATCAGGGCGGCGTGTTCTCCGGCGCGATCACCAATGCGACCAATACCACTGGCAACCTCGTGATTGCGTCCAGCGCGGCGCAGACGTTATCGGGGGTGAATACCTATAACGGCACCACCACGTTAAGAGGCGCTTCCACGCTCACGCTGTCGGGCGCCGGTTCGATTGCCGATTCTGCCAATGTCATCATCAATACCCTGAGTTTGCTGGATCTTTCCGGCACCACGGCTGGTACCACGATTCAGCAAGTGCAAGGTTCTGGCAATATCCAGTTGGGCGATCAGACGCTGACGCTCAGCAACCCCAATGCCAATGACATGTCTTTCGATGGGCAGATTCTGGGCGCGTTCGGTGGGCTGCATCTGCAAAACGGCAAATTGACCCTGTCGCTGCCGGGAACCTACCACGGCGATACTGTAATCGACCCGACGGCGACGCTGGCCTTGAGTGGTCAGGGTTCATTGGCTAACAGTACGGTCGTCGTCAATGGCACGCTGGATGGCACGGCCACCAATCTGGTTAATCCATCGAACAATAATTATGTGGTGGTCGGCGGGCTATCGGGGGATGGCGTAGTCAACCTCACGCAACCGAACTCGCTGCAAATCAACAACGCCCAAGACAGTGTGTTTTCCGGGCAGTTGAATTTTGGCTCCGGCACGCCGGGGATGTTGGGTTTTCTGGTGATGCAAGGCGGCACGCAAACCTTCGATAGTGCCATTTCATTGCCAATCGCTGCGCTCATCCAGCAAAACGCCACGCTCAAGTTCGGTAGCAATGGTTCATTGAGTTTGCCAGCGCAAGGTGGCCTGTATAACGATGGCACTCTGGATTTCAGCGCCAGTTCTGCCACGCAAACCACCGGCACCATCGGTGGTCTGGGGGCGATGATTCTGGGCAGCGGTGGCCTGTCGCTCACGGGTGATAACAGCGAATACACCGGGGTGATTAGCGGCAGTGGCGGTATTAACCTGACCACCGGTACCTTGGTGTTTGACGGGGCCAATACCTATTCGGGTAACACCGTGGTTGCCACGGGCGCATCGCTGCTGCTGAACAATCAAGGCAGTCTTGCCAATTCTCAGGTGAAAAATGACGGCGTGGTTGATTTAAGTGCGGCCACGATCAATCCGACCGTGGCGGGAATCAGTGGCAGCGGTGCGCTCAAGCTGGGCAGTAACACGCTGCATCTGGCGAATGCACAAGGCGTATTTGATGGTGCCCTGAGTGGTAGCGGCACGCTGAGCATGGATGGCGGTTCGTGGATATACAACACCACTGCGGCACAGGCCAGCGGATTCACGGGGGCAACGAACATCACTGGCGGCCAGATGATGGTCGGTGATGAACAACACAGTAGTGCCTTTCTCCCGGGTGATGTGGCGGTTCAATCCGGCGCCACCCTGCGCGGTCACGGCACGATTGGCGGCAATGTGCAGAACGATGGCACGGTGTTTCCGGGCGGTTCGGTTGGCATTCTTACCGTTAATGGTAATTACACCCAAGGTGCCAACGGTGTGATGACGGCACAAGTGCTGCCCAGCACGAATCCTGTGGCGGGCGTCGATTACGATCAATTGCATGTGCTCGGCCAGGCCACGCTTGACGGGGCACTGGATGTCGTTGTCGATTCTGGTCAATATACCGTCGGCACGCAATACGACCTTATTAAAGCCGATGGCGGTGTATCCGGGCAATTTGCGCAGGTGGCCTACAATCCGGCATTCGCCGCGTACATCACGCCCACCGTGCAATATTCGGCCAACACAGCCAGCTTGAGACTTCTGCCAACGGCAGCTCCGACTCCGACTCCGACTCCGACTCAGGCACCAACCCCGGGCCTTGCGTACACCACGGCAAATGCAGCGGTCGCACAGCCTTGGATTACGCAGCACAGCCTGTTGTCCGTCGGCGATACCCTTGCTGACGCACCAACTCATGGTCGCCATGTCTGGTTGCGGGCGCTCAAAGGCCAGGGTGGAGCGAATGCCGCCTCTGTCGATCAAAACGGAGTTGTGCTGGGTGCCTCGAAGGCGGTTTCAGATGACTGGTCTGCCGGTGTTGCCTTCGCCCAGACCCGAACGCAAACTCAAACCAGCTATCAATCAGTACAAGGGGGTGGTTTGGGGCTGTATGCCTTGAGTGAGTTCAATCAAGGCCCTTGGCGAATCGATGCCTCCGTCGGTGGGGGGCGACTCACACAGGACAGTACCCGCCACCTCGATCCGACGGGGCTGGTGGCCTCGGGCGACACCCACGGCTGGTATGGTTCGGCCGCTGTCACAGCAAAATACCGCCACCAAATAAACCAAAAAGGGTTTATCGAGCCCTATGCTGGTGCGGCTTATCTCTACAGCCATATTCAGGCATTTGAGGAAAGTGGAGCGGGTTTGCTGAACTTGTCGTACGCATCACGCGGAAGCAGTCTTGGGCGATTCAGCACCGGGGTAAAGGCAGGCGTGGATTTTGGCAATGCGGGCGGAATGCAGATTCGCCCCTGGGTTCTTGCCGGCGTTAACGCCTACGCCGGTGACACCCAGTCTACCCAGAATTTGTCGCTCGGCGTGCTCGATCAAACCTTGACCGCCCGGAGCGCTTCCCACACGGCACTAGCAACCGGTGCAGGGGTAACCTTCGAGAGTCCGCGGCATCAGTGGCGCACCACATTGGCCTACGAGGGTGAACATAGCCATGACAGCCACTTTAACAGTGTGCAACTGAAGGTTTCGTATCGCTGGTAAGTGCGCTTGCGATTTCGCATGTCGTTGGGAGAAGCGGCTATTTAACGATCTTGGAACAGGGTATGTGCAACGTAAATAGGATGACTTGAGCGCGTTAGGATGACTGTCTTCGCTGCGGCTTTTGCCTGATGGATGGCAAGCGGGATAAACTGAGCGGCTACTGAAATCATCCTTACCCAAATCCTTTTACGTTGGACATTGAATTGAAAGCCCAAATCGAACTTCGTCTGTTGAACGCCGTGCGCCTCATGCAAGAACAAGGCGTGATGGACGCGGCCATCAATGTGACACCCGCACTCACGGTGCCCAAAGACCCCAGCCATGGCGATTTTGCCACCAACATTGCCTTGCAGATTGCTAAACCCATGGGCGTGCCGCCGCGTGTTGCCGCGCAGTGTCTGCTCGAGGCGTTAACGGATCGCGAGGGGATCAAGCAGATTGAGATTGCAGGCCCTGGCTTTCTTAACTTTTTCGTCGATCCGGCGGCGGCGTTTGCTTTGATTGACACCATCCTTGCAGCGGGGGGCACGTTCGGTCATTCGCGGTTTGGTGAAGGCAAAAAGGTTCAGGTCGAATTCGTTTCCGCCAACCCGACCGGCCCGTTGCATGTCGGGCATGGCCGTGGTGCGGCTTATGGTGCCGTGGTGGCGGATTTGCTGGCGGCTGTTGGTTTCGACGTGTACCGGGAATACTATGTGAATGATGCTGGGCGGCAGATGCATATTCTGGCCGTCAGCATCTGGTTGCGTTATCTGGAAGCTTGTGGCGCCAAACTAACTTTCCCCGCGAACGGCTATAAATCCGAAGCGTACATTTTCGACATCGCCAAAGCGCTCAAGACCGAGCATGGCGACACAATGTTCGTGTCGACGGAGGATGTATTTACCAACCTGCCGCCGGATGAGCCGCAGGGTGGGGACAAGGATGTATACATCGACACCTTGATCGAGCGGGCAAAAACCCTGTTGGGCGAAACGCGTTACCGCACGGTATTCGATGCGGGCCTGAACTCGATTCTGGCCGATATTCGCGACGATCTGCGGGAATTCGGCGTGGAGTATGAGCAATGGTATTCCGAGCAGACGCTGGAAGATCGCGGCTTGATCGACCGCGCGATTGCCAAGCTGGAAGAGCGCGGCCAAATCTACGAAAAAGAAGGCGCGCTGTGGTTCAAATCGACCGAGTTTGGCGACGATAAAGACCGTGTGGTGCGGCGTGATAACGGCCAAAGCACCTATTTCGCCTCCGATATCGCTTATCACATGGAGAAATTCGAGCGCGGCTTTGATCGCGTGATCGATATTTGGGGCGCGGATCACCACGGTTATGTGCCCCGTGTGAAGGCGGCGCTGACCGCGTTGGGGTTTGATGAGTCCCGGCTCGACGTTTCCCTCGTGCAGTTTGCGATCCTGTATCGCGGTGGTGAGCGCGTGCAGATGTCGACCCGTTCCGGCAGCTTTGTGACCCTGCGCGAACTGCGCCAGGAAGTCGGCAACGAGGCGGCCCGGTTCTTCTATGTCATGCGCGCGGCGGCGCAGCATCTGGATTTCGATCTTGATCTCGCGAAAAGCCAGTCCAATGACAACCCGCTGTATTACATCCAGTATGCCCACGCGCGGGTATGCAGCGTATTCCGTCAGTTGCCGCTGCGCGGATTTACCCACGATGCCGAAAACGGCCGCAGCGCCTACGCACGATTGACCGAATCGCATGAGCAGGCGCTGTTCAAACGCCTCTCGCAGTTCGGTGATACCGTGCAACGTGCCGCCGTCAATCTTGAGCCACACCTGATCGTCCATTATCTGCGTGAACTCGCGCAGGATTTTCATGCCTATTACAATGCGCACGCATTTCTCGTGGCCGATGATGCGCCGTTGCGTGACGCGCGTCTGAACTTGATTGCCGCCACGCGGCAGGTTTTGGCCAATGGTCTGGCGTTGCTCGGCATGAGCGCACCGGAAGAAATGTAAGCCGTAAATTTAAATCAGGTAACTTCACACATGGCTCAAAGCAAACGCACGCCGACCAATCGTCGCCGCAGCAATCCGCCCGCTGGTTCCGCGGGAAAATGGATTGTTGTGCTGCTGCTGGTCGTTGTTGTGCTGCTCGGTTACGTCGCCTCGCATCTGTGGAAGAAAGACACACATCTGGGTTCAGGCTCGGGGCAGCAGGATGCCCGTTCGGTCAAAAAGCCGGATGAAAAGCCACCGGTCAAGCCGGATTTCGAGTTTTACACCCTGTTGCCTCAGCAGAACAACGGTCCGGTCGTTGCGACCCCGGATAAGGAGCTTGTGCCGGACAAAGCGACATCGGAAAGCAAGACAGCTGGAACCCCGGCAAACAAGGAGCCGGAGCGAAACTACTGGATACAAGCCGGTTCTTTTGCCACCGAGGCCGAGGCTGACCGTCGCAAGGCTGAAATCGCCATGCAGGGCTTTGTTTCGGAAGTTCGTCCCGCCAGCGTGAACGGCAAAACCTATTACCGAATTCAGATCGGCCCAATCAAACAGGAGCAACTCGCCACGTTGCGCAAGCGTCTGTCTGATGCCCATATTGATACGCTGCCACCGAAAGTGGCGCCTTGATTCCTGATTTTTCGGGATTTTTGCCCGACAGGATCGCTGTGGCTTAATTTTTGCGGTCGATTCGGGTACATTGCACAACAGTTTTACTTTAATTTATGGGGAAACCGCATGTCTGATTTCATCATTGCACCGAGTATCTTGTCTGCCAATTTCGCCGCACTGGGGGACGAGGTCGATAAGGTTATCGCTTCCGGCGCCGACTGGGTGCATTTCGACGTTATGGACAACCACTACGTGCCCAACCTGACCATCGGCCCGCTGGTGTGTGAAGCCCTGCGCAAACATGGCGTGACCGCGCCGATTGACGTGCATTTGATGGTCAAGCCGGTCGATCGCATCATCCCCGACTTCGCCAAAGCGGGCGCGACCTACATCACCTTCCATCCCGAAGCCTCCGAGCACGTGGACCGCAGTCTGCAACTCATTCGCGATCACGGCTGCAAATCCGGCTTGGTGTTCAATCCGGCCACACCGCTGGACGTGCTCGAATACGCCATCGAAAAAGTAGACATGATTCTGCTGATGTCGGTCAACCCCGGTTTCGGCGGTCAAAAATTCATTCCTTACGTGCTCGACAAGGCGCGTGCCGCACGCAAAATCATCGATGCCTCCGGTCGCACCGACATCCGTCTTGAAATCGACGGCGGCGTGAGCCCAGCCAATATCCGTGAAATTGCCGAAGCGGGTGTGGATACCTTTGTGTCCGGTTCGGCGCTGTTTGGCAAGGCCAATTCAAGTGACGCGAACCGTTACGACACCATTCTGTCCGAGTTCCGCGCAGAACTCGCCAAGGTTAAAAAGTAATGCCGCAATTCGCGCCCAACTTGGTGCTGTTCGATCTGGACGGCACCTTGGTGGACTCGGTGCCTGATCTTCACGAAGCGGTCAATCGAATGCTGGCTGAGCTCGGTCGTCCGACACGCACCATTGAACAGGTGCGTGATTGGATCGGTAATGGCATCAAGCCGTTAGTGAGCCGAGCCTTGACCGGTCAAATGGATGGCAAAGTCGATGAGGCGCTGCTTGATGAGGCCGTCGCTGCGTTTGATCGTGCTTATCAGGCCACCAATGGCAAACTCACTCGAATTTTCCCCGGCGTCATCGATGGGCTCAAATTCGTGCGCACACTCGATATTCCCGTGGGTTTGATGACCAACACGCCCCGCGCCTACACCGAGCCGCTCTTGGCAGAAACCGGCCTGTTGCGTTTTTTTGATCATGTGCATTGCGGCGATGATTTGCCGGTGCAAAAACCCGATGCGGGGCCGTTACTTTATGTGGCGGGCTGGTTTCGGGTTGAACCGACGGGTGCTCTGATGGTGGGCGATTCCGTCTCCGATCTGAATGCCGCGCGTGCCGCCGGATTTAATATCGTCTGTACGAGCTATGGCTACAATCACGGACGCGATATTCGCGATTATGATCCCGATGCGATGATCGACTCGCTTGATGAGTTGTCATCTTTGTTGGTCGCCGGCTCCGCTCATTAAGTTTTTACAGTATCCGAGTTTTATCATGATATTAACGCCCAAAATGGTGTTGTTCGATCTGGATGGTACGCTGATCGATTCTGTGCCGGATCTGCTGGTTGCCGTCAACCAGATGCAAGATGAAATCGGCTTGCCCCATCGTGCAGAAGCCGATGTTCGGAACTGGGTAGGTAATGGTATTGAGCGCCTGGTCGAACGCGCGCTCACCGACGATCTGCATGGTACGCCCGATGCGGCACTATTCGACAAGGCCATGCCGATTTTCAGACGGTTTTATGCCGAGTCCAACGGCAAGCATTCCTGCGTATTTCCTGGCGTGAAGGAAGGCATTGCCTATGTCCAATCACTGGGGTTGTCCGTCGGTTGTGTTACCAACAAGGCCGCCGCATTCACCTTGCCGTTACTCAAGGACATGGGGCTGTTTGATTCATTCGAAACCGTCATTGCCGGTGACACCTTGCCCCTGAAAAAGCCCGACCCCGCCCCGCTAATTTACGCTGCGGGCTGGTTCAAGGTGCACCCACGCGATGCGTTGATGATCGGCGATTCAATCTCCGATGTGAAAGCAGCGCGTGCGGCCGGTTTTTCCATTATCTGCATGAGCTATGGCTACAACCACGGCGAAGACATCCGCAATTATCACCCCGATGCGGTGATCGATTCGATGACCGAATTCCCCAAATTGATCGGTACGGCATCATGATGCGAGCGGCACGACAACCGACAACAGGGCGATGGCGGGGCTGAGTTATTCATCTCCCCTCTATCTGTAGTGCTGTAACGCGCTAAAATGTAAGGAAATTGTCATGTCGTTTGCTCCAACATCTGCTCAATTGAAGGCACTTGCCGCCGAAGGCTATAACCGCGTCCCGCTCACCCGCGCCATATCCGGCGATTACGACACGCCGTTGTCGGTCTATCGCAAATTGGCCGACGCGCCCAACAGTTATTTGTTCGAATCGGTTATGGGTGGCGAACGCTGGGGGCGTTATTCGATCATCGGTCTCGCGGCCCGTACGGTGCTGCGTGTTTATGGTCACAAGATCGAAGTGCGCCGCGACAATGAACTGATTGAAACCACCGAAGCGGATGATCCACTTGCCTGGGTCGAGTCGTTCAAGGGCCGTTTCCGTGTGTTCGAGCCCGAAGGTATGCCGCGTTTTCATGGCGGGCTGGTGGGTTATTTCGGCTTCGAAACCATTCGCTATATCGAGCCACGGCTGGCAGCCAGCCCGCCCAAGCCCGACCCGTTGGGCACGCCCGATATTTTGCTCATGGTGTCCGAACAGGTCGTGGTGGTCGATAACTTGTCCAGCCAGCTTCTGCTGGTGACACTGGTTGATCCGGCCCAAGCCGATGCCCTTGAAGCGGGCGCGCATCATCTGGATGCCCTGACCGAGCGCCTGCGCAGCGAGCAGGTGCATTACGCGCCACTGGCCCAGCCTAGGCATATCGACGAAAACGACTTTACAGCCAGTTTCACCCGCGAAGGTTATGAATCGGCCGTGCTGAAAATCCGAGAATACATCGCGGCAGGCGACGTGATGCAGGTGGTGCCCAGCCAACGGATGACCATTGGCTACGATGCGCCACCGATCGACCTGTATCGCGCCCTGCGCAGCCTGAACCCCTCGCCTTACATGTATTACATCGATTGCGGCGATCATCAGGTCATCGGCTCAAGCCCCGAGATTCTCGCCCGTCTCGAAGACAACGAAATCACCGTGCGCCCGATTGCAGGCACACGCCCGCGCGGCAAAACCCATGCGGAAGATCTCGCGCTCGAACAGGAACTGCTGAGTGACCCCAAAGAAATCGCCGAGCACGTCATGCTCATTGATCTGGGGCGCAGCGATACCGGTCGTGTCGCTGAAATAGGTTCCGTTAAACTCGAAGAACGCATGATCATCGAACGTTATTCGCATGTGATGCACATCGTCTCGCAAGTGACCGGTCAGCTTAAAGCAGGTCTCAATGCCATCGACGTACTCCGCGCCACCTTCCCGGCAGGCACAGTAAGCGGCGCGCCGAAGATCCGCGCACTGGAAATCATCGATGAACTCGAACCCGTCAAGCGCGGCGTCTATGCCGGTGCCGTCGGTTACTGGGCATGGAACGGCAACATGGACACCGCCATCGCCATCCGCACCGGCGTCCTCAAAGATGGTGAACTCCATATCCAAGCCGGTGGCGGCATCGTCGCCGACTCCATTCCTGCCAACGAGTGGGAAGAAACCCTTAACAAACGCCGAGCCCTGTTCCGCGCCGCCGCGGTCGCGCAGGCGGGGGTGGATGGCGCAGTAAGGCGCGGTTGATCAGCTACGGGTAGATCGAAGGACCTCTTGAGGTTCCCATGCATGGCTTAAACCACGGATACGTGGAATAAACCTACATTCATTTCTGAAAAGCCCTACAGTGAGTTGCATTGCATATTGGTTATATTGGCAACGATTTGACAGATATGCCCACTATGCTTGGCGGCTGATGAAGTGGGGACTGTATGCAGTGATCCCCCAGGAAGGTCTGTACAAATGCGAACTTTCCCGTGCAGGGCATGTACTGCCCCGGGTGTGTTTGAACATGAGCCCCAAGCCAGATTCGCGTAAAGCAGGGGTATGGTCACGAAATCAGGGATGGATTGGTGCGGATATTCCTTTGGCAAGGAGGCTGGTCTTGTGTGGAGAATTGATCGGCAACGGCTCTTTGGCCTGTTCTTTTTATCGATGCTCATGCTGGGCAGTCCGTGCGTTGATGCGCAATCCCATGATATTGCGTTCGATTGCCAGCACAACCACTGCGGCCTGCTGGCGAAGGAAAGCACGCCGGATATTGTAATTGGGGTGGTTGAATCAGTGGCTTCGCCTAAGCAGATGATGTCTGTTTTCCATTGGGCGCGGGCCAATGGTTATTGGCAGAAGGTGCCTGCCAATGCGCAGGATTATCTCGATTTCATGCAACTGGTGTCGATCACGGTGCCTTCCTCGACGGGGCGCCGTTCAGTCACCGTATCGCTGACCCGTGAGGAATATAATTCCGGCCCGTTCAAGCCAGGCGCACTGGTGCGCTATGCTCCGCACGCCCTGTTCGGTAACTCAGCTGCCTACCGTAATTCCATCACTCATCAAGATCCGGTCAAAGAATCGTACTGGTGGGTTCTTGGTTGCGTGGCCCAGCTTTGTGCCCCGCAAGACGACCAGTGCATTGCCCGCTACCGGCAAGGCCGCTTCAACTGGCACACCGGTGCCCAATTGCAATTGGAAGCGGGAAAGACCATGCCCCATGGCGGGGTAATCGACCCGAATACATTGCTGCCGAGGCCCCGGAAATAAGAAGTGCCGCTAAAACTTTTTTGAATGAATGATCAGGGCGGTTGACTAACCGCCGACCCAATACATGGAATTGTTGAGAGGTATCGTCACATGAATGGATTCAATCGCCGTTTCCTGGCTGCTTGTACCGCTGCATTGATTGCAATGGGTTGGAGTGGATTGAGTCACGCAACTCATGTTTCTGCACTCACCGCACCTATTGCGTGGACAAAAGGGCAGCAGGTGTTACCGACACGAGATTTCGGTGTGTTTCAAACGCCGCTGGTGCCATTCGGCGCGTCGAGCGCAGCAGAAACCCATGACCTGCGGGTTGCTATCGCAAGTTACCGGGCCGCGGCTGATGCTGCAAATACGAAGGCTCTCGACCATTTCCTGCATCAATATCCAAATTCAGTCTGGCGCATCGCTTTATTGACCAATGAAGGCTTGGCTTATGAGCAGGCGGGCCTGTTCTCGCAGGCGATAACCCGGCTGGATGCGGCATGGCAATTAAGAGCAGGGGCGAAAACCGAACCACAACGGGCATTGATTGAGCAAAACTATGGCGCTTTGCTCCACTTGCATACGGTGTTCGGTCATGAGAAAGCTGTCCAGGTGTTGCTGCAAGAAGGGAAAGGGCTCGTTCTTTCCGGCGCGGCGCAGGCGAACAAAACACAAGCTGAGGAGGGCCTGTGGCGGATGCAGCATGAGCCTGGCAAGGCTCGGCTTTGTGGTCTTGTCGCTCTGGATCAGTTGTTGGCGATTGAGGGTCATGATCAATCCGTTGGACGATTCAAGCGGGTACGCGCCGGTGAGGCAGGGCTTAGTCTGGCGCGACTGGATACGCTGGCGAATCAGGCGGGTCTGCCCAGCCGCGTGGTATACCGTCATGGCGAAGAACCGATTCCGGTTCCCGCCATAGCGCACTGGAAAGTGGGGCATTACGCCACCATCGTCGGCGAAGCTGGTGGGCGTTATCACATCAAGGATGCCGCTCAGGGGCGCGATTACTGGATGACGCCCGAAGCAGTTCGGGCCGAATCCAGCGGCTACTTTCTGATTCCGACCAAGGCATCGGCGCAACCGCAGGCTAATCAGCCGATTCTGGCGCAAACCATGGGCAGTCCATGGCGTCGCGTTGCGCTGAGTGAAGCTGGCCGCATCTTTGGTGCGGGTATTACGCCGGGCAACAACCCGGACGACACCTCCAACGATGACCCTGATGTGGCTGGTTGTGGGGCTTGCGGCTCATCCGGCATGGCGCAATACAGCGTCAAGGCGATGTTGGTGAGTTTGAGCTTGCATGATACGCCGGTGGGTTATGCACCGCCCAAAGGTCCGGCTGTACCGTTCACCATTGTTTATAGCCAACGCGAAGCGAATCAACCGGCCAATTTTACCTTTGGCAACCTGGGGCAGAAATGGATCAGTAACTGGTTTGCCTACGTGCAAGACGATCCGACCTCACCAGGCAACAGCGTGACCATTGCCTTGCGCGGCGGCGGTACCCGACACTATGCGGGCTTCAACGCCACGACAGGTGCTTTTTCACCTGAAGAACGCACGGCGGCGCAACTGGTGAAAGTATCGGATTCGCCCGTCACCTATGAGCGCCGGATGCCCGATGGCAGCAAGGAAGTGTATGGTGCGTCGGACAACAGTACCTATTTCCCTCGGCGAATCTTCTTGACCCAGGTCGTCGATCCAGCCGGCAATGCCGTGACTCTGGATTATGACAGCCAAATGCGGTTAACCACACTCACCGATGCGCTGGGCCAGAAGACCACCCTGACCTACAGCAATGCCCAGTATCCCCTGCAAGTGACAGAAATTACCGATCCTTTTGGTCGCGCGGCCAGCATTGCCTACGACAGCAGTGGACGGTTGATCGACATCACCGATGTGTTGGGTATGCACTCGCAGTTCACCTACGACGGCGGCACCTTCATCACCGCCATGACCACCCCCTATGGAACCACGCAATTTGCCTCAGGCGATAGCGGTACAACGCGTTGGCTGGAAATTACCGATCCCCAAGGGCGCAAAGAGCGGGTGGAATTCCGGCACAACGCACCGGGCATCCCGTTCAGCGACTCGCCCGTGCCCCAGGGCATCAACACATTCAACGCGTACATCAACTCCCGGGATACCTTCTTCTGGGATAAAACTGCCATGGAGCACGCCCCGGGGGACTATACCCAAGCACATATCTACCATTGGTTGCATAATGCTGCCCAACCGTACTACGGCTTGACTGCCGGCGTATTGGAAAGTGTCAAATCTCCGTTGGAACACCGAATCTGGTTCAGCTATCCAAATCAATCACCCGGAGTGACGGGAGGTTTCGACAAACCCTCAGCCATTGCCCGTGTCCTGGCCGATGGCAGCACCCAACTGACGCGCATCAGCTATAACCCCAAGGGTAATGTCACTCAAACGGTCGATCCGCTTGGCCGCACCGTGAATCTTATCTATGCGACCAATGGCGTTGATGTGGTCGAGGTTACGCGTAACACGTTAGCGGGTGCTGACATTCTGGCGCGTCTCACCTACAACGCACAGCACGAACCCTTGACCTACACCGACGCCGCAGGGCAAACCACTACCTACGCCTACAACGGAGCCGGTCAACGAACCTCCATGACCGACCCTCTGGGGCAAGTGACGACATATGTCTACGATGCCAACGGATACCTGCAAAAGGTTGTCAACGCCGATGGCAAAACCCGAAATAGCTATACGTACGACGGTTTTGGCCGCGTAGCGAGCAGCACCGACTCGGAGGGCCACACACTGCGTTATAGCTACGATGCGCTCAACCGTTTGACCACCGTTACCTATCCCGACGGCACGAGTCGAACCGTCACCTGGGGCAAGCTCGATCCGGTCGCCACGACCGATCGGGAAGGCCGCACGACGACCTACGCCTACGACAGCGTGCGTGACCTGATCAGCAAAACCGACCCAATGAATCAAGTGACACAGTATGGTTATTACGCCAATGGCAAACTGGAAAGCCTGACTGATCCAAACGGCAATACCAGCACCTGGGCCCGCGACATCGAAGGGCGGGTAACCGGCAAAACCTATCCCGATGGCAGCCAGACCGGCTACACCTACGACATCACCGGTCGCGTGATTGAACGCAGTGATGCCCTGGGGCAAAACACGGCCTACAGCTACGCACTGGATGACCGACTCATCGGCATCAGCTACTCCAATGCCCTGCAACCCACCGCCGCTGTTCAACTCGGCTACGACGCCAGCTATCCGCGCCTGACTACCCGAACCGACGGGCAGGGTACAACCACCTATGGTTATTATCCGGCTGGCGTCCTGGGTGCCGGGCAATTGGCGAGCGAACAGGGGCAAAACAGCCACGATAGCCTGCAATACACCTACAACGCCCTGGGTTTGCTGGCGAGCCAGACGGTAGATGGTGCAACCGAGCGCTACCAATACGACGCCTTGTCACGACAGACGGGCGACAGCAATGCGCTCGGTGATTTCACCACAGCCTATCTTGGTGAAACCAGCCAGCCTGTGAGCCAGACCATCAGCCGCAATGGTCAACCCGTGCCCTATCAAATTCAGTATCAGTATGAGAACAACCAGAGCGATCGCCGCCTGAAAGCGATACTGAACGACATCATTAACCAGGGGCGTCTGCAACCGGTGGCCGGTTTCACCTTTACCACCAGCCCTGAAAATCTCATTCTGAGCCGGGCAGAAAACCAGAATGAGGATACTGACGCGCACCACAAGCACGACTTCGGTCGCCACTGGGGGCTGCCGGACTGGATGTTCGGGTGGGCAGACCGGCACGATACCGACTGCCGGGATCACGGCCATGGCTTCGGTTTTGGTCACGACCGGCACGGCTGCACATCCGATCAGGGAGGTCAGCAGGCACTCCAGTATCAGTACGACGACGCCCTGCGGCTGATCGCCGCCGAAGACGGTAGCCCAAGAGATAATCGCGGCCACAAAGGCGGCAAGAGCGGCAGCAGGAACGGTAACACGGGCAGCAATGCTGAAAGCTACCAATACGATGCAGCCAGCAACCTGACCGACATTACCATCGGCAAAACCAGCATCGCCCTGACCATCAATGCGCTGAACCAGATTGTCACCGCAGGCAGTACCGCCTATCGCTACGATGCCAATGGCAACCTGCTTGACGATGGCATAAACACCTACACCTGGGATGCCGCCGACCGGCTGGTAACCATCACCAACCAGCAAACCGGCCACACCAGCCAGTTTGCCTACGATGGGCTATCCCGCCGGATCAGTGTTACCGAGACCGACAGCGGCGGTACGCCGGAGACTACCCACTATCTGTGGTGCGGTACCCGCATCTGCGAAGCGCGGGACAGCAGCGACACCGTACTGGCCCGCTACTACGCCCAGGGTGAACGGCATGGCAGCACGATTGCCTACTATGCGCAGGATCAGGTCGGCAGCGTGGTCGCCACGGTTGATCCACAGGGGCAGATCACCTCAAGGCTGAAATACGACAGCTACGGCAATATCATCCAGAGCAGCGGCACCTTGCCGGACTACCGGTATGCCGAGCTGTACGCCCATCCGCAATCGAGCCTGTATCTGGCAACCTATCGGGCGTATGATCCGAAGATTGGACGCTGGCTGTCGCGGGATCCGATTCGGGAAACTGGGGGTATAAATTTATATGCTTATGTAACCAGCAATCCGGTTATCAACATTGACCCTAAAGGCCTAGATATCTGGATTGAGGGCCCGTCCGGTCCTGAGCCAAGTTTTCATCAAAGCGTGAATGTAGGAAATATGAACGGATACTATGACTCCTACAGCTTTGGTATGGACGGTCAGGGCATAGAGGGTAAGGTCTACCGCGACCATGATCCTGGGGGGCAGATAGAAAACTACAAGAGAACAACATCGGAACAGGATAGGATTTTCAAGTCAGAAATGGACAAGAAATTAGGGAACACCGGAATCTATGGTTGGGACGATATTTGTCGCAGCTGGAGTCAAAGGCAATTTAAAAATGCACCTGGAATCCCAAGCCAGTCTCCAGTCAGAAAAGTTTCGCCACACTGGAATGTGAGTCCATCTTCATCTAGGTCGACAACAGGGCCTAGTAGTTCAAGTGGCACCTGGACTTCAAAATGATCAAGCCAATTATTTTATTAATAGCAGCCGCACTTGCGGCAGCAATATCCTTTGTTGCCTCACTTGTCAGCTCACCAAATTACATACCTATATTTGCGATCATTATCGCATCAGGTGTGATGGCTCTGTGTTGTTATGCTTATTCATTCAGGTTTGGGCTAGTGTGGGTATTTATGGGGTCCATTTCCATGCTTGTATCGGTGTATTCAATTTTGGACGCCATTTTAAGGGTTCACTTTGGAATCAGGTTATTGGATATTTTTTAGGAAGTGCCCCTAATAGGATCCACGGTGGAATTAACGCTGATTAGCATGGCAAAGCCAATAGCAATCTTCTTGATGACACACAGGGACTGCGTCAACACATACCTTGGGAGGCTGATCGAGGTCACCAATCAGCAAACCAGCCACACCAGTCAGTTTGCCTACGATGGACTATCCCGCCGGATCAGTGTTACCGAGACGGACAGCGGCGGCACGCCGGTGACCACCAAATTCCTCTGGTGCGGCGAGCGCATCTGCGAAGCGCGGGACAATAGAGACAACGTACTGGCCCGCTACTATGCCCAGGGTGAACGGCATGGCAGCACGATCGCCTATTATGCTCAGGATCAGATCGGCAGCGTAGTCGCCACAGTTGATCCGCAAGGGCAAATCACCTCACGGCTGAGATACGACAGTTACGGGACGCTCACAAGTTCGAGCGGCACCTTGCCGGACTACCGGTATGCCGGGTTGTACGTCCATCCGCAATCGGGCGTGTATCTGGCAACGTATCGGGCGTATGATCCGAAAACTGGACGCTGGCTGTCGCGGGATCCGATTCGGGAATTGGGTGGGATTAATCTTTATGGGTATGTCGAGGGGAATCCGCTGACTAAGGTGGATCCTTATGGGTTGTGGTCCCTTGAGGGTTCCTATTATAGGATTTGGGGGCTTTCCGTTGAGATTACAGGGGCAAACCATCGTGTTGATTCTGTTTCAGTGACGTTTGGAGTGGGGTTGGGCAAGGGGATTAGTTTTAACCCATGGGGTGGTCGTCCCGACTCTAAGGCAACGCCAGGAAGCAATAGTATTGGTGTGACAGCAGGAGGGGGCGTAAGTTATGGGCCTGTTTCAGCTGGTGCGGGGTGGAACTATGGTGGCACAGCTGATTGTAATAACAATTGGCATGAATATAAGGGGTTTGATCCGCTCTTTAATGGTTCAGCTGGGAGTGATGGCTGGGGATTCCATCTGGGAGGGGTGGGTCTTGAGGGTGATGTGCACGTTGGTGTACAGATAACTCGTAACTATTGATGGTGGGCGGAGTTTTATATCCATGTTAAAGCGTGAAAGCTGGCAATATTTTCGGATAATTGCGTTTTGCATAAGCTACTTGGCGGGGCTAGTTCTTCCTCGTCCAGTTAATTCTGATTACATGCATTCTTCAACCATGTTTTTTGCCCTTGAGCTCATAGCAATATCCATGACGATGGTATTTGCTCTAGTTTCTCTAAGGGTTCTACGGTCCGGTGCACATGATGAGCCGCTTCGATTGCCAAACGGGTGCGAGAATCCATTTGCTTCAGGCCAATTGCTATCTACTTATGATGCGGCCTCCGTAAATATTATGGGTTATGCACTAGGCTGCATGACCATGGAGCTTCTTGAAACCCCAGTAACGTACTATTGGCAGATTCCAATTTTGTTGGGAGCTGGAGTGTGGCTTGGAGTTAGGCTTTCTGTTTTTGTTTATAGGTCGGAAATAAGTAATAGGACAGATTAGATTCACTACTTCAGAGTCTTGGAATTTGTAGTGGTCAACTAAAACCGGACAGAAAGTTAAGTTTTTTCAGCAACTTTCATCTCTTCACTGATTTCATCAATCCGATTTGACGCTACATAATTGCCATGACTTCGCAGATGCATTGCGTAATGAGTATCGACAGCTTGGTGGTGGTACATGTCAGACGCCATTTGTGGGGGGGCGTATGCAACGCCGGGCCATAATAATTTGGAATTTCGCACCATATGCCCTGTTTTTTTCTTTTGGGTTCGCGGGGGTCTTTCTGGAGTATTACTTTGGAAAGACGTATTCGCTTATTACTACGAATTTAATGTGGTCGTATTTTGTACTCCCCTTGTTGTTGTGCGGGCTAAATCTTTCACAACTAAAAGAGAAAAAATTGCCAGCGAGAATACTGCTTGGTGTTGGTAGTGGGTTGTTGTTCTTAGTCGTTGGGTATCTTTTTATGATGCTGTTTGTGAAGGCAAGAATTGAACTTGGTTTAGGCATTTAATTTCGCGAATTCGATAAGGCCCGCAATCATAAAAGGGCAGAGTCATTGATTTGTAGCTTTGTGAAATGCTATTGATTTGCCAGCACCGCCACCGGTCGATGAGTGACCAATTAAGCTAGTGACAGCGCCGCCTTTACCGTCAACGAACTCAATCAGATCCATGGCGCGGGCTAGGCCGGCTACCAATACGATGCCAACGGCAACCTGATTGATGACGGCACGCAAACCTACACCTGGGATGCCGCCGACCGGCTTGTAACCATCACCAACCAGCAAACCGGCCACACCAGCCAGTTTGCCTACGATGGGCTATCCCGCCGGATCAGCGATACCGAGACGGACAGCGGCGGCACGCCAGTGACCACCAAATTCCTCTGGTGCGGCGAGCGCCTCTGCGAAGCAAGGGACAGCAGTGACACCGTGCTGGCCCGCTACTTCACTCAGGGCGAACTGCATGGCAGCACGATTGCCTACTATGCTCAGGATCAAGTCGGCAGCGTAGTCGCCACGGTTGATCCGCAAGGGCAGGTTACCGCAAGGCTGAGCTACGACAGCTACGGCAACATCATTCAGAGCAGCGGCACCTTGCCGGACTACCGGTATGCCGGGTTGTACGTCCATCCGCAATCGGGCCTGTATCTGGCAACCTATCGGGCGTATGATCCGAAGATTGGACGCTGGTTGTCGCGGGATCCGATTCGGGAATTGGGTGGGATTAATCTTTATGTCTATGTTTCAGGTAGGGTTCTACCCCGTTTCCACGGACGGTTGTAAAAAGTACAGTGGACCCATCCGTCAAGACAGAAATCAGTCTAATTTAAGCTGGTCTATCCGTCTTTCTCGCAACTGCATGGCGTTGCCCCATTCTTGCTAAATTTGTCCGCTATCCTTGCGCCGCCACCGACGGGAACAACGCGACTCGTTAACGGAAGCGATACAGGCAAAGGGACATTTCTACTTTGCAGACAAGGGGACTTTTCTATTTAGCGTTGACAAACCGTGACGATGCGCTTGTCATGTTATACAAAAAATTGTATATTTTCGCATGGCCGATTTAAAACCCGTCGAATTCCGAGGTAGTGCCCTTGATGATCTTCGTGCCTTCCCTTTTCCGGCAAGGCGTGAGGCAGGTCATCAGCTTGACCAAGTGCAGAATGGCCAAGATCCGGACGACTGGAAGCCCATGAGCAGCGTGGGCAAAGGTGTGAAAGAGATTCGGATTCGAGATGATGGTGGCGCGTTCCGGGTCATTTATGTGGCCAAGTTCGTCGATGCGATCTATGTGCTTCACTGCTTCCAGAAGAAGACGGAAAAGACCGCTAAGACCGATCTGGACTTAGCTGAAAAGCGTTACCGCGATTTGTTGAAGGAGTTAGGCCAATGAGCAACCAACGATTTGCCAGTGTCTGGGATGCCATCGAAGATACCCCAGAAGAAGCAGAAAACATGAAGCTGCGCTCAGTCTTGATGACGGCGCTGAAGAACCATATCACCCGTACCGAAATGAGCCAGGCGCAAGCGGCCAAGCTCCTTGGTGTCACTCAGCCGCGCGTCTCTGACCTGATGCGCGGCAAGATCAACCTGTTCGCCCTCGATGCGCTGGTGAATATGGCAACGGCTGCCGGGCTTCACATTGAAATGCGCGTGCTCGAAGCCGCCTGAATTTCTCGAAATCTCCAGTTAACGACGGGCGGCCTTACTCAGCTAAAAATCCGCCCAAGGAATTTTCATGCCCGATAAAGTATCGTAAATCTGTAAAAGCACAAATAAGGAAAGGCGTGCTTATCTGATTGTTTAAGTTGCACTGACGGTGTGAATTCGCCATGGTATTGGTTATGTTCTTGACCAATCGATGTGCAGAATCCCATTCATCCGATCCAACGCCCACCCCTGTTGCGTGGCGCTGTTTATGAAGGCTGAGTCTTACAGTCTGAGAACAGCTTTGATGCTGTTTATCCTGCTGCCTTTGGTGTTGCTCACGTCACTGGCAGGCTGGTATGGCCTGCAAGGTCTGGAGCGCCAGGTTAGATCGCGTATGCAAGAGGATATCGAATTGATCGCTCGGGCCATTCGCGTGCCGCTTAGTGATGCCATGGCACGGGGCCGTGAAGGCAGCGTCGCACGGACGCTGCGCTCAGCGCTTCAGATTAGCCGTGTTTATGGCGCTTATGTGTACGATGCCAACGGACATCAGATCGCCGCGACGGGCCCCCAAAGTCCAACCAAGCGCCGTAAGGCGGTGCAATTGGTAATGAAAGGCCAGCGTCAAGGGGAATTTGAACGCATCCATGGCAAACCATTTTTCTCCTATTTTGTTCCGCTAACCGATTCCGGAGGACGCATCACGGGATTGCTGCAAATCACCCGCAAGGGTATCGATTTTCAGGAGTACATCAGCGAGGTCCGCTATCAAGCCTTGGGGTTGCTTGCCTTCACTGCATTCTTGCTCGCGATTGTCATTTTTTACGGCCACCATCGTGCCTTCGGTCGTCCCATGCGTAATATCCGGGACAGCTTGGTTCTTGTGGGGCGGGGCGAGCGCCACCACCGTGTTCCGTTGCAAGGTCCCCGGGAGATTCAGGAATTGAGCTTGGGTATCAACACCATGCTTGACAAACTTGCCGAGCATGCCGATGTTCTCGCCGAGCAACAGGCGCTGCAGGAACAGCTTGCCCTTCGCCTGCGGCAATCGGAGAAGATGGCGGCCATTGGACGCCTCGCCGCCGGTGTCGCGCATGAACTCGGCACACCGCTGAGCGTCATTGACGGCAGAGCCCAGCGCGCTATGCGTTCTGTTGCGGATGCCTCTCTCGCTTCGGCTTTAGGTGACATACGTCGTGAAGTCGAGCGAGTGAGCTCGATCATTCGTCAACTGATGGATTTCAGCCGTAATAATCCGTTGCGCCGCCAGTCCGTGACCGGTGATCGCATGCTTCGCAGCGTGCTCGCGATGCTGAGCGACGAGTTCAACCGACACAAAATAGATTGCCGTATCGAAGCCGCCGGTCAATCCCCCTTTTTTCATGTTGATCGGCTGCGAATCGAGCAGGCACTCAGTAATGTTGTGCGAAATGCGTTACAGGCAGCTGATCGGCGGGTGCGCATTGGTTGGTTCGAGTCCCATGCAAACAAGGGGTTTGTTGTAGAAGACGATGGCCCCGGTGTGGATAGTGAATTAAGGCAGCGTATTTTTGAGCCTTTTTTTACCACTAAAGCAGTCAATGAGGGTACGGGCCTCGGTTTGGCGGTTGCCCATGCTGCTTTGGAGGCGCATGGAGGTTACATACAGATTGACCGCAGTCCCGATTTGGGAGGTGCACGCATGCGTATCGTATTGCCCGATCAGATGGAGGAAGTATGACCGAGACGCGAAAACTAGGTGAACGTGTTTTGATCGTTGAGGACAACGATGGTCTGTGCGGGCTGCTTGAAGAAGAATTATGTGATGCGGGCTATGTCGTCGGCACGGCCACCACCGCTGAGGCGGCTTGGGAGCAGCTGACCGGCGGGATGTGGGGGGTAGTGATCAGTGATTTGCGTCTTCCTGGCGCAGATGGGCTGACGCTTTTGCGTCAGGTGCAGCAATTAGCGCAGCCGCCCGCGTTCATCATGATCACCGCCTTTGGCCGTGTCGATCAAGCGGTCGCGGCGCTCAAGGAGGGTGCTGATGAATTTCTCGTTAAACCGGTTGATTTAGAGCACCTGTTGCTCTGCGTGCGCCGAGTGAGCGAGACCCGCCATCTGCGTCAAGAGTTGGCACGATTCCGCACCTTGTTCCAAGACAGTGACTTTCACGGCATGATCGGCCGCAGCCCGGCGATGCAAGTACTTTATGCAGAAATCAAGCAGATCGCTCGGGCTTCGGGGCCAGTGCTAATCACGGGGGAGAGTGGGGTTGGCAAGGAGTTGGTGGCGCGCGCGTTACACCAAGAAAGTGAGCGCATCAACGGTCCCTTGGTACCTGTTAATTGCGCGGGCATACCCGCCGAGCTTCTGGAAAGCGAGTTGTTTGGCCATGCTTCGGGTGCGTTTACCGGCGCGCAAAGGGCACGTCGCGGTCTAATCAGCGAGGCCGACGGCGGCACTTTATTGCTCGATGAAATCGGCGAGCTGCCAATGACGATGCAAGCCAAGCTGTTGCGCGTGCTCCAGGATCAGCGAGTCCGCCCGGTTGGATCGAATCAGGAGCAGTCTATCGACCTTCGCGTTATCGCCGCCACCAATCGCGATCTGGAAGCTGAAGTTGAAGCTGGCAGTTTTCGTGAGGATTTGTTTTACCGGCTTAACACCTTCACCTTGAAGGTGCCGCCATTGCGCGAGCGCGGTGATGACCTGACGGTATTGGCGGCACATTTTATTAATCGATTCAGTGCACAGTTGGGGCACCCGATCAATGGGCTTAATAATGAAGCCGTGCGTCTGTTGAACGCCTATTCGTTTCCCGGAAACATCCGCGAACTGGCTAACGCCATGGAACGGGCGGCTACCTTTTGCCCGGATTCGGAAATCTGTGCGGCTCATCTGCCCGAAACGATTCGGCAGGCCACTGGCACGGGACTCGATCCGGCACTGACGCAAGTTTTGTTGCCGCCGTCAGGTTTGCCGGCTCTGGATGAGATTGAGCTGCGCTACATTAATCACGTACTCACTCAAGTACGCGGTAATAAGCGCCGCGCCGCCACCATCTTGGGCATCAGCCGCCGTACGCTTTACCGGCGACTCGGCGAAGACGATGGCAATGTCGCTGATGGCGCATGAGTCATAATGACACATGATTTGTATGGGCTTGCCTCCGAGGCATGAGGAATAATATTTTATTAAACAGCAGGTTGTGAGTTTTTGACGTTCTGGCATAGCTCCTGCATTAGTTCCATTGCCTTACTGGCAATGAAATGAAAGGAGATTTTTATGCGACTTAAACACACATTAATGACGCTCACGCTGGGCGCAGGCGCGCTGTTGCTTTCCGCCGGTACCGTTTGGAGTGCGGAATATGGCACGCCGCCCAACGGACAGCAGCAGGGCGCGCAGCCACAGAACATGCCGCCCAATGCAAACCAAGCGCCCAAAATTGGCCCGCAAACAGTGCGGAAGTTCAAGCAGGCTTATGACAAGGTGGGTGCGATCGCGAAAGAGTATTCCCCGAAGATTCAAGCGACTCATGATCGTAGCAAGGCCCAATCCCTGCAGAAAGAGGCCCAGGGCAAAATGATCAATGCGGTGAAAGGTAGTGGCCTCAGCGTTACCAAGTACAACCAGATTGCGGCCATGATGCAGAGCAACCCGTCTCTACGCCAACAAATCATGGGTGACAAAGGCAGTAGTTAGCGCTGATGACTCAGCTCGGTAACCCGGTGCTGTGCTAAGGCCGACAGGTTCTGAAAACGAAATTCGTCGGCTTTTTTCCCTACCGCATTTAGCTTTGTGGATAAAAAAAGCCGGATCACCATGTGATCCGGCTTTATCAATAGCCTGAGTTGGGCTTTCCGTCTCTGGTTAACGCAAAGAGTTGTTCATCAAAAAGCGATGGATCGGACGATTCACGACCTGATGCCTTAGCCTATGAATGGCACCACCACGTAAACCCAATGTGTCCTCATTTCGTCTCGCGGCTTCTCAAGTATTCTGCAACCGCAGCTCGATCCCCGGCATCCGTGATGTAGAAGGGATGCTGAGCGCCTGAGCCTCGGGTCGGGTCGAGCAGTAGGTTCAGTGCGTCTGTGGTCGTGGCGCCACTGATCGACAGGTCATGCAGGAACTTGGTCTGCCCGTCCAGTCCAGCCAGTAACGGGACTGCAAACCCAACGGTATCGGCCCGCACACTGGCATTGAATACGGTCAGCTCGTTGTAGTAGCTCGGGTCTGGGCCGTTATCGGTGCTGATGATCACGTCACTCAGCGGGGCTTGGCGTTGGGCCAGTACCGTTGGGCTAAAGCTGGGGTACAGCTGAGCGAATGGCACGATGTCCGATGAGACCGGCGCAGAAGCACTCGCGGTGTGGCAGGTGGTGCAGTTCTGGTCGAACACCTGCTGTCCGCGAGATACCATGGCGGCATCCAAATTGGTCGGCGCACGTGGTGATTGCAGTTGGTCTGTGTATGCCGTTAGCGCCTCAAGTTTTGACTGGTCGACTTGATAGCCTAAAAAGCCCTTACCCGTCGCAGCCGATTGGACAAAGGGGTATTTGCCTTGCAAGCCGCTGTCGTCTAAAACTGCCACGTAGCGATTGTAGATCTCGTCACCCACACCACCGGCCAGACCTTCGAGAATTTGCTTGCCCGGTGCCGTGGCCAGGATGGTTGGGTCGAGCCCCAATACATAAACAATGTTGTTGAAATCGTTCAGATCCGTATCGAAACCCGAATGGCCCCAAGGTGCGGTAAGATCCGTGCGATAAAAGGGCGGAATTTCCGCAACATTATTCACGCCATCCGGGAAGGCATCAAAGCCATCGACGGGGTAATAACGTTTGCCTTGTGCATTGCTGCCGGTCAGGTAGGTGCGTACCTCAGTATTTGTGTCATCCTTGATGCCCGCATAGCCCGCCTGATTGGCTGCTGAAGCGCCACCAAGCGCAGCGAAGGCTAGTTGATACATGGGTAGGTACGCCCGCGGGTTGCCCGAAGCGGCGACAATGTTGCCGAAATCAAGCCCGTTGGCTGCAGGACCATCCACTTCCAGGCCGACGGAACCCGGCATTTTGGCAAATCCGGCGGGTACGACCGAGTTGTCGGTGCGCGCATGACACAGCGCGCAGGAGACACCCACCGAGTCACCTCGTGACAGGTCGAGCGTATCCTTGGGGTTGTAATTCGGGTCGCTGCCGAGCGGCTTGCGCTCGCCGTCCGCTGCAAAAGGTACGACGCCGATGACTGCACCTTCGTTGATCAGTGCCAAAGTCACAGCGGGATTATTGAGTACGGTGGTTTTCGGGTCTGCCCCCGCCTTGATCTTCGCCAGCGCGTCGGTCAGGGCCTTGGCAGTATCCGGGCTCAGGGCAGCTGCGTTGACATTCAGCCCCAGAGATAAGGCGCTCAGTGGCGTGACACCAGCCGCAGCGAGACCCTGCGGTAGTTGCATCGCTTGAGTCCAAAACCCTTGGTTGCCGAAGGTTTCGTAGCGAAAGGTTGTTTGACCAATCGTCAACTGTGGATTGGCTTGCGGCGGTGGATTTTCGGCGACCGGCGGTTGGTCATTGCTGCTGTTGCAGCCTGAAAGAACAACAACACTGGACAAGATCAGGCCACTGAGAATGGCGGTGGCTAATCGGTGACGTTTTGGGTCGGTTCGGTTATTCATGATTGAAAGCTCCTTGGGTACACGCGGTTGAAGAAGCGTCTGGCTCCAAGGTGTTTACGCGCTCCTCATCAATTCGGATGCGGGCAATCATGTGAAATTTTTATGACATGGAAAGGGCGGTTTAACCGCCTGTCACGCCACCAATTGAATTGAAAGGATACGACAAGATGGGTCCACTCCTAAGAAGTGGTCTGTCCGACCGATTAAACGCTCGGATAATCGTTAATGGATCGGAGTTGATGACACCTGTTCGATGGCACGTCTTTCTTGTCAGGGGTATCGGACCGAATAGGTTCGCCCACGACGTGTTGTTGAGAGCGGTTAGGTATGGGCGTGGTTATGGGTACAGCCGCCGCCGCAATGACCCATGGGGCTGGTGTGGTCTTCGTCATCGTCGTCCCGTTCGGTAAATCCGGCTGGGATGAGCGGGTGAATGCCGAGTTTGTCGAACAGGTCACGGTCGCGGTTCTGATCGGCGTTGTCGGTGGTCAGAAGTTTGTCGCCATAGAAGATGCTGTTCGCACCGGCGAAGAAGCACCAGGCTTGTGCTTCGTCGCTCATGCCTTCGCGTCCGGCGGAGAGACGCACGTGCGAGGTGGGCATGAGGATGCGGGCGACGGCGACGGTGCGGATGAACTCGATCGGATCGAGTGTGGGGATGTCCGCCATCGGCGTGCCGGGGATGCGCACCAGCATGTTGAGCGGCACCGATTCCGGCGCGCGGGGCAGGTTGGCCAGCGTGGCCAGAAACGAGGCGCGGTCCTCGCGTGATTCGCCCATGCCCAGAATGCCGCCGGAGCAGACGTTGATGCCGCTCTCGCGCACATGTTCCAGGGTGTCGAGCCGATCCTGAAAATTGCGCGTGGTGATGACTTCGCCGTAAAACTCAGGCGAGGTATCGATGTTGTGGTTGTAGTAATCGAGCCCGGCTTCCTTCAAGCGGCCTGCTTGTGGGGCGGTGAGCATGCCGAGGGTGACGCAGGCTTCCATACCCAGTTCTTTGACGACGCCAACCATGTTAATCACATTTTCCAGTTGCTTGTCGGTCGGGTTGCGCCAGGCGGCACCCATGCAAAATCGCGTGGCTCCGGCTTCGCGGGCACGCAGCGCAGATTCACGCACTTCCGATAACGGCAACAACCGTTCACGCTCCAGCCCGGTATCGTATTTCGAGCTTTGTGAACAATACGAGCAATCCTCAGGGCAGGCGCCGGTCTTGATGGAAAGCAGGGTGCTGATTTGAACGGCGTTGGCATCGAAATGTGCGCGGTGCGTTTCATGCGCACGAAACATCAGATCGTTGAACGGCAGGTCGAACAGGGCGAGAACTTGGGTCAGTTCCCATGGGGTAGTGGATGTTGACAAGGGCGGCCTCAATTACTGAATGACGTCATCGCTTGAGTTTTCACGCGGACGATTTATTGATCATCTTCAAAGGGTTGGTGTGGTTCGATGACGCAATCGAACCACGTGTCATGATTAATGCGGTATAGATCGTAAATGGTCCAAGGAATCAAAACCGTGGCCGCTATGGCCCAGATGACAAGGTAGTACTTGATGTTAACTGGAAAAAACACCGAAACGGCAAGGGCAGTACCAGCAACCCCGTAAAATCGATAGGCAGCCCGCTGGGTGTAATGGCCTACCTTTGGGTTGGGATGGTGTTTGTTCAGCGCGTAAATCAGCATGGACATTCCTGTCCAGAAAATCGCGAGTGGCAGTGGGACGAGAATGGCCACCAAGGTGCCGTAATTGAACCATTTGGCTGCGCGTCGAGAAGATGCGGCAGAAACGATTTTCCCTTCTTCTTCGTCTTCAATGGCGTGAATGAACTCGGTCATGGGAATAAGCTCCCTTAGTATTAATGCATGGGGTATAAATGTAGCATGAATCGACTGGCCGGACTAACGCGGTTTCTGGTGCCTGCGCCCTGCTACCTGTGCGGAACGGCAAGTGTGGCGGTCGATGGGTTGTGCGCCCGATGTGCCGACGATTTATCGACAGAAAACAGGGCGGTGCCGCACCGTTGTCCGCAATGTGCGATTCAGGTGAGTGAAGCCGGGCAACGGTGTGCTGCGTGCTTGCGGCATCCGCCGAGTTTCGATTTTTCGGTCGCGGGGCAGGATTTTAAGACCGCAAGCCGATTTCTGATTCATCAGTTCAAATACCGTAAGGATTCGGGCGTGCTCGATGCGTTGATGCGCGCACTTTTTTCTTCTATTGAACGAGCTTATCCCCAGCGACAGGATGACTCGAAAGACTGGCCAGATGTGTTGATCCCAATGCCCATTCATCCCGATCGGCGGCGGGTTCGTGGATTCAATCAGGCACGCTTGATTGCCGACCGGGTCGGAAATCGTTTTGATTTGCCCGTTCATGGAAAGGCGGTGATGCGTTCAGGGTCGAGTAAATCTCAAAGTGGGTTATCTGCCATTGATCGCCGAAAAAGCCTGAAAAACGCCTTCGAGGTAAGG
Organism: Halothiobacillus neapolitanus c2; assembly: GCF_000024765.1. GTDB lineage: Bacteria > Pseudomonadota > Gammaproteobacteria > Halothiobacillales > Halothiobacillaceae > Halothiobacillus > Halothiobacillus neapolitanus. The sequence goes on along the minus strand of NC_013422.1, from coordinate 2,242,877 downwards.
GAGCATTTGCCTCAACATGTCGCGATTGTTGACGATGTGATGACGACGGGTAGCTCGGCCGATGCGCTGGCCTATGCCCTAAAACGGGCAGGGGTGGGGCGAGTCACCGTATGGGTGTTGGCGCGAACGCCCGCACCCGGTGATATTCCCCGTTGAAACTTGCCTGCTCCTGTTGTTTTTCAGCGGGTTTGCTGCTTGAGTGTCGTCCACCTTTGGGGTATCATCGCCGCCCTTATTTAGTATCGCTTTGAATGTTGCTTGGCCCATGATCATTACGGGCCGTTGTGGCGAAAGCGATCGAATCGAACAACCCACGAATTTTATGGGTAAAAACTCAAGGTATCACTCATGAAACCAGACATTCATCCTAACTATCGTCCTGTTGTGTTTCAGGATTTGGCATCCGATTTTTCAATGCTGACGCGTTCTACCATTCGCGCCAAAGAGACCATCAAGTGGACCGACGGCAAAGAATACCCGTTGGTGAAGGTTGAAGTCTCCTCTGCCAGCCACCCGTTCTACACCGGTAAGCGCATGGATTCCAGCACCGCCAAGCAAGTGGATAAATTCCGTAATCGTTACGGCAAGAAGTAATTCCGCGCGTCTCGACGCCATGTTCATCGCGCGTAAAAAGGCACCCCGCTTGATTTGGTTGGGTGCCTTTTTTCTTTGTCTTGCCGGCATATTTTCTCCATTCGTGTCGGCGGACGAGCAATGCCCACCGCCAAGAAACGCGATTTCCGCCACGGTGGCTTATGTCGATGACGGCGACACTGTTCGACTGACCAATGGCGATCGGGTGCGTCTGGCGGGTATAGATGCCCCCGAAGTGGCGCATCCTGCCTATGGTAATCGTGCGGCCAAACCGGCCGAACCCTTCGGTGATGCCAGCCGTCAGGCATTGATGGCGCTGTTGGCCACATCGCACAACCGCTTGCGTGTGCAGTATGGGCTTGAGCCCGAGGATCGTTACGGCCGCAAACTGGCCTATCTTTATCTCCCTGATGGTAAATCCATTCAGGCGGGTCTGGTCGCGCGGGGCTTGGCGATGGCGGTGTACATGCCGCCAAATCTTGCACTGGCCGATTGCCTGACTGCAATCGAGAAAACGGCCCGTGACCATCATGTCGGCATCTGGTCGAATAGCGAATATGATCCGGGTATAGCAACGGCTAGCGGCATACCGGATGACGTGCAAGGTGCGGCCATTGTGCGGGGCAAGGTGCTTTCGGTGCACCGAAGCCGCAAAAACGTATGGATCAATCTGGAAGGCCGGGTGGCATTGCAGATTTCAAGCCGTGCCTGGGATCAGTTCCGAGGCATTGATTTTGATCATTGGAAAGGGCGCGAACTGCGCGCGCGTGGCTGGCTGGTGCACACCAAAAGTCGCTATGAAGATTGGCGTATGCCGATTGAATCACCCCGCTCCATAAATCTGTTGGGGCGATAGGTCGGCGCGTACTCTTTTGAAAGTCAGCTTTGACCGTGTTCGGCCAGCCAGTCCCGCGGGCGAAGAAACTCACGATACAGTTCGGCTTCCAGGCTGTCTGGCGCGGGTGTCCAATCGTAACGCCAGCGTACTTCCGGCGGCATGGACATCAGAATCGATTCGGTGCGGCCGCCCGATTGCAGGCCAAACAGGGTGCCCCGGTCGTAGACGAGATTGAACTCCACATACCGGCCGCGCCGATAGAGCTGAAAGTCGCGTTCGCGTTCGCCGTAGGGCGTATCCTTGCGCTTTGCCACAATCGGCGTGTAGGCGGGCAGGTAATGGTCGCCCACCGAGCGCATCAGGCCAAAGGCCTGCTCGAAATCAATCTGTCCATCGGCACCGTAATCATCGAAGAATAAGCCGCCGACGCCGCGTGGCTCATTGCGATGTTTGAGCCAGAAATACTCATCGCACCATTGCTTGAAGCGCGGGTATAACTCATCGCCGAATGGCGTGCACGCTGCGCGGGATTGCTCATGCCAATGCACGGCATCTTCGGTAAAACCATAATAAGGCGTGAGATCAAAACCGCCGCCGAACCACCAGACGGGTTCAACACCCGGCTTCTGCGCCTGGAAAAAGCGTACATTGGCGTGTGAGGTGGGTGCGTACGGATTGCGCGGGTGAATGACCAGAGAAACGCCCAAGGCTTCGAAGCTGCCACCCGCGAGGTCGGGGCGATGCGCTGTAGCCGAAGGCGGTAGCTTCTGGCCGGTCACATGCGAAAAATTGATGCCTGCGCGTTCGAATACCTCGCCACCTTCCAGCACGCGACCACGCCCCATCCCGTTGAGCGCTTCTGTTTCTGGGCGTTGCCAGTCGTCCTGCAAAAAGCGGGCGGTGGATTCAAAGGCTTCAAGCCCGGATACGATTCGGTCCTGCAGGTCGATGAGATAGTCGCGAACGCGTTGAATGTCGGGCATGGTGATTTGTCTCGTGATGTGTACGCGCGCTGCGCGTGACATGGGCCGATATCGTGGGCCGATATCCTGGACCAACATTATGGGTCGAGTAGAGCCGGAAATTATATCAGGTCGGGCAGCCGCATTGACGTGGCTGCAATCCGTAGATTGATGACTTGCAGCATGTTTGCGTGCCACCGGTTAACGTCTTAACCAGTCTCCGGTGCGCCAGTGACGGATGGGGGTGGGCTGGGCTTGTGTATCTACCGGGCCGGTCAAGATCCCATCGAGTTGGTCATCAAAATACCTTCGAACGGCCAGAACACTCCGCGCGGGTGGGCGCTGCGCTGGGTTGGCGCTGGTGGACACGATGGCGGTATGGGCTGCTTGGGCGATGGCCGCCGCGACGGGGTGCGCGGTGACGCGGACGGCCACTTCATCCCGCCCGCCGGTAATCCAGTCCGGGGTGTTCTGACTGGCCGGAACGACCCAGGTGGCCGGCCCCGGCCAGTGGGCACTGATCTTGGCAAGTTCTTCCGGGGATAGCGAAATCCACGGATGGAGCTGTTCAAGGTTGGCGGCGAGTAGAATCAGGCCCTTGCGCCAGTCCCTCTGTTTGAGCGTCAGTATCCGCTCGACGGCGATCGCATCCAGCGGGTCGCAACCAAGACCAAACACCGCTTCGGTGGGATAGGCGATGACGCCGCCTTGCGAAAGGATCTGACCGGTTTGCCGAAGGCGAAAGGGGGTATTGTGCATGATGGATTCGGTGATTGGGCTGGCTGGGTCAAATCATCTAATACGTTCGGTTTTTGGTGCTTGCGCCCCTTATTCCGGTATCGTCGCGGCGGGTTTCTTGCTGCGAGCGGTGGCGGGCTTTTTTACCGGCGTCTTCTTTGCAGGCGCTTGTGCATCGGTCGCGCTGGCCTTTTTGGCGCGCGGCGTCGTTGACTTTTTGGCTGTTGTTTTCGGAGCCGTCGCTTTTGGGGCTGCCGTCTTCTTGGCCGTCGCTTTCGCAGCGGTTTTGCCGCGCGCCGATTTCTTCTCAGGGGCAGCTGCAAGCAAGGCGACGCACTCTTCCAGTGTCAGGGATTTTGGATCTTTGTCCTTGGGGATTTTGGCGTTCTTTTTGCCATCGGTGATGTAGGGGCCATAGCGACCGTTTTGTACCGACACCCCATTATCGAACTGGGTGATGTAGCGATTCTTCTCAGCGAGCTTTTTGATCTCGATGATTTCGAGCGCGCGCGGCAGTTCGATGGTGTACGGATCGTCATCCTTGCCAAGCGAAGCGTACATTTTGCCGAACTTTACAAAGGGGCCGAACCGACCAATGGCGACCTCGACAGGTTCGCCTTCCGGGGTTTCGCCCAGTTTTCTCGGCAACTGAAACAGGTCCAGGGCTTCATCCAGCGTGATGGTGGCAATGCTCTGGCTGCGCTTGAGCGAGGCGAACTTTGGTTTTTCCTCGTCGTCCTTGGTGCCGATCTGGGCGAAGGGACCGAACCGCCCGAGTCGGACGGAGACGGGCTTGCCCGATTTGGGATCGATCCCCAGTTCACGCCCCTGGGCGGCCTCCTGCCGGGTGACATTCTCATTGGTGTGCTCGACACGGTCATGGAATGGCGTCCAGAACTCGCGCATCAATGGCACCCAGTCGCGTTCGCCGCGGGACACGGCATCCAGATCATCTTCCAGTTTGGCGGTGAATTCGTAATCGACAATATCGCGGAAGTAGTCGGTCAGAAAGCCATTAACGACCCGGCCCATATCGGTGGGTTTGAAGCGCCGTTGGTCGAGCAGAACGTACTCACGCGCCTGGAGGGTGGAGATGATGCTGGCATAGGTCGAAGGGCGACCGATACCATACTCTTCCAGCGTCTTGACCAGACTCGCCTCGGTAAAGCGCGGCGGTGGCTCGGTAAAATGCTGGTCGGCAGCGATGTCGTTTAGGGCAATCTTGTCGCCTACGGTCAGCGGCGGCAGGCGGCGATCTTCGTCATTGTCCCCTGAGGCATCGTCTTCATCCTCGCGATAAAGCGCGATGAAGCCCGGGAATTTGAGGGTAGAGCCATTGGCGCGAAAGCTATGCTGATCATTGACGGCGAGATCAACGGAAACTTGATCGTAGACTGCCGGTGTCATTTGCGAAGCGACCGCGCGCTTGAAAATCATCTCATACAGGCGGAACTGATCCTTGTTCAGGAAAGCGCGTACCGAATCCGGGGTATGTGCCGCTGATGTCGGACGGATGGCCTCGTGCGCTTCTTGTGCGTTTTTGGATTTGGTCTTGTAGCGGTTCGGGCTGGCGGGAAGGTAGGCCGCACCGTACTTATCGCCGATATGTGCCCGAATCTGCGTGAGCGCGTCCTCGGAGAGGGTCACGGCATCGGTTCGCATGTAGGTAATCAAACCCACGGTGCCCGCGCCGATGTCGACGCCTTCGTACAACTCCTGCGCCAGGCGCATGACGCGCGAGGCGGAGAGCCCGAGTTTACGAACCCCTTCCTGCTGGAGCGTCGAGGTGGTAAACGGAGGGGCCGGATTGCGCTTGCGTTCGCGCTTTTCCACCGAACGGACGGTGAGTGTGCCGGCGGCGGCTTCGAGGATACGGCTGCGCGCAGATTGCGCATCCGTTTCATTGGTCAGCGTGAATTGTTCGGCCTTTTGCCCGTCCAGTGTCAGCAGGCGTGCATTGAATCGGCTCTTTTCGGCAGCCCGATCGGCCTGGCAGTCGGCGAGTATGGTCCAGTATTCCTGCGGATTGAACGCTTCGATCTCGGCCTCGCGCTCCACGATCAGGCGCAGGGCGGGGCTTTGCACCCGTCCGGCGGACAGCCCCGGATTGATCTTTTTCCACAAGAGCGGCGACAAGTTGAAGCCCACGAGGTAATCGAGTGCGCGGCGTGCCTGCTGGGCATTGATCAGATCGATGGAAAGATCGCGTGGATGCGCGACCGCTTCCTGTACTGCTTTTTTGGTGATTTCGTAGAACACCACCCGTTGCGCCGTCTTGTTCTTCAGCAAGCCTGCTTCCGCCAAGAGTTCGCGCAAATGCCAGGAAATGGCTTCGCCTTCGCGATCGGGGTCGGTTGCGAGCAGGAGAATGTCGGATGATTTAAGCGCTTTTTTAATGGCATCGACGTGGCGCACGTTCTTGTCGATCAGGGTGTAGTTCATCGCAAAGTCGTGCGCGGTATCCACGGCGCCATCTTTGGGGATCAGGTCGCGCACATGGCCGTAGGAGGCGAGCACCTCGTAGCCGGGGCCGAGGTATTTCTTAATGGTTTTCGCTTTGGCGGGCGACTCAACGATAACAAGCGTTTGGCTCATAGGAACTCGGCGATCTCGGGGTGCTGGTCAGGGTCTAAAAAAATCAGTGCAATAATTCGGCTGTTTCGGCGAAGACGAGGTCTTCCATCCAGGCAAAAGCGGCTTCCTCGCCGGGTCGGGCGAACAGCACGAGCATGACGACCCATTTGATGTCTTCGATATCTAACTCGTCGTTATCCAGTGCCAGTGCGCGCTCAATGACGGTTTCCCGTGTCTGGGCGCTCAACACGCCAATGGCTTCGAGTTGGATCAGCAGTCCGCGTGATTCGATATCCAAGGCCATTTGTTCTTCGGCCGTGAATACACGGAACGACGTAGGTTTGGGTGCGCTGACCTCTGCCCCATGCACAGCAGCTCGTTCTGTCGGCTCATTCGCTGCCGCGTCCAACCAGGAAAAAGCACGCCCGATCTCATCGGCATCAAAACCGGCGTGAAGCAGTTTTTGCTGGAGATCCGTGCGCAGCGGCGCTGGAGGCAAGTGGGGTTCTTCTTCCATGTGGTTTTCAAACAGATACATCAACAAATCAAGCACGGTTTCTTTCATGGAATCTCTCAAGGGGCGAAGTTGAACGACGTTCGGTTACCCGTTCGTCAGGCCGTTCTCACATACAATCCTCCGGGTAAGGTGGTGACGTGTCCAGCAAGTTCAAGCATGAGGAGGATGGAGGAAACTTCGGCAGGGGTCAATCCGCTGGATGCAATAAGCGTATCAGCAGACTGAGGATCGAAGCCGAGACAGTCCAGAATTTTCTGTTGTTCCGGGTCGAGGTGAGCCGCAAGAGCGGGTGAAGACTCCGGTTCGAACAGGGAGGTGTCGTCGGTTTGACGCAGGCGTGCACCGAGGTTGTCGATGAGTTCTTCGAAAATGTCTTGAGCGGTTTCGACCAGCTTGGCGCCTTCCCGAATGAGTCGGTGCGGGCCGCGACTCAAGGGGTTGTGAATTGATCCGGGAATGGCAAAGACCTCCCGCCCCTGTTCGGCGGCAAGGCGGGCGGTAATGAGTGAACCGCTCTTTAGGCTGGCTTCCACAATCAGTACGCCTTCCGACAGGCCGCTGATCAATCGGTTCCGGCGCGGAAAATGTTCCTTCCTTGCCGTGGTGCCGGGAGGCCATTCGCTGATGAGCAAACCGCCTTGCGCTACGATCTCGGCGGCGAGTGCCTGGTGCTCGCGCGGGTAGATGATATCCGGCCCGGTTCCCATGACGGCAACGCTGGCGCCGTGAGCGGCCAGCGCCCCGCGATGAGCTGCAGCATCGATTCCCAGCGCCAGTCCGCTCGTGATGACGAGGCCCTGCGCGGAGAGATATCGGGCAAAGGCGCGTGCATTGTTAATCCCGCCGCTCGTCGGCGTGCGGGCACCGACGATAGCCAGTTGTGGCTCGCCCAGTAGTCGGATATCGCCTTTGCCGAAGAGTGCAGCGGGTGCGTCAGGAAGGTCGGCAAGTTGCGGTGGGTAAGATTTTTCTCCAGCAAGGACCAAATGGTGTTGTTCCGATTCATCGAGCCAGGACAGCATCGTTTCGACACGATCAGCCATGCCGCGCGGGTGTTGATTTGCCAGAGAGGCCGGAAGGCCCAAGCGAATCCATTCCGATGCCGGTGCCGCTAGGGCTGCCTGCGGTGTGTCGAATGCATCCAGAAGGCAGCGCAGACGTTTCGGCCCCATCCCATTGATGGTGATCAGAAACAGCAACGCCCGGCGCGCATCGGCGTCGGGCGTTGTTTGGTGCTCAGAGGTCAGCAAAGAAAGGACACGGCCCTGAGGCTGGGCGCCTCAATCGGCCGTTGGGGTTTGCAGCAAATCGCCAATGCGCACAGGCCGCTTGGTCTGTACCACAAGGGCCAAGGCGGCACGATCATACACACGGAAGACCATGGCGGTGCCGATTGGGAAGTCGGGCAACTTGACTCTGGGTGGCGATGGAATTTCAAAGCCTTCAGGCTCGGCGTTTTTTGCCAGCTCTTTGGGGTTGGTTGTGTACTTGTCACTTACAATTTGGCCAGGCTTGCTGATGCGCAGCATATCGCCAGGAACCAGACCGTTGTTGCTGCCGGCGTTGATAATCACGACCTGATAAGTGGCCACTTGCGTGATGGCATCGGGGATGTCGATCACAACCGCATCAATTGGAACCGCCGGGATACTGGGCGTCACATCCTTATTGAACGGCTCGCTGATAACCGGCAATACGCGGTCGCCATCCATAATCTCGCGGGCGCTTTTGGTGATGCGCAACGTGGTCGGGTCACCGCGATGCATCACCTCAGCCTGGCCTTTGTAGATGGCGCGATAGCCCAAGAAGTCGCCCGTCACTGGATCAACCAGCGGTTTGCCCTTGCCGAGAATGGAGAACGTATTCGAGTTCTCCGTCAGGGCCGGGCGTGCATAGACGACATCACCGAAGCTGGTCGTCGTCGTTTGATTGCGATTTGCTAGAACATAAGGTGCCGATTCTAATTGTTTTTCCGACATGATCTGGTCATACGACAAGAACGGCTTTAAATCTTCCAGCGGGATGGCTGATATTGCGGGCGGCAGGGTCTCGTAGCGAATATGGGGGCGCATGGCGATGCCCAAGCGTGGTTTGCCGCCGATGTACATGATGCCGATCTTGTCGCCGGGGTAAATTTTGTGCGGGTTTTTGATTTCGGGATTGTCGTACCAGATTTCAGGCCAGTAATACGGGTCTTTCAGAAAGTGGTTGGCGATCGACCAGAGTGTGTCACCCTTCTTGACGGTGTATTCATTGGCCTTGAGCGAAATGAACTGTGCCTTGGTTTCTTCCGGAGTCAGCGTGCCTTTGACCGGGCCGCGCGTGGCGCCAAGCGGCAGTCCATCCGGCGCGGGCTGGTTGACGATATTGACGGGCGGACGCTCGGAAGCACAGCCGGACAGCAACGCGGTGGTAATGAGGGAAAACGAGAGTAGAACCGGTAATCCTTTTGACGATCTCATGGGCAACATCCTTGGGTTTTCAGCCGAAAACGGGGCAACATTTGGGTCAGTGGCCGAACCCAGAGTACTTATGGGTTCGTAACGCACCGCCCGAGTACATTATCTAGGTACGTGGCCTAGGTGCAAAGCTTGGGCTCGCGTACAATGTTGCGGTAAATATGCTTATTTGTAAAAGAATTTGAGCGCCGCGTCCACAGGTACGTGCGATTGAGTTGCAAAATAGGCGGTCTGAAGTGTTTTTCTGCGATGATGCGCAGGTGTTTGGTGTTGTTTTTCGGAGCCGTTGTCCTGTGTAGGAATGGATGCACGATTCCTCCGAAATTTATTCCAATGTATCCATTTAGTGAGTTTGGGTTGATATGTCGTTACTTGAAGTGTTGCTTTTCCCCGATGAGCGGTTGCGCCGGGTGGCTGCCGAAGTGAAGCAGTTTGATGCGCGCGTGCAGCGCCTAAGTGAGCAGATGCTGGAAACCATGTATGACGCTCGCGGCGTCGGGTTGGCCGCGACGCAAATCGACGTGCATGAACGAATGTTTGTGGCGGACTGTGCCGAGGACGGATGTGCTCCGGAGCCATTGGTGTTCATCAACCCTGTGATCCTTGATCGCAGTGGCTCGGTCGAATCGGAAGAGGGTTGTCTTTCGATCCCCGGTGTCACTGATAAAGTGATGCGTGCCGAAGCCGTTCGTGTGCGCGCTCAGAATGCCTTCGGAGAGAGTTTTGAACGTGAAGCCGGCGGTTTGCTGGCCATCTGCATTCAGCATGAAATAGATCATCTCGATGGGCGCCTTTTTATCGATTATCTCTCGCCGCTCAAGCGCCAGCGCATCCGCAAAAAACTCGAAAAGGCGTTGCGTCAGAAGGAATCAGCATGACGGTGCGCATCATCTACGCGGGCACGCCCTTCTTTGCCGTGCCCGCTCTCCAGGCCTTGGCTGCGGATGATTCAGTCGAATTGGTGGCGGTGTACACGCAGCCCGACCGCCCTTCTGGTCGTGGGCAGAAATTAACGCCGTCGCCAGTGAAAGAAGCCGCGCTGGCCCTCGGAATTCCCGTTGAACAGCCGCTTACTTTGCGTGATGAATCGGCACAGACCGCGCTGGCCGGTTACCGACCCGACCTCATGGTTGTTGCCGCCTATGGCCTTATTCTCCCGGTACCCGTTCTTAAGACACCGCGACTAGGCGCAATCAATATTCACGCCTCGTTGTTGCCGCGCTGGCGTGGCGCGGCCCCTATTGCGCGCGCCATCGAGGCGGGTGATCCGGTTACTGGCATCACGATCATGCAGATGGCCCAGGGCCTGGATACCGGCGATATGTTGCACAAGGTCGAGCTGGCCATTCGGCCAACCGATACAGCGGCCACGCTGCATGATCGATTGGCTGAATTGGGCGCGCAGGCTTTGATGGCCGCGTTGCCCGGTATCGTCGCGGGTTCAATCACGCCCGAGCCGCAGGACGATACCCAAGCCTGCTATGCGGCGAAATTGAACAAAGCCGAAGGCCGACTCGACTGGCGCGAGCCGGCCGACCTGCTGGCACGCCGCGTTCGCGCGTTCGATCCTTGGCCGGTTGCGTATACCGAGTTTAAGTCTGCCCCATTGCGAATCTGGTCCGCAGAAGTTGAACCGAGCAGCCCGCAAGCCCAACCCGGTACGGTGGTAACGGTTGATGCCTCGGGGTTTGTTGTTTCGACCGTCGCGGGGGGATTGCGGGTTCTAGCCTGTCAGCAGGCGGGTGGAAAGCGGATTTCTGCTGCTGATTTCGCGCGTAACCATCAACTGCTGGGTGCCTGTTTTGACTGATCCGTACAAAACCGCCCGGAATCGGCATCAAGATCGATCCTCTTCATCTGCACCGAAAGGCCATGTGCCAAAGGATGCATCGGCAAAATTGTCACACAGGTCGCATCAGCGATCGGCTACAAAGTTTGATCCGGATCGTCCGGCTCGAATTGATCCGCGTACATTGCCGCGTTTGTCTCCTGAGGCGTTGACAGCGCAGCTTTTGCTGTCTGTCGTTGGTCAGGGTGTATCGCTCGATGCCGCTTTGGGTCGGGTGTTGTCTCAGGCACAACCCGTTCATCGCGGTTTGGTGCAGGCAATGGGATACGAAGTGCTTCGGCATTATGAAGCGCTTGTGTTTTGGCGAGACAGCTTGCTTGAGCGCCCCATCCCTGCCAAATCCGCCATTATCGCGTTGTTGCTTCTGGTTGGGCTAGAACGCATTCGCGGCGCACGCCGAGAGGCATCGCGGTCCGTCAATTCCGCTGTGCAAGCCGCAAGGGAGCTCGGGCACCCTTGGGCGACCGGTTTGCTCAATGCGGTATTGAGACGGGCAGTGCGTCAAATCGAAGAAGGTGTTGATCCCTTCGCGCAGGCCCCTTCTGCTGCTGGTGCGCGCCTGCCGCAATGGCTGTTCGACGCGTTGACCGTCGATTGGGGTGAGGCGCGTGCTTCTGCCCTTGGCTCTGCGCTGGCGACGCATCCGCCCATGACCTTGCGTGTGGCAGGTGATCGGGCGGCGTATGGCGAGCAACTGAGCTCGATTGAGATTGAGGCCAATCCCACGGCCTTTTCGACGCGCGGGCTCAATCTGGTTCATCCCATGGATGTCGACCGCCTGCCCGGTTTTGCCGAGGGGCAAGTGTCGGTTCAGGATGAGGCCGCCCAGTGGGTTGTCGACCTGCTTGATCTGGCTCCGGGGCAGCACGTACTTGATGCATGCAGCGCGCCTGGCGGCAAGACGCTCGCTATGTTGCAGCACCAGCCCGAATCCAATGTGACGGCAGTGGATATCGATACCACGCGCATGGCGCGGGTGCAGGAAAATCTGGAGCGTGGGCAGGTCTTCGCCCGCTTGATTGTCGGCGATGCGGGTGCGCCGCAAGACTGGTGGGATGGTCAGCCGTTCGATCGCATCCTTGCCGATGTGCCTTGCTCGGCAACGGGGGTGATCCGGCGTCACCCCGACATCAAGCGTTTGCGCCGACCGGAAGATTTGCCCGTTCTGGTCGAGCGTCAAGCGGTGATTCTTGATGCGCTCTGGTCGCTGCTGAAACCGGGTGGTCGAATGGTTTATGCCACCTGTTCCATCCTGGATCGGGAAAACTCGGCGCAGGTTGCCGCGTTCTTGCGACGGCATGGTGATGCGCGTGCGCTGCCCCTGTCGGTTGATTGGGGCGAGCCGCGACAGATTGACGGGCAGTTTCTGGGGCAACAGGTTTTCCCTGTTTCAGAAGGGCACGATGGGTTCTTTTATGCTGTGCTGGAAAAAAACTGATCAGGCGGCCGATCGCAGCCGCGCTGCTGCATCGGCGCTGTCGGTTTTTCTGCTCCTTGCGCTCGTGTTGCTCTGTGCTCAGGCACATGCGTCCAGCGCCAACATTCAGCGGGCTCACGCGGAGATTCGAGAAGGCGTCGTCTATCTCGATGTCGACATCAAGCTCGTGCTCGACAAGGAGATGGTTGATGCCATGCGCAATGCCATCCCGATCAACCTGTCGATGATTTCCGTCATTGAATCGCCGCGTGACTGGTGGTTACCAAATGAGATCGCTTCGGATCAGCGGCGTTATCGTCTGGAATTCCACGCGCTGTCGAAAACCTGGCTTTTGACCGATACCCTTGAACATGAGGCGCGGAGTTTCAGCACGCTGGATGGTGCGCTGCACTCTCTTGAACGGATCAGGGCGTGGCCAGTGACCACTGCCAAGCATCTTGAAGGGCGCGGCCCCTTGGTCGGGCGCGTTCGAATGGTGCTGGACGTCAACAAATTGCCGTTGCCCTTGCGGTTCCCGGCATTGTTCGATTCCCGCTGGTCACTGAATAGCGCTTGGTTCTCATGGACGGTGCCAACAGTTGGGGCGGCAGACAGAGGAGACGATTTGTGAAATTCGTCGGCAGCTGGGGCCAGATCTACACGCGTTGGATTCGCCGACTGATCCCACCGATCAGCATGATGGTCGTCGTGCTGCTGTTGATTCTGATGTATCTGATTTCAGAATCACTTCAGCGGGCAAACCAACCGGAGCATCTCTATCTTTCCCTGTTGGGACTGTCTGCGCTGGGGATTTTGTTCCTGGCGGCGGTGGTGCTCGGGCATATCATCCGGTTGGTCAGCCATTATCGGCGCGGTGCGCCCGGTGCTCGGCTGACGGCGCGATTGGTGCTCACGTTTGTCGGTCTGACTTCGATCCCCGTGCTTATCGTGTTTTATTTCTCCGTGTCGTTCATCCAACGCGGGATCGATTCCTGGTTCGACGTGCAGGTCGAGCAGGCGATGTCGGATGCGCTTTCGTTGTCGCAATTGGCGTTTGATGGACAGATGCGCACGGCCATGAATGAAACCATGCGCGCAGCCAAGCAACTTAAAGGCGTATCGGGTGATCTGGTTGCACTGGATTTGAATGCGGTGCGCCGCAATACCGGTGCCCACGAGATGACGATTTTCGGTTCACGGAACCTGATTGTGGCATCCGCTTCCGATGATTTGCAGGCGATCGTGCCTTCCCGTCCGGACGAAACGGCACTGAGCCATGCGCGCGCAGGGAAGGACTTCATCGGTCTTGATCCTGGGGGCGGAGACTCCATGCGCATCCGGGTTGTTGTCCCGCTGACCGCAGGGCTGACCGGTGATGGCAGTAGTGAAGTCCTGCAGGCGCTGTATTCCATTTCGCCTCGAGCAAACCAGCTTTCGAGTAGCGTGCAGGCTGCCTTCAATGAATACCGCTCGTTGATTTTTCTGCACAAATCACTGAAAAAGACCTTTACCTTTGCGCTTACCTTGGCGCTGCTGTTGTCCCTTTTGACTGCGGTATGGCTTGCCTTTATCGCTGCGCGGAGGTTGTTGGCGCCGATCCGTGAACTGGCGGCCGGTACGCGCGCAGTGGCCGAGGGTGACTATAGCCTGCGTTTACCCGTGGATCGTCGTGATGATCTGGGTCAACTGGTGCAGTCGTTCAATACAATGACGGCACGGGTGCGCCGCGCTCATCAGGTGATGCAGCAACTTCAGGAAGTGGCGGACCAGGAGCGCGATTATCTTGAAACAGTGATTCAACACCTTTCATCCGGCGTGTTGACCCTGTCGCCCGATGGCCGCATTACACGAAACAATTCCGTCGTCACACAACTTTTAAGCATTACCAGTCAGCATATTGATGGGTGCACTCTGACCGAGATCTGTCAGATATATCCCCATCTGGAGCCGATCTGTGCTGCTTTCGGTCATCTTCTGGAGCCCGGTCAATTGCCGGCTGGTGCCACTGTTGAGGCTCAAGTCCGCATTATGGGCGACGCCGGGCGACGCATCCTGTTGAGTCGGGTTGCCGCACTGCCCGCCGATGATGTGACCGGTGGTTTCGTTCTGGTTTTTGAAGATGTGACCACCTTGATTCAGGCTCAGCGCGATGCGGCCTGGTCCGAGGTGGCGCGTCGGTTGGCGCATGAAATCAAGAACCCGCTTACGCCCATTCAGTTGTCGGCGGAGCGGTTGCGTCGTCGGTTGTTGGGTAATCTCAGCGATGAGCCTGCCCAGATTCTGGATCGCTCGACCCAAACCATCATCAATCAGGTCGAGGCAATGAAGTTCATGGTGAATGAATTTGCCGAATATGCGCGTTCGCCGCAAATCACCCTAAAAATTCTGGATCTGGATGAGTTGGTCTCGGAGGTTATCGATTTGTACAAAGGCGGCGACATCCCCGTACTGCATCGATCCGCCGGGCATCCGCTGCCGGTGCGTGCCGATGCAGGACGCATCCGGCAGGTGTTGCACAACCTGATCCGCAATGCGCAACAGGCAATGACCGAGCAAGGCTGTCCCGGGTCCGATGAGCCCGAGGTGACGCTATCGACCGGCTTGCATCAGGAAGGCGGTTTGGTTCTGGTTGAGTTGACCGTGACCGATAATGGCACGGGATTCCCGGAAGATATGATTGATCGCCTGTTTGAGCCGTACACCACGACACGACCCAAGGGATCGGGACTGGGTTTGGCGATCGTGAAGAAAATCGTGGAAGAGCATAGCGGTATGGTGCTGGCTTCCAATGTGCAGGATGGACCTGTCGAATTGCAAGGTGATATCCCAGCGCGGGGTATGGCCACTGCGAAAACAGGCGCGCGCATTGTGATTCGGTTACCCTTTGCACTTCCCGACCTACCGATGGATACGAACAGGGAGACGGCATCGCCCAAATCATCGGTCTTGACGGGGTCGAAGGAAGATCGTCCCGAAACGTCTCCCGCTGATTCGACAAGTAGGCATAATGCCCCAAGGGACTTGTTCCGCCGGATGGATGACACCCGTGCGGAATCCGATTTAGATCATTCAGGATAACGATGGCATACCATGAGTATTGGACACATTCTGGTCGTTGACGATGAAGTGGAAATCCGCAATCTGCTGGCGGAGTTGTTGGCGGATGAGGGATATACGGTATCCAGTGCGGCCGATGCGAACGAAGCACGTGCCCTGATTGCCGCGCGCCGTCCGGATCTCATTCTTCTGGATATCTGGATGCCGGGCCAAGATGGTATTTCACTGCTGCGGGAGTGGGCGGAACTGGACCAACTGGTGTGGCCGGTGGTCATGATGTCCGGTCATGGCACGGTGGAAACTGCCGTTGAAGCGACGCGTCTGGGTGCATTCGATTTCATCGAAAAACCTATTTCACTCGACAAACTGCTGCTGGTCATCGAGCACGGCCTTGAAAATAACCGTTTGAGCCGCGAAAACGAGCAACTCAAGCGCAGTGTTCCCGATCCGTTCGAGTTGATCGGGGATAGCGAGTACATGTCCACTCTTCGATCACAAGCGCGAAAGGTCGCCGGGCACGATGCCTGGGTACTCATCTCCGGTGAGCCGGGCACGGGTAAGCAAGCACTGGCGCGCTTTATTCACCAACACTCACCACGCCGGCATTTCCCATTCATCGATACCGGTGGCGTCGCGATGGGCGGTCGTCAGAATGCGGCCATCGAGCTGTTCGGCGCGGAAAGTGACGGCAAGATTAGATACGGACTGCTTGAACAGGCCAATGGCGGCACGTTATTCATTGCCGAAGCCGCGGATATGGACGAACAGACCCAGATGCAACTGATTTCCGCTCTGGAGAATCAGACGTTCTTCCGGGTGGGTGGTGCGGAACCGGTGCGAGTGGATGTGCGTGTGATTGCCGCTACGCGTAAGGATCTGGAAATGGAAGTTCGCCAGGGGCGGTTTCGGGAAGACCTGTTCTATCATCTTTCCGTCGTACCCCTGCCCATCGAACCCTTGCGGCATCACGCACAGGATGTCCCCGTTCTGCTAACGCACTACCTTGAGGCGGCCCACCGCATCGAAGGCTTGCCCCGGCGCGAGTTGACCATCGGTGCGCGCAACCTGCTCAAAGCGCATGCCTGGCCGGGCAATGTACGCGAATTGAAGAATCTGGTGCAACGCATGCTGATTCTCGGTACGGGCGACGCCATTGATGAGCAGGAAGTGCAGCGTGCATTGGGCGTTTTGCCTTCTAATGACGAAGCGAACGATGCGGCCAGCTCGGCCTTGATCTCCTTGAATCTCGATTTACCCTTGCGTGACGCGCGCGATGAGTTCGAGCGACGCTACCTGCTGGCGCAGCTCAAGAGTTGCGATGGATCAATGACCGAGCTGGCCCGGCTGACCGGTATGGAGCGAACCAATTTGTATCGCAAGCTCAAGTCATTGGGTATCAGTGCGAATGAACGCAGTTGAACGCATTGAATAAACTGGATCATCTATGAAAATCATCATCCTGGGCGCAGGGCAGGTCGGCTCATCTCTAGCAACAGTGCTGTCGCATGAAACGCGGAACTCGGTCACCGTCGTCGACACAGATGTCTCGGCACTGTCGCGTCTGCAAGAGCGGCTTGATATCCGAACCGTTCAAGGGTACGGCGCGCAACCAAGCGTTTTGGAAGAAGCGGGCGCGGCGGATGCAGATGTGCTTATTGCCGTGACCAGTGCCGATGACACCAACATGCTGGCGTGCGAAGTCGCATGGGTGCTGTACCGCACGCCGACCAAAATCGCCCGCATCCGCGAGGCGGACTTCCTCGATCACCCGGCCTTGTTCGACAACAACGCGATCCCGGTGGATTACATGATCAGCCCGGAGCGTCTGATCAAGGATTACATCGTTCGGCTCATCGAGTATCCGGATGCGTTGCAAGTGCGTGATTTCGCAGAGGGAAAGCTTCGGCTGATCGGTATGCGCGCGGACGCCGACGGCCCGCTGGTCGGGCAGCCGATTCGCTATCTGGCAGCGCTGTTGCCCGATGTGGAGGCCCGTGTGGCTGCAATTTTCCGGCGGGACACGCCGCTGCATCCCGATGGCGCGACCGTGATCAAAGCGGACGACGAGGTGTTTTTTCTTGCCCGAACCGAAGACATCCGGAAGGTGATGAGTGTCATGCGCCGACTCGATCGACCTTATCGACGCATCATGATCGCCGGCGGGGGCAATATCGGTGGCGGGCTGGCGGCTGCGCTGGAATCGCGTTTTCAGGTCAAGCTCATCAGCAACAACCCGGAAAAGGCGCGCAGACTGAGTGCCGATCTCGACAGCACGATCGTTTTGACCGGATCGGCGACCGACAGTGAGTTGCTGATCGAGGAAAACATCGAAGACATGGATGTGTTCCTCGCGCTGACCAACGACGATGAGGACAACATCCTGGCCGCGATGCTGGCCAAGCGCCTCGGTGCGCGCAAGGTCATGTGCATCGTCAACCGCAGTGAGTATGTGGATCTGATCCACATGGGCACCATCGATATCGCGCTTTCCCCGCACAACATCACCATCGGCAGCCTGATTACCCGTCTGCGTCGCGGCGATGTGGTCAGCGTGCATTCCCTGCGGCGCGGTGCGGCCGAGGCTATTGAAATCATCGCTCGGGGCGATGCCAACACCTCTCAGGTAGTCGGGCGACGTGTCGATGCCTTGAAACTGCCGCCGGGTACGACCATTGGCGCCTTGCTGCGTGAAGGAGATGTATTGATCGCCCATCACGACAGCGTGATCGAGGCGGATGACCACGTCATTCTGTTCCTGACGGACAAACGCCACGTACGGGATATCGAGCAGTTGTTCACCGTACGCTTCGGCTTCTTCTGATTCCGGCCACAGGGTAAAGGGCTTAGCTCATGCAGTTTATTGTCGTGCTCCGTGTGCTCGGATTGTTGCTGATGGTCTTCGGGCTGACGTTCATCCCGCCCTGGTTGGTGGGCTCGATGATGGGCGATACCGATCTGCGCCCCTTCGAGTACAGTTTTCTCATTACGTTCGTGCTCGGGTTGCTGATTTGGATACCGCTGCGCAACCATCGCCGTGAACTCAAGTTGCGGGATGGTCTGCTGATCGTCGTGCTGTTCTGGGTCGTGTTGGGGGTGATCGGCGCGTTCCCGATTTATTTTCAGCCGATGTTGCACATCAACTTCATTCAGGCCGTGTTTGAATCGGTTTCCGGCATCACCACCACGGGCGCGACCGTACTGGTCGGGCTGGACCAGCTTCCGCGCTCGCTGTTGTTCTATCGCCAGCAACTGCAATGGCTGGGCGGTCTGGGGATCATCGTGCTGGTCGTGGCCTTCCTGCCCCTGCTGGGTGTCGGCGGGATGCAGTTATACAAGGCTGAAATTTCCGGCCCGATGAAAGATAACCGCCTGTCCGGCCGGATTTCTGAAACGGCCAAACTGCTTTGGCTGGTCTATGCCGGTCTTACATTGCTGTGTGCCTTTTTGTTCAAGCTGGAAGGCATGAGCTGGTTCGATGCCGTCGGCCATGCGTTCGCCACATTGGCGACGGGCGGTTTCTCGACGCACGATGCGAGTTTCGGCTATTTCAACAGCCCGACAATGGAGATGACCGCCGTCGTGTTCATGCTGCTCGGTGCTACGCCAATGGCGCTGCATTATCTGGCATTGCGTGAGTTTTCCTTGCGGGCCTATCTGCTGAGTTCCGAGTTCAAGTTTTTCATGCTATTGGTCATCGTGTTGTACGTGCTCATGGTGGTGACCATGCTGTTCGATATGCCGAGAATTGGCTGGTTGCATGATTTCCGTTGGGCGCTCTTCAACTTGGTGTCGTTCATTACGACAACCGGTTTTTCGGTTACCGACCATACGACCTGGCCTTATTTTTTGCCCGTGTTGCTGATTACAACGGCGCTGATCGGTGGCTGTGCGGGTTCGACATCGGGTGGTCTTAAAAACGTACGTCTATTACTGTTGACCCGACAGGGTTTGAACGAGATCCGACGATTGGTGCACCCGCATGCCGAGTTCGTGGTGAAGATGGGCGGACGTGCGATCGAACCGTCGGTCATCAGCGCGGTCTGGGCCTTTTTCTCCGCTTATGTGTTTGTGTTTGTGTTGATATTCTTCGCCATGATGATGACGGGGCTGGATATGGTCTCAGCCTATGGTGCCGCGATTGCCACCCTGACGAGCCTTGGGCCGGGTTTGGGGACGGTGGCGTCCAATTTTGCCAGCGTCGGCAATGGCACCCTGATCGTCAGCATTGTGGCGATGATACTGGGTCGCCTCGAAATATTCACCGTTCTGGTGTTGTTTTTACCCATGTTCTGGCGGCGATGACAAAACGACGAACGCGGGCTCCATCGCCCGATCCAACAGCTTTACCGCGTCAGGACGCGATTGTCTGGGAGCAACCTTTTTGCTGGTCGTTTCTCTGCCCGCGTTATTGGCTCGTCTGGTTTTTTGTCGGCATCCTGTGGTTGCTGGCTTATCTGCCGCACGGCGTTCGGCGGGCGACTGCGTTCGCGCTCGCCCGCCTGTATCAGCGGGTCTATCCCAAACGCCGGCGGATTGTTGAGCGTAATCTGGAGGTCTGTTTCCCCGATCAATCTGCAGCACAGCGGCGCGCTTGGCGAGATGCGCACTTTCAGTTGCAGGCTTATGCCGTGCTGGATTTGGGCAGGCTATGGTTTCGCTCTGTGGCGTACCTCAAACGTCAGACACGTGTGAGCGATCCTGACTTGTTCGAGCGCCTGATTCACGCCGGTGGCGTGGTGCTGACAGGGCATGGCGCCGGATTGGAGTGGATCGGCCATTTTTTCACCATGAACATGACCGGTTCGGCCATGTACAAACCCTTCGGCAAGAACCGCTTGTTGAACTGGTTGTTCGAGCGGGGGCGGGTGCGCCACGGTGCCCGCGTTTATCCGCGTGAACAAGGCTTGAAGCCTCATCTGCGCCATCTTAGAGCAGGGCAGGGATTTTTCTACATTGCCGATGAGGATCTGGGCCTGGGGGATTCGGTATTCGCGCCGCTGTTCGGTATCGAAAAAGCCACTATCCCACTGGCAGGCAAGATCGCCGCATTGGGCAAGGCAGAGATTTATCCTGCACTGGGGCAATTGGATATGGCCAGTGGACGGTATCGGTTGCTGCTATTGCCGCCGGTCAAAATTCCAACTGAAGGCAGCACGGATGCGGCAGAGGCGATCAATCAGGCACTGGAACGGCTGATTCGGGATGATCCGCCGCAGTACATGTGGTCGCTGAAGCTCTTCAAGACGGCGACGAGCGATCGAGCCGATCTGTACGTGTCTTAATCGACCGTTCCCGAGCTGGCATTCCCAGATGAGGTGGGTTGGCGCCGGAACCGGCGATAAACCCATTGATACTGGGCCGGATTTTCTCTGACCATCTGTTCGATGCCTTGATTCAGTGCCGCTAACGCGGTGGCCGGATCGGGGTCATACATGCCGATCGGTGCTTCAAAATAACCCAGGCGATAGCCCTGCCCTCGAGGTAGGCGTTCGGTGCGTCCCAGAATGGCAATCGCGCCGGTTTTTTGCATCAGGTTATGCACGAGCGTCAGGGTGTAGGCTGGATGGCCGAAAAACGGCGCAAACGCACCTTCGCCGACATTCGGCTCCTGATCAGGCAGGATCGCCACCAGTTCACCCCGCCGCAAAGCCATCAGCAATGCCTTCACGCCGTGGCGATTGGCGGGGACGAGTCTGCCGCCAAACCGCTCGCGCGAGCGGTTCATCAAGGCTTCGAAGGCCGGTTCCCTCGGGGGGCGATAGAGCGTGGTCATGGGCGTGCGTGTGGCAGTGAACAAGCCACCCAGTTCCCATGCCCCGCTGTGCGGTGCGAGCAGAATGACGCCCCTGCCCACAGTCATCGCTTGAGTCAGAATCTCTTCGTTCCGCACTTCGCGGGCCAGCGTTTCGATTTGTTGCCTTGAACCTTGCCAGATAACGCCCAGCTCGGTCAGCGTCTTGCCCGTTTCGAGCAAGGTTTCCCGAAGCAGTTGCGCTTGTTGTGGGGATGATAACTCCGGCAGGCAGCGGCGAATGTTTTCTGCCGCGGTTTTGCGCATTGAGCTGTGGGTTATCCAGGCGAGCCAGCCGATGCCCGCGCCGATGGCGTGGCTCAAACGCAGCGGCAACCGAGCGAACAGCTTCAATAAACTTCTGAGAAAAGCTAATCTCAGCGCGCTTCGCCACGGGCGCCCGTGGCTTTGTGCGGTGCGCTTGTTCATGGTGTTGGGCCTGCGGACAGTGTGTCGTCCCCGATGGCTTCGTCCGGTCGCGCCCCCTTCAGGCCATCGCGCATCAGCGGGGTAAGTGTGGACGCCAGTGAGCGGAACAACTGTGGATTGAGTCGTTCTTCATCGGCCAGCAGTTGCTTGAAATGTTCGCGCTGCGTGGGTTTGGCAAAACAGGCGGGGCAGTTGTCCCGGATCACCGGTAGTTGGTTTTGGGTGGCGAAATCCGCCAGCATTCGTTCTCGCACCCGAACGAAAGGCCGGATGATGCGGACATCGCCCGCATCGTTGAGGTAGTGGGCTTTCATCGTGTTGAGTTTGCCGCCGTGAAACGCGCTCATCAGGAAGCTTTCAGCCAGATCATCCAGATGCTGCCCCAATGCGAGCACATTATAGCCCTCCCGTCGTGCCGCTTTGTACAGCAGGCCGCGTTTCATGCGGGCACAAAACGCGCAATACGAATCGCCACGCATGTGCGTATTGGCCAGACCGACAATATCTTCACGTTCCACGAAATAGGGGATGCCGAGTTTTTCGAGGTAGGGCACCAGCGGCGCGGGATCGAATCCGCCAACCAGCGGGTCAACCGTGATGGCGGCCAATTCAAAGGAAATCGGCGCCCGGCGTTGCACATGACGCAGACAATGGAGCAGCGAGAGCGAGTCCTTGCCGCCCGAAAGGCCGATGAGAATCCGGTCGCCTGGTCGGATCATCGAGAACTCGATCAGGGTTCGCGCGACGATGCGCTGAAGTTTCTTGCCTGGGGCAATCCAAGACCAGATGGGTTCGGGGGGCGGTATCCGATCGGATTCGTTAAAGGAGGACGTGTTCATGAGTAACCGTGACGTGAAAACTTCTGCATTGTACGACAGCCGGTGATCAGGGCTAAGATGGTCGAAAATTGGACGCTGAAAAACGCTGAATCTTGAAACGCAGGAGTAAACCGATGCGCGAACTGTATCCCGCGATTGAACCCTTGGTGACGCACAGTATTCCCGTGGAGGCCCCACATATACTTCATGCCGAGGAATGTGGACGGCTCAAGGGTATTCCCGTGGTGTTCTTGCATGGTGGCCCCGGCGCCGGGTGCACGCCTGCCCATCGCCGTT
This sequence comes from Halothiobacillus neapolitanus c2, assembly GCF_000024765.1. Lineage (GTDB taxonomy): Bacteria > Pseudomonadota > Gammaproteobacteria > Halothiobacillales > Halothiobacillaceae > Halothiobacillus > Halothiobacillus neapolitanus. The sequence continues at coordinate 2,220,537 of NC_013422.1, read as the reverse complement.
TTTTCGATCCTGACCGGTATCGCATTATCCTGATCGACCAGCGCGGTGCCGGTCGATCCACGCCCCACGCCCATTTGGAAGGCAATACAACACAACATCTGATTGCTGATCTTGAGCGGGTGCGCGTTCATCTGAATATCGAGCGATGGCTTGTGTTTGGCGGTTCCTGGGGCTCGACGCTGGCGTTGGCCTATGCGGCCACTCATCCAGAGCGGGTACTGGGACTGATCTTGCGCGGGATATTTCTTTGCCGCGATGAGGATGTTTCCTGGTTCTATCAGCGCGGAGCGGATCGCCTGTTTCCCGATTATTGGGCCGACTATCTTGCTCCCATTCCCGAAGACGAGCGAGACGATCTGGTGGCAGCGTATCACCGTCGCCTGACGGGGAGCGACGAGTTGGCGCGGATGCAGGCAGCCAAGGCCTGGTCGACCTGGGAGGGGCGAACCGCAACGCTCCTGACTGATCCGGCAACGGTCGATTTCTTTGCCGATCCGCATCATGCGCTCTCGATCGCTCGGATCGAAAATCATTACTTTATGCACGGCGCGTTCTTGCGCGAGCAACCCTTGCTGGAACAGGTTGATCGACTGGCGGGTATCGAAGGGGAAATCATTCATGGACGGTACGATGTGGTGTGTCCGGTGGATCAGGCGTTTTCCTTGGCTGCGGCTTGGCCGAATGCCAAGTTGACGGTTGTGGAGGATGCGGGCCATGCCGCTAGTGAACTGGGCATCACCGATGCTCTGATTCGGGCAACGGATCGGTTTGCGGAGCGCTTGACCGGGCACCAGAATGGTCGGGGATAGGTGATAGTCTTGTAGATTGCTATCGTCTGATTTTCGACGGGCACCACTAAAAACCTTTCCCGGTGCCCATGCACCATAGGGATGTGGTGCCACGAAATCGCGTAAGCGATTGAAATAGCCCGAGTTCGCTTCGGGTTTCCCGCGAATAACGTCCTCGAAAAACCCCAAGAATAGGGTTTTTCGAGGTGGCCGGACAATAAAAAAACCCGCCGTTCGGCGGGTTTGCAGGCTTGCGGAGACGGCACGTGACCGTCAACCGCCACAAGAACTACTAATTAAGCAGTTTGTGTTGCTGTGTCGCTTTTGCCCAGGTTGGTGGTGTAAGCGATTGTTACTTTATCGCCTTTCTTGCCTGGAACTTTGAAGTTGATGTAGGGGTTTTTGGAAACCGCTACAGACAAGTTGCCTTCAACAGCTGGCTTGTCATTCACAGAAACAGTCAGGGTTTGGATGTAGTTGGCAGGAATCAGTTTGCCTGTCGCCTTATCTTTCATCCGACCGGATTCCATGACCTGTTCGATCAGGCTTTTGATATCCAGAACGTCACCGGCGGCGCTAATACGCATTTTGATTGTTGACATGGTTTGTAACCTCGTAAATTCGTCAATTAAGTAAAGTAAATTCAGTGTTTGGGCGAATTAGCCGCCGCAACCGCCGATGGTTACTTTAACTTGCTTCTCAGCCATGTACAGCTTGCCACCGGCATGTGCTACGCCGATAACGTTATCGGTTTTGCCCATACGGATACGGGTAGAAGCGAATGGCTGGGCACCGTCAAACTTGAAGTTGGCGACCAGAGGGGTCGGGTTGCCTTTAACCAGAATCGCGATGTTGTCGGTACCGGCAACAGCAGATTCGATGGTGACAGGAACAACCGCACCGTTTTCAGCGATATCAGGCGCCTTCACGGTGACATCTTTGGATTCTGCCGCGCCAGAAACGCCGAACAGATCGTTCAGAGACTCGTCAAAGCCTTTGGTGCTGTATGCTTTTTCTGGCCAGGTAGCGGCCAAAACAGCGCGGGGGGTCAACAGGCCGGCGCCAACAGCCAAGCCAACTGCACTGGCAGCCATGCTGCCTTTCAAAAATACACGACGATTAGATTGCATGGATCTGAACTCCTCATTGTTGTGTGGAATACCACGGTAACAGTAATGCACGTGCCATGCCAATTTTTAACTAATTGATATTTATATCATTTGACTGATTTTTTTCTGAATTGCAAATTGCAAAGTGCAATGTGATGTTGCCATTTTGCGTTGAAAGGCGTTCGATTTGGCTGGGCGAGATGCCCAATCCGGTGAGGACGATGACTCATTGGTCACGCCGCGAAAGATGCGTCATGCTGACTCAACACGAGAACGGCGGATGGTGGCAGCAAAGGGCATCAATCAAGGAGATGGAACATGAAGACATTTAAATGCAGCAACTGCGGTCAGATCACTTTTTTTGAAAATGTGGTTTGTGAACACTGCGGCATGCCGCTCGGTTATATCCCAGAGATACGGGCCATGGTCGCATTCCAGCCCGATTCCGATTTGTTCTGGTCACCTGTGAATAGCGCTCTGGCCGAAGCTTATCGCCCTTGCCGGAACTATGTCTCCCTGCATATATGCAACTGGATGGTGGCCGAATCGGATCAAAGTGTCTGGTGCCGGAGTTGTCGTTTCACCGAGATGATTCCTGCGCTATCCGTGCCTGAGCATTTGCAGCGCTGGTTTTTGCTGGAGGCGGCCAAGCGGCGATTGATTTATTCATTAGTGCAGATCGGATTGCCGATACCCGATCGAGATAGGGACCCCGCACACGGGCTGCGTTTCAAGTTTCTGGCGGACACCCCTCAGGAGCGGGTGCTGACTGGGCATCTGGACGGGGTAATCACATTGAATATCGATGAGGCGGATGACGCTACACGTGAGCTCAAGCGTACCCGCATGCATGAGTCGTACCGCACGTTACTGGGGCATCTGCGCCATGAAGTCGGCCATTTTTACTGGTTGCACCTGATCGCTGAAAGCCCTTGGCTTGAAGGGTTCAGGGCATTGTTCGGTGACGAGCGACAGGATTATAAGCAATCGTTGGATCAGTACTACGCTACTCAGTCATCTTCTGACTGGACAGCTGAATTCATCAGCGAGTATGCCAGCGCGCACCCCTGGGAGGATTGGGCCGAAACTTGGGCGCATTATCTGCATATCGTCGATGCGCTTGATACCGCAGCCAACTGGCACGCGCGGACTAACCGTGCTCAGCCAAGTTCACCGTTTCCCGAGGCATCAGCGCCGTTGACCATCGAGGCGTTTAAAGCCGCATTGACGCAAGATTGGCTGCCGTTAGCCTTGTTTCTCAATAGCATGAACCGCAGCCTCGGCCAGAAGGATAGTTACCCTTTCGTGATTCCTGACGCCGTGATCCGCAAGCTCTGTTTTATCCACGAAGTCGTTCTGGCTGCCCGTGGAGCATCGCCAGACGCCCGCGGGTATTGACGATCCTGTTCCGTCTCACGCAGGAAAATCTTCTGAGGCCGACTGCTCGTAACTCTGCATTTTTCGCCAAAGGGTGGATTTGTTGATACCCAGCGTCTGCGCGGTTTTCTCACGATTGCCATCGTATTCCTTGAGCAGTTTTTCGATATAACGCCGCTCAAGTACATCCAGTGTCGGATGATCGGCATCGATGGCCTCCGCACCGCCGGATGATTGGGGGCGAATCAGGCCTGATGCCCAAGGCGGCGTTGCCTCCGCTTCCTGATCCAACCGGATTTCGGCCTCGCTCGATAGCGCGACGGCGCGCTTGATCATGTTTTTCAGCTCACGGATGTTGCCCGGCCATGTGTACTCGAGAATACGCGCCATGCAGTCGGCATTGAAGCGTTCGGCAGGACGGTTATAGCGGGCCGCGAAGTGGCGGATAAAGTGATTGACGAGGATTGGGATATCTTCCTTGCGTTCGCGCAGTGGCGGGATGCGCAGGCGCACGACGTGCAGGCGGTGATACAAATCATGCCGGAAACTGCCCTCGGTAACCATTTGTGCGAGGTCGCGGTTGCTGGCGACGATGAAACGGACGTCGATCTTGATGGGTGTGACTCCGCCGACGCGCGTGATTTGCTGTTCCTGAATCACGCGTAGCAGTTTGACCTGCATGGCATCTGAGATATTGCCGATCTCGTCGAGGAAAACCGTTCCGCCGCTGGCAACTTCAAGCAGGCCCGGTTTGGTGCTGGAAGCGCCCGTATAGGCGCCTTTTTCATGGCCGAACAGTTCGTTTTCGAGCAGGGTGTCGGTCAGAGCGCCGCAGTCGATGACGATATAGGGTTTGTCGGAAAAATCGGAGCGATCGTGGATGGCACGCGCCGCGAGTTCTTTGCCGCTGCCGGATTCTCCCTCGATCATCACATTGATGCGCACGTCGTGGATTTTGTCGATAACGCGATAGACGCCAGCAATGGCGGGTGAGTTGCCGAGCATGGAGCGTTCGGCTTCGGAGAAGTTGTGCGCATGCGGGTCCGGGTCCCGTCGCAGCAGTCGATGGGTGAGCTGGACCAATTCTTCTGGATCGTAGGGTTTTTTGATGAAGTCATTCGCGCCTAGTCGGAGTGCGTCAATGGCATTGTCGAGCGTCGAGTATCCCGTGATCAGAACGAACGGCACTTCGGAATCGCGTTGCCGCAGCCAGGCAAGGAATTCCAGGCCGCTCATGCCCGGCATCTTGAGGTCCGAAATGATCAGATCGGCCGTGTTGTTTTCCAGCCAGGACTGGGCCGCATCAACCGATTGGAAACCCTGCACCTGCAGGCCTTCGGTTTGGGCGTAGCGGCTGAACAGTTCGCTGGCGCGAGGGTCGTCGTCAATAAAGGCAATCAGCGGTAATTTTGTCATGGTATTTATTTAATATGAGAGGGTGGCTCGTTGGTATTCGGTGCGTCAAAAGAGGTTAATTACCCACGCGCGGGCTGGATTTTTCGCGCGGCAGGCTCATGAAGGCGCGCACGCCGCTACGATCCTGGCGATTCTCAATCTCCAGTGTACCGCCATGATATTGCACGATACCAAGACTGATGGATAAACCCAGCCCTGTGCCCTTGTCCACGGATTTGGTGGTGAAGAAGGGATCGAACACTTTATCAAGTGCTTCCGGTTCGATGCCCTTGCCATTGTCGAGCACTTCGATCTCGAAGGAATCGGGCTTGCTGCGGGCGGTAATGGTAATTTCACCCATCGGTGGCGAAGCGTGTATGGCATTGCGCACCAGGTTGAGCACGACCTGTCCGATCTGGTTCGGATCGAAGCTCGCCACACAATCTTGGTCATCCAGTAACAGGTTGAGAAAAACGTCGGCTTCCATGGCTTCAGGTTGCAGTCGATCAATCAGATCGAGCAGCCACTGGGTGATCGGCGTGGGTTGGTGATCGGGCGGAAGCTGGCGGGCGAAGTTCATCACGCCGCGCACGATATGACCCACTCGCAAAGCCTCGGCACGCAAATCTTCCAGATCGGTGCGTAATTCTGTTTTTTCGGGTGGTAACTGGCGCTCCAGCAGGCGGGTCAGCGTGAGTATGTTGTTGAGCGGATTGTTGATTTCATGGCCGATGCCGGCCGCCATTTCACCGATGGACGCGAGTTTGGCCTGTTGCAGCATTTGGCGTTCGGCTGTTTGTCGTTTGCGGGCTTCTTCGGTGAGATGTTCGGTCAGGTAGCGAAATGACTGCTGGAGTTGGCGAACTTCCGTGGTGCGCGAATCGACCGGGATGATCTCGTGCGGGTTGCCATCGGCAAAATGCTTGAGGCTGAGCCCGAGTCGGGCAATCGGGCGAGAGAAATAACGGGCGCCCAAACCAGCCAGCAACAAACTGATACCCAGTGCGAGCAGTGTAAAACCCCAGAGGCTGTGGTGGATATCCTGAAAGGGCGCCGATGTGACGTCCGCTGGCATCTTCAACATGATGAACCATGACACCAGACTGTATGGATAAGGGTGATATTCCTGAAAGTAGGTGCGGGTTTTTTTGTTTTGCGACAAATAAACCCCATTGGAGAGCGCCACGGCCTTTTGCCAAAACAGACCGTGATCGATCGTCTGCGCATATTGTGGATTGGTGTTCGGATTTGATTCTTCCGGGGTCACGAACAACCGACCGGTCTGGTCGTTGTACAGAACCAGGCCATCGCGTTGCGGATTGCCGGGATCGTGTTCGATCACCATCACATGAGTATTACGCGGTTTGGGTGACAGCGAGAGGATTTGGTCGAGATATTCGCCGTAGGTATTGAGAACCACATAACCTGCGCGGTTGTTGCCGAAGTTCCTCAATGGGTAAACGCCGTATAACATGCTCGGAAATTGCCCGGGGGCGACATCCCAGAGCGAGGGCGGCAACATGATGAAGCTCACATCGTCCATGGGCAGCGACTTGAGCTGATTCAAAAACGCCGGGTCTTCGAGTTCCTCTTCGACATAGTTGACCTGACTCAGGCTCTGAAACATGGGCGGCGCGGCCCGGCCCAGCGTGGTTTTGACAACCGTATTGCCCGCCGCATCGAGAATGCGGATGCTGCCGAGGCCGGGAACCGTGCGCTGCAACCCGGCCAAAAACGAGTTGGCGCGAATCCGGTCAGAAGTCAGATCGGGGTGGCGTATGCCCTCGCCGGAAGCAACCAGGGCATTGAGCATGGTTTGAATAGGTTGGGAGTGGGCAATACCGCGCAACACCTCGCGCTCATATCGCAGGCGGTTGTTGATTTCCCCGGTGAGCGACTGGATGTTGTCGCCGATCTCACGGTTGACCTCGAGCTGGAACCGATGTTCGCTGAACGCGGTGACGCCCCACACCAGCGCCAGCACCGGCAGCAGCGTGGCACCGAAGGTCCAGAGGAAAATGTTTACGGGAAGGCGCATGATGAACCGATGGATTGCCTTATTTAGTTTTGAGGATTGAAATTATCACAACACGCGATTGGACACAGTGGCTTGATGCGCGCCGCGCCGATGGGTTGGAGCGGCGATTGCGGGTCGGGCAGTCCCCTCAGGGCGTCAGCATGCGGGTCGACGGGCGCGAACTTTTGGCATTTTGCAGCAATGACTACCTTGGACTGGCGAATCATCCTGACATCGTAACCGCCTTGCAGATTGGGGCGGCACGCTGGGGCGTGGGTTCGGGGGCGGCGCATCTGGTCAACGGGCATTTCGAGCCGCACGACGCGCTGGAGTTCGCGTTGGCCGAATGGCTGCGTGTCGACCGCTGCTTGCTGTTTTCCACGGGATATATGGCGAATCTGGCCGTGGTCGGCGGTCTGGTTGGGCGTGGCGACACCGTGGTCGCCGATAAGTTGAATCACGCCTCGCTGGTCGACGCGGCCCAGCTTTCCGGCGCCACCTTGCGGCGCTATCGCCATGGTGACATTGACGATGCCCGTCGCCAGTTGATGCGGGCGACCGGTACGCGGATGATCCTGACCGATGGTGTATTCAGCATGGATGGCGATGTGGCCCGTCTGGCCGACTTGATGGCGCTCGCAGAAGAATTTGATGCCTGGCTCGTGGTGGACGATGCCCACGGCTTTGGCGTGTGGGGCGAGCAGGGGCGCGGTTCGTTGGCTGAACTGGGGGTGATCGACGCGGGCGTGCCCGAATACCTCGTTCAGGTCGGCACGCTCGGCAAGGCGTTCGGCACGGCGGGGGCGTTTGTGGCCGGTGCGTCGCAGCCTGTCGAAGTGCTGTTGCAGCGCGCGCGCAGCTACCTGTTTACCACCGCGCAGCCGCCCGCTTTGGCTGTGGCAACGTTGGCGAGTTTGTCTATCGTTAAATCCGGTAATGACTTGCGGGCGAACTGGCGCGCGCGCGTGGCGGCGTTGAAGCGCGATTTACCGCCGGGCATCGAGTTGATGCCCTCGGACACGCCTATACAGCCGATCTTGATCGGTGACAGTGCCGAGGCGGTTAAATGGTCCGCTCGGTTGGCTGAATCCGGATTATGGGTGCCGGCGGTCCGCCCGCCCACCGTGCCCAAAGGTGCTGCCAGGCTGCGCGTTACGATCAGTGCCGCACATTCCACGTCGCATGTCGCACAACTCATTGAAGCGCTCAAATGACCTAATCACTCATCATCAATGCCAATGAAATACAAAAATGCTATAAAGGCTGGGCTTGTAATCGACATGTGAAAAAAGATCGTTGTAGTGAACTGAAGTAACGTGGTCAAACGGAGAAAATGTGATGAAAAAATTTGGGATGCTTGGCCTTGCAGTGGGTCTGACGGTTCTGGCCGGTTGCGCACAAAACCCCTATCAGGGGCAATACGGCAAAACGGCAGGTGGCGCAACGATCGGTGCCGGTATCGGTGCGTTGGCCGGTAACCTCATCGCTGGCAGCGGCAACAAGACAGGCGGTACGCTGATCGGTGCTGCGGTAGGGGCCGGTGTCGGCGGTCTGATTGGTAACCAGATGGATAAACAGGCGGCGCAGTTGCAGCAGCAAATGGCCAATACCGGCGTTGAGGTTCAGCGTCAGGGCGATGGCATCCATTTGCAGGCACCCGAGGCGATCACGTTCAATACCAACAGCGCTACGCTCAAACCGCAGTTCATGCCCGTGTTGCAGCAGTTGGCGCAAAGCGTCAACCAGTACCCCGGCACGATCGTGCGGGTAGAGGGTAATACCGATTCGACCGGTTCGGCCTCTTACAACCAGCAGCTTTCGCTCAATCGCGCACAAAGCGTGGCCAGCGCGCTGTCTCAGTACGGCGTGCCCTATAACCGTATTCAGGCGGTAGGTTACGGCATGACGCGGCCAATCGCGTCGAATGCGACGGCAGCCGGCCGAGCGCAGAATCGTCGGGTGGATATCCTGATCGTGCCTGCCCAGTAAGTCTCTGCTCTAGCGAATACTGCCTTGGTGAATTTCTGTTCTAAGGCAATCTGAGAAGAGGGAAGCTCGAAAAACCCGTCATTACCGCGCAGGCGGGAATCCAGCGCTTTGATTTTCCAGCGTCTTGATTTTTTTTGGTTCCCGCTTTCACGGGAACGACGCATCACGGGTATTTCGAGCTGCCCGAGACTTTAAGCGCCGTGCTAACGTGGCCGCTCGCCCCAGAATAAATTTCTATCCTGCCGTTCGTTCATGTTTGTCTTGTCATGCGTTGACCTTTTTCCTCCTCATCCCGCCCGTACCTTGACCAACCTGAATTGATCCTGATTTAAGGCTTTTTTTTGAATCAAAAACACCCAAAGCCGCTGCTGCCGATCAATGAAACCGAGCGTTTGCAGGTCATGCGCGAACTTGAGTTTCTGAACGATGAAAGCAATGAGTTTTATCTGCGCAAACTCAAAATTGTTCGGCGTGTGTTTGATGTGCCCATCGCGTTAATCGCGTTAACCGATGCGCATTTTCAGCGTTTCAAGGCAGTGCTTGGGCTTGATATTGAGTCTATTGAACGCGATTTGGCGTTGTGTTCATTCGCACAAGTTCCGCCCTATGGTCCACTCGTAATACCCGATACGCTTCAGGATCTACGATCCAAAGAATCCGAGCTGGTAACAGGGCATCTGGGGGTGCGTTTCTACGCCGGCGTGGCGCTTGTTTTAGACGGGCAGTTTGCCGTGGGCACGCTATGCATCATGGACACGCGGCCTCGGTCGCTTTCTGCCGATGAGCAAATCTTGCTCAAAGATTTTGCGCTCAACTTGACCCAAGTGCTGCAAGCCAAACTCGATGCCGAGCGAAACACGGTGCTGCAAAAACAAAGCGCCCGGGTCGGCTTGGAACTCAATGCCATTTTACAAACAGCCGCGATTGGGATTATTCGCATTGATAAGCGCGGAGTGATTGAGGCGGCCAACCCCAAATCTCTTGAGTTGTTTGGTTATACCGAGCCGGAATTGATCGGGCGAAATGTGTCCATGCTCATGCCCGAGCCATGGCGCAGCGCGCATGATGGGTATTTGATGCAGTTTTTAGCCACGCGCGATGCCAAAGTGATCGGAATTGGCCGTCGGGTGGATGGCGAGCGCAAGGATGGGTCGCGTTTTCCATTTAATTTGGCGGTCAGTGAACTGCGAATAGATGGCGCAAGTCAGTTTGTGGGGTTTGTGTCGGATGTCAGCGAGCAGGTAGAAGCCGAGCATGCTTTGGAGCGCGAACGGGCGTTGCTGCGCTCGGTGATCGATAGTTCGAGCAATCCTATTGCCGCCGTCAATGCCGCCAATGAGTTCATTCTTCTCAATACATCGTTTGCTCGCCTTCTTGCCAAACCCGTCGAAGCCGTGCTGGGACAAAAGTCTGAACTTTTTTTGCCGCCTCAAGCCATAAAGATTAACCGTGAAACCAATGCACGTGTTTGGGCTTCCGGCTCATCGATTTCCACGCGAACGCCGATCGAGATAGCGGGCCGGATGCGTGTTTTCGAAACCAATAAATCCCCTTTGCGCGATGAGCGCGGCAAGCAAATCGGTGTGGTAACGATTGCTCAGGATGTCAGTAAACTCGATCGCATCACCTCCGATTTAATGGCGATGCAGCAATTGCGTGATATGAGCGAGCGCTTTGGTCAAAGCGGATCGTGGGCAATGGATCCGCTCACCGATCGGGTGAACATCAGTGCCGGTTTTGCCCGTTTGCTGGGGTTGGCGCCCGAAACGACGCATGCGGATCGCGAGATTATTTATGAACGGGTTCACCCCGATGATCGCGCCATTATTGACGCGGCATTCACGCAAACATTATCTGAGGGGCAATCGATTCGGTTTGAGTATCGTGTGCGCGATGCCCATGGCGACTGGCGTTATCTTCGTGCGCGGGGGAATGCAGAATTAGCTGAGAACGGTCAGGTGACGCAGTTTGTCGGCATCACCCAGGATGTAACCGAAGAAGTTCGTGCCCAAGAAAAAATGGATGCACAGCAGCAGCTCCTCAGTGGGCTCAACAAGGCCGTGCAGTCTTTTTTAACCACCGTGGCCGGCGATAAAAACGTCTGGGCACAATTGCTTCAAGAGCTGCTTGCCGTTACCGATGCCGAATTTGGCTTTATTGGCGAGGTGCTTTACGGCATTGAATCGACGCCGTGTTTGAAAATCCACGCCATTACCAATTTATCGTGGAGTGCCGAGTCCGATGCGCTCTTCGAGCGCGTGATGGCAGGCGACATGATGTTCTGCAACCCCGATAACCTCATCGGCGAGGTTATGAAAAGCCGTGCGCCGGTGATCGTGCCTGAACTGGCGACCGATTCGAGGCGCGGTGGTTTCCCGCCGGGGCACCCGTTGTTGAGCAACTACCTCGGTATACCGCTGTTTCGGGGTGATGAATTGGTGGGCGTGTTGGCGGTTGCCAATCGAAAAGCGGGCGTCGGCCATGATCTGGTGGACTTTTTAACCCCTTTTACCAGCTCCTGCGCCATTTTGATTGTGAGCCTGCGCCAGCAATTGGAGCGCATTAAATTCGAGCAGGCCCTCGTTGAAAGTAAACAGGCGGCCGATCGCGCGAACAAAGCAAAATCGATGTTTCTTTCCAGCATGTCGCATGAGTTGCGCACGCCGCTCAATGCCATCCTCGGTTTTGCCCAGTTGATGGCGGCCAGCCGCCGGGAGCCATTGACCGAAAAGCAAAATGGATTTGTCGCCCACATTCTCAAGGCGGGTCAGCATTTATTAACGCTGATCAACGATGTATTGAATCTGGCAAAAATCGAAGCCGGCGAGATGACACTCTCGCCGGAAACGCTGGATTTGGGTGTCATTTTGCGCGATGCGCTGGATATGGTGGCGGATAACGCCGCCTCGACCGGCATCGCGTTGTTCAATGAATTCAATGGTGAGCATAGCTCGCCAGAGCCGTTGTTGATTTGTGCGGATTTAACCCGATCACGCCAAGTGCTGCTGAACATATTGACGAATGCGATCAAATATAACCGCCCAAGAGGCTCGGGCGGCCCGTACAGCCCGGATAACTTGGGGGGCTCGGTTTGGGTGCGCCGATTACCCAGTTACCAAAACGATGCGGGTAACTGGATGCATGGATTGGCGATTGAGGACACGGGCATGGGCATACCGGCCGCGCAGCAACATCGCCTGTTTCGCCCCTTTGAGCGCTTGGGCCAAGAGGCTGGCACCATTGAAGGCACCGGGATTGGCTTGCTCATCACCCGCCAATTGATCGAGTTGATGCAGGGTCGAATTGATTTTGAAAGTGAAGAAGGCAAAGGCACCACCTTTTTTGTGTGGTGGCCGGCGGTTCGAGAAGACCAAAACGACACCTGCGGCGAGCGGCCCGATGTAAAGAACGCGAATGAACCGCTTGCATCCAAACATACGTCGTCGGCTAAGATTACCGTGTTGTACGTTGAAGATAACCCCTCCAACAGTGCATTAATGCAAAGTATTGTCGATGACCGTGAGGACATTCGGCTCGTGCTGGCGGCCGATGGCGAGCAGGGGCTGGAGCTGGCATTAATTGAGCATCCCGATCTGATTTTGATGGATATCAACCTGCCGGGCATGTCGGGGCAGCAAGCGGCGGCCAAGCTCAAGCAGTGGGTAGATACCGCGTCCATTCCCATCGTGGCGCTATCGGCCGATGCTACCGCGCCGATGCAGCAGTCGGTGAAGCAATCGGGATTATTTGATCGCTACTTAAGCAAACCGCTTGATGTGCTGCAATTAACGCAACTATTCGATGAATTGATCGCCCGCCGATCGGGTGATGACACCGCTGCTTGACGAACGGCACCTGCTTGCCCGAATCAACTGGCTTGAATGATTAGGAATTGATTATGTCGGCCGAAAACACTGCATCCGAATTCCAAGCAGAGGCGCCCCAGGCACGCGATGCGCGCATTTTGATTGTGGATGACAATCTTGCCAATCTGGCGGTATTGGCCGAATTTTTAGATATGGAAGGCTTCTCGCGGGTAACGACCGAGAGCGACCCGCGCCATGCGATGGTGCTTTGGCAAGCGCAACCTTTTGATTTGTTGTTGCTCGATATGCGTATGCCGCACATGAATGGGCATGAGGTGATGGCAGCGCTCAAGGCCACGCTTGAACCCGATGATTATCTGCCCTGCATTGTTTTGACCGCGCAAACGGATCGGGAAACGCGCCAAGCAGCTTTGGCTGCCGGCGCCATTGATTTCATTACCAAGCCCTTTGATTTTGAAGAAACGTTAAAACGCATCAACACAGCCTTAAATACGCGGCTACTGCACCAGCAAAAGCGCAATCAGCTCTCCGATTTTCGTCGTCGTCTTGACGAGCAGGCCAACGAGCTGCAAGAAAAAGAACACAACCTAGCCTATTTGGCCACTCATGATTCGGTAACGGGGTTGCTCAATCGCCGTGCGCTCACCGAGGGGCTGCGCTCACACATCATGGCGCAATCCGATTCGTTCAGTTGTGCCTTGGTTGAGGTGACCGATTCCGATCAATTGCTGCTGATCGAAGGCGTTGAATCCGTGGATTTTTTTCTGCGAACCGTGGCATCGCGCCTCAAAATGGTTATGGACGATCATTTTGGAATCTGTGGCGTATGGGGCGGGCAAACGTTTTTGTGTGCCTTGCCGTTCGCCGGTGAGGCCGCAGGTCGCGTGTTTAATCGTCTGGCAAAAGCCGTGTTTGCACCCGTGGATGATTTTGATGTTGTCGTCACGCTGCACGGACGGGGCGGGTATTCTGGCGTTCGGCCAAAAGAATTGGATACGCCTGAGGCCATTGATGCCACCGTGCGCCGGGCGGGTTTTGCTCTGGCCAGCCAGCATAAACGAAGCAATCTCGTGGTCGAGTTTAACCAGATTATGGAAGACACCGCGCTGCGGCGCAGCTTGCTTGAGCGCGAACTGATGTCGGCAATGAGTGAGCACCCCGAGCAGTTCTTTCTGCAATTTCAACCTAAAGTGGAGTTGACCCGCGAGACCATCGTGGGTGGTGAGGCATTGCTTCGCTGGCAGCACCCGGAACTCGGCTTCATTTCACCCGCCGAGTTTATTCCGATCGCCGAAGAGAAGGGCCAGATCGAGGTGCTTGGCTTGATTGTGATCGAGCACGCCTTGCAGTTCGTGCGCCGGATGCAATCGGAACTGGGGCGTGCGGTGCCCATTGCAGTCAATGTATCGGGTGTTCAACTGGAGTTGATGCGCGCCAAGGGGCAAAGCCTCGTCGATGAAGTCCAGCGCCTGTTGACTGCATATGCGGTTGCACCGCCGTTGCTGGAACTGGAAATTACCGAGTCGGCATTGATGATCGGGTTCGATTGGGTCGTCGATGCGCTGCATCAGTTGCGCGAGTTGGATGTTTCGGTGGCCTTGGATGATTTCGGCACCGGCTATTCCTCATTTGCGTACATCCAGACCCTGCCGATTTCCACGCTGAAAATCGACCGTGCTTTCGTCGATAATGCCGCAAACAGTCCGCGCCAAGCAGCTTTGCTGGGCGCCATTGTGCGCATGGCGCAGGATCTTGGCCTGACGACAGTAGCCGAGGGCGTAGAAACGCGGGAGGACATCGATCTTCTAAAGCAACTTAATTGCCCGATCGCCCAAGGTTATTATTACAGCCGCCCACTCATGCCCGATGATTTCATTACATTGCTTCGGCAACCGAGTTGCGCACGCGCCATGCCATAATGCGCCCTTGTCTTCGCTTTCCACTCTATCGCCCCACCTTATCTCTAGCGCGTAGGGGAAGCTCGAAAAACCCGCCATTCCCGCGTAGGCGGGAATCCAGCGCGTTGATTTTCCTGGGTTCCCGCTTTCGCGGGAACGACGAATCACGGGTATTTCGAGGAGCCCGTAGGTGCGATTAGCGAAGCGTAATCGTACGCATGTCAGGCATCACCACCGACGTTTATCGTAGCAGCGCCGCACCAATCAGGTGAATACACGCCGTTAGCCATGTCGCGATGAAACATCGAATACGGCCAATTCGTTGTCGTGATGTTGGAGTATGTTAACGGTAAAAAACCATGTGCCCCCAGTAACAAAGACGCGACGATAGTTGGGCGTGTCCATATGCCATGTGGTGATTAAGTGTCCGGTCCCGGACGATTAAGCAAAGTGTAGTATTAAACCATCATGCGTACGATTACGCTTCGCTAATCTTACCTACGCGGGTTGCTGTCCGAGTGCAAGTGATTGTTAGAGAAAATTTCATTTGAACAGCAAGTATAAAATCACAATGACACCGACGATCCACCAAATTGCAGATAATGAGCCGCTTTTCCTCTTTGCTTTTGGCGGCCGTTTCTGTCTCGGCTCTTCATCGACAGGCTGGGGATTGACTTTTATTACGTGATCATTGCTCGAAAAATTATCTGCAGTTTCAACTTCCCAGCTAGGTTTAAACCCACCAACAACATACCTATTGATTTTCTTTATAACTGGCTTGACTCCAACAGCAACTTCTTTGTAATCACCATTTACTTCTTCATAGCTAATTCTGTATTTCCAGTTATTATCTCGTTTTGGATTGATACTATCGGGAAGCCTATCAAGCGTTTCAAGCACCCGCTTTCTGCTAAGAACTGGGCACAGCTCATTTTCTTTTAATGCGATTTCCAGTTCATGCTTGATTCTGTTTTTATCGAAGTGCCACACACCAGATTTGTCAAACTCTCCATAATCAAGCCAACCGCCTCCCCATTCATTGATCGGCATATTAAGCTTTTTGCATCCCCATATATTGGCTTCATACTCTTTTTCACCAAAACAGAATTGCTCAGGCCTATAAGCTTTCTGCCTATTTCTGTAACAACCAACACCATAATAGGTAAGGTCTTTCTTGGTGGCGGCATGCCCATTTATGAGCATTTGTGATGTCTTCCAGCTTCCCACCAACTCAAATAGATTGATAATCAGATCAACTTCTGTAATCGGCAGTGTAATTTTGTGCTGAGTTTGCTTTCCTTCGCCCGTTACAGAGTAAGTTGGAATATTTTTACAGATTTCAACTGCCTTCACGAAATTTGGTGATGAGCTTTGGCCAAATGATATTTCAACATTTGCCATTTGCGATTCTGTGACTGGGATAGTTACTCGATCCGCCTCCGTAACAGGGTCACCGCATTGAGGACAGAACTTTGCTCCCTCATTTATTCCCGCGCCACATTTATCACATACCAGCATGAGTTTTCCTCTTACTTTTCTTTTCTCTAACGCCGCAAAACACTGGCGGCAAAAGCAAAGCGAGGAACGAGCGGTGCTTTTTGCCGTCCGAGTGCATTTGCCTTGTTAGGCAATTCTTTATTTTGGTATTGGGTTTGCAAACTTGCATTTTGGACATATTTGATCAGCTGGCTTTAACAATAACCATAGAAACATGATGCCAGCAACTAGGAATAACGGCCAAAATAGAAATGAAACAAAAAACAAAATGAGAAAAAGCAGCCAAAGACCACAACCAGAACCTTTGATCTGCGCTTTCCCTTCGTAATTACAGTTCGGGCATTTAATTTGTTTTGCCCACAATGCGAATGCCATATTCCTTTCTCCTAACGCCCGAGGTAACCGGCGCAAAGACCGCGTAGCGGGATTTGCGTCCGGTTGACCGAGTTGTTAGGCCGCAGGCGCATTTTGTTAGAAAAAGAACTGAGTCTGCACTAAGAAGATATCGGGGTTATCGGCGGCACCTTGGCGATCAGAGTGCACTTTGATGTAGTTGAACATGAGCCGCCCATGGCTGTTGAGGTACCAGTTCAGTCCCAGGGTGAGGTTGTTTTCCCGGCCACCTTGCACGCTCGCATCGTTGAGGTCGAGATGGCTGTAGCGTGCCGTCAACTCCCAAGTGCCATAGGGCTTGCCGAGTGTCGGACTCACGAACTTCCCGTACTTGTAACGGCGCGACCCACCCCCGAACATCCAGCTGCCTTCAACATACCAGCCACCGAAAGCTACATTGGGATGGTGTTGCCGGTTGACGGCGGTTCGCATCCATTCCATCTGGGTCGTGAACGGGCCGATTTGATAGGCCATTTCCAACCCGAGACGATTGATCCGACTGACGTCGCCGAGTTTGCCCGTATCCACAAAATCGACTTCGGTCGGTTTGGACTCGGGATTCGTTTTGAATTTCACGCTGCCAGTCGGCTCCTCGCTCACGAACGAAACGCCCACGTGCAACAGCTTGTTTCCCGAGTCGATGGGGGCGAAGGTGTAGCGTGCACCGATGCCATTGCCCTTGTCGTAGTCAATGGAAGGTCCGAACGCCATCACCGAGAAGGTATAATGCTTGCGGTTCCTGCTGAACCCGATACCCAGATGGCGGGACGGCACGAGGCCGGTGGTAGGCAGCGAGCGTTCGATCGCCATGGTGTACTTGGAACTGGTCAGATTGTCGAGGCCGAACGGAACCTTGAACTGACCCGCGGAAATGTCGCCCGTCCGCCAGCCTTTGTATGTCAGGATCAAGTTTTGGATCGAGTTCTTGAGTTTTCCGCCTTTGGCTCTGGCGAAGTCGTTGCTGGTCTTGAAGGCCCAGTCGTCGTTGAAATTGACCTCGAAGTCCAGCTCGGCGCGGCGGACGATAGCGTTGCTGTGCAGCGACCGCGTGTCGGAGTTGGGGGCGGCGTAGTCCAGATCCAGGCGGCCAGATGGCACGACCTGGGCTGCCATGGCCTGCCATGAGGTCGCTCCAAGGCAAACCGCAACGAAGCCCAAGAGGCCCGCCTTCAACACGTTCCTCGTGACCAGTTCCGGGCTGCGTTTGCTTGCGTCCTTCCCATGTTCACGTGAACCCTCGTATGCGGCCTAACGTAGAGTTGAGGGGCGCGCCGCTTTTGGCGCGTCCCTCTCGAACGCCATGTTAGGGTTTGGCCCCATCGGTATTGAGTGCTGCATGTTCAGTCAACTCCGCGTTAATGAAACCCGAAATCATTGCACGGTAAACCTGCTCTGTAACGGAGGGGTTTGCGCCCAGCTCTTGCGATAGCGCTGTAACCTTGGCAATAACCTGTTCGACGCGTTGAGGCGCTTTTACGTCGTCCGTGGTTTTCTTGAACCGAGCCGCTTGCTTCACAAAGCTTCCACGTTCAGCCAGAAGGGCGACAATCTGACGATCAATGCGGTCGATGTTCGAGCGAACTTCTTCAATGGAAGTGCAATTGACTGCGCTACTCAAAATGTACTCCTTTTGTAAACCCTAACGTAATTTAGACAGCATGATAATTGGCTGAGTTTGCCAACCAATCAATTTTTATTTGATGTAACTGTCCGTTTTTCATGCTTTTTATCTCCTGTCTTGTTCAATTAGGCAGCCTAATATTTCGCGGATGAATCGTCAAGAATTTAATCGGCACCCGCCAAAATTGTTGGATTGGGTATGTGCCGCGATTCATGTTCGGCGCTATTGTGTTGGCATGGAAGCGGCTTGTATTTGGACGCGGTGGCTGCGTTTGGGCGGCCTGTTGAGGTTCCCTCCCTTTTGACTGGCACTGGGGCATTCTTTACGTGGCATAATGTTCGGGTCAAAACACCTTCACCTGAATCTGTAGCCATGTCTAACCCTCCGCCCGATTCCCGCCAAGCCGCCCTCGATTACCATGAGTTTCCCGTGCCGGGTAAAACCGCAACGGCCATCACCAAGCCCGCGCAATCGGCGCGCGACCTGGCGCTGGCCTATTCCCCCGGCGTGGCTGAACCGGTTCGTGCCATTGCGGCCAATCCGGATGATGCCTATCGCTATACCAACAAGGGCAACCTCGTGGCCGTCATTTCCGATGGTTCGGCCATTTTAGGACTGGGCAATCTCGGCGCGCTGGCGAGCAAGCCGGTGATGGAGGGCAAGGCGCTGCTGTTCAAAAAATTCGCGAACATCGACGCGATTGACCTTGAAGTGGAAACACAGGAGCCAATGGAATTGATTGATACGGTGCGTCGTCTGGGGGCGAGCTTCGGCGGCATCAATCTGGAGGATATTTCCGCTCCGCGTTGTTTCGAGATCGAGGCCGCGTTGATCGAAGCGATGGATATCCCCGTCTTCCACGACGATCAGCACGGCACGGCGATTATTATTGCCGCTGGTTTGGTCAATGCCTTGCATATTCAGAACAAAAAACTCGAAGACATTCGCTTGGTGCTGGTGGGCGCGGGTGCCGCCGGTACGGCAACCTTGCGCCTGTTGCTGGAAATGGGGCTCAATCGCGAGCAACTGCGCGTGGTGGATAAAGTCGGCGTGTTGCACAGCGGCTTGACCGATCTGCCGGAACACCATGCCGCCGTAGTGGCCGATACCGATGACCGCACACTTGAAGACGCCTTGCGTGGTGCCGATGTATTTATTGGCCTTTCCGCGCCGAACCTGCTGAGTGCCGAGATGTTAAGCAGCATGGCCGATCAACCGGTAGTGTTTGCGCTGGCCAATCCGGATCCGGAAATCCGCCCGGAATTGGCGCACAGCGTGCGTGATGATCTGATTATGGCGACGGGGCGCAGTGATTATCCCAATCAGGTGAACAACGTGTTGGCGTTCCCGTTCATTTTTCGGGGCACGCTCGATTGCCGTGCCTCGCGCATTACCGCGAACATGAAAATCGCCTGCGTCGAGGCGCTGGCGGCCCTGGCGCGCGAGCCCGTGCCCCAGAGCGTGTTGGCCGCATACAACCTCGACAGTTTGACCTTCGGCGCCGAATATATTCTGCCCAAGCCCTTCGACCCGCGCCTGATCGAGCGGCTGCCCGCGGCGGTGGCCGCCGCCGCCGAGCGAGATGGCGTGGCCAGAACCGCTTATCGACCGTATCCCCGGGTAACGACCGTATGAGCGAATCGATCGCCCCATCCGCCGCCCCAAGCCGCGCCTGGTTGATCGATTCTCATGCCCAAATCTGGCGGGCATGGCATGGCGCAGAAAAGACGCTGGTCGATGCCGATGATCAGCCGGTCGGTGCGTTGCAGGGATTTGCTGATGCCCTGTTGACCCTGCTTGAATCGGTGTTCGACCAAAACATCCAACCATCGGTGACGCCTCATGCCGAGCACGGCCCAGTGATCGTCTGCACCTTCGATGCGCCGTGTAATCGCAGCTTCAGGCAAACCATCTATCCGGCGTACAAAGCCCATCGTCCGCCCGCACCTGCGGAACTGACCGCGCAATTGCCGCGTTGTCGCGCCCTGGCCGAAGCGGCGGGCCTCTGCGCTATCGATCATCCGGGCTATGAAGCCGACGACGTGATCGGCACGCTGGTCCAACGCCTGCGCAAACGCAACCGTGCCGTCACCATCATCACCGGCGATAAGGATCTGGCCCAACTGCTCGGCCCGGATGATCGCTGGTTCAACCCGATGCGCCAGAAGGTGCTGGCGTATGGTGATGTGGAGCGGCACTTTGGCGTGAAACCGCAGCAAATCGCCGATTGGCTGGCGCTGACGGGCGATGTATCCGATAACATTCCCGGTGTGCCCGGCATCGGCCCGCGCATTGCCGGGAATCTGCTGAAGAAACACGGCACGATTGATGGCATCTACGCGAATCTTGCCGCTGTGTACGGCATGAAATTTCGCGGCGCGCCGCGCGTGCAAAAATTGCTGGCAGAGCACGAATCCTTGGTGCGCCTGTCGCGTCAGCTTACGGGCATTGTCTGTACTCTGCCGATAGAACACACACCAGCCCCGTGGCAAGGCATCCGGGATAACCTACCCCAATTGCTGCGTGCGGCGGGCGTGGACGAGTACCGAATTGCCCGATGGGAACGCCTGCCTCGGGTCTCTGCGGCGCAATCGGCTGCCGCCTGACGGCCAATATCACATGTTGATTGCGTTCAACAAACCTTTCGATGTTCTCTCGCAGTTCACAGTGGAACCCGGTTCTGCGGCGGGCACATTGGCCGATTATATTGATCAGCCAAATGTGTATGCGGCTGGGCGGTTGGATCGGGACAGTGAAGGCTTGTTGCTTTTGACCGATGATGGGCGTTTGCAGGCGCAGCTCACGCAACCCGATGCCAAACAACCCAAAACCTATCTGGCGCAGGTCGATGGCGACGTCACAGCGCAAGCACTGGCCCAATTACGGGCTGGTGTGGTGCTCAAAGACGGCAAAACCCGTCCCGCCGAGGCGCATGTCGTGCCCGAACCCGACTGGCTGTGGCCGAGAACGCCGCCCATTCGCGTGCGAAAAAACATCCCGACAAGCTGGATCGAATTGACAATTACCGAAGGCAAAAACCGCCAAGTACGCCGGATGACAGCAGCGGTCGGTTTCCCGACGCTTCGCCTGATCCGCGTTGCGGTCGGTAGTCACAATCTAGGTTCATTGCAGCCTGGTCAATGGCTTTTGATCGAGCCTTGATCAACTTCCAATCAATCAAAGCAGGAGGACGCCCCTGATGTTCCTATTTTTAAACAGGCAAGGTCGTGCTGCACGCAGCTATCGTCGAATGTCCTCAACGGCATCGATTCTGGGTCTTTTACTGACATCGCTGACGGGCGCGGCATTCGCCGATCCGGGTGATGTGGTCACGGTTAAACGACTGGGCATGCCGCTCGCGGCGAAGATCGCCGAGAAAGCGGTCAATGTGTGTCAGGAGCGGGGCTACAACGTTAGTGCCGTCGTGGTGGATCGTGCGGGTGATCCGTAAGTGGTGATGCGCGGTACGGATGCGAATCGGTTCACAATTCAGGTCGCCACCGACAAGGCACGTTCGGTCATTCTTTCGGGTGTGGATTCCAGCGTGTTCCGACGCAATCGCCAGGACATTCGGATGGAAATGGATCATGTGGATGGGATTCTGATGCTCGACGGCGGCGTGCGGATCGATTCTGCGGGCACCTTGATCGGTGCGCTGGGTGTGAGTGGCGCGCCTGGCGGCGACAAGGACGAAGCCTGTGCCAAGGCCGCCGTGCAGGCGTTTGTCGGGCGACTCGATCTGCCTTGAATGGACCGGACTGCTGCCGCGAATCTATTACGGCGAATCAGGCAGCGTCTGGCATTCGGGCAGTTCTTGGCCGTGCACGGTGATGGTTGCCTTATCGCCTTTCGACCAGAAAACCGTATCCGGATCGTTCTGGGCAAAATAACGCGCGCCGGAGGCGGAGACAGCCGGACGCAGGACGATGTTCTCACCTTCTATTTGCATCGAGATGACATCGCCCCGATTGGTGAGGGTGACGGGCGTTTTACCGCACACCATCTTGGTGGTAATGCCTTGGTCGTTGAACAATTTGAGCTTGATCGTGCCCAGTTGCTGCTTCTCAGGGGTCACGGTGATCGGTTCGGAAAACCATTCGATGCGGTCGTTCGCGACCAAATAAGTGTGTAACAGGTATGGATGGTTCAGCATCAGCAATCCCTTGCCGATGTGGAGGCTGAAGTCGATGGGCACTTGTTTGCCCTGAAGTGGAATCTGTTCTTCGGTGATCAATTCTTCGGGGCGGATGCCATCATAAAGCTTGATGACGGCCGTGCTCTTTACGGGCAGGGCAATCCGAGCCGAGTAGCTGAGTTGGCCGGTAAAGACGGTATCGCTGGTTGTCGTCGCCGGCGAGCTGCCGAAGAAGGGGAGAGATGCACAACCGTTGAGACCGAGGAGTGCACCAGCCAACAAAATCATTCGGACAAACGAACCAAGGGTTCGGGACGGCTTCGAGCGCATGGCAGAGTTAATGAGCGGCATGAGGGTTCCCGAGGAAAAATTTCAGTCTGATTGTACCTTGGGACACTGGATATTGCTCAAGATCGGGTCTTGGTTGTCGCAAGGCGACAATCGGCCGTAGTTTTTTATGGCTGCTTTGATTATTATGCTAGAAATAAACTAATTTAATAGGCATAAAAAATAAACCATGAGCGATTCACAAGAACACACGCATGTCTATCGTCATGGGCGCGGCTCTGACGAGGCGCATCGGCACGATCAAGCCCTGTTCCAGCAGCTATTGCGTGCTCATCAGCAGCTGCATCGGCACAGCGTACGTCTTCCCAACGGCATTCGCGTGCAGACAACGAGCGAGAACCCTGAGCTGGTGCGCGTTATTCAGGAACATGTCGAAGGGATGAAGCATCGCTTTGGGATGGGGCGTGCAATCCGGTCGTGGGATCCTTTATTCAGCGCCCTGTTCGAATACCGTGAGCAGATTTCCATGACCTACCGGAACATAGACAACGGTGTCGAGGCGGAGTTGACGGCGGAAGATCCCAAGTTGATCGAATTGATTCATTGTCATGATCAGACGTTGCACCAATTTGTCGAGCGGGGGTTTGATGCTTCTCAACACCCCAGCCCCGCCCCTGAATGGGTGCTGGCGGCTTATCGGTCGGAGTGACGCTCGGCGGCAATACCCGTATTGGGGCAGCCGTACTGACGATACAGCCTTTGCTGCTGGCCTTCGATCCATTGCTTGATTTCTTCGGTCAGCGCGTCGGCTTTCTTCCCTGCAACGGGGATAGGCTGCCCAATCACAACATGAATGGTGCCGGGAAATTTCAGAAACTGGCCTTTTTTCCAGTGGCACCCGCTATTGAGCGCAATGGGGATTACATCTGCCTTGGCCTGGAGCGCGAGCATCGCCGCACCGATCTTGTAACTGGGTTCAGCGTCCGGGCTGTACCGGGTTCCTTCGGGGAAGATAATCACGTCGCGGCCCTGTTCCATGGCCGCCTTGCCCTGTTTGATGATCTGCTTGAGTGATTGCGTTCCGGCCTTGCGATCAATGGCGATGGGCCCCATGCCCGCCAGCCCCGTCCCGAAAATCGGTATCCAGAGCAATTCCTTCTTCAGCACAAATGCGGGTTGATGCAGCAACTGGGGCAGGATCATCGAATCCCAGGTGGATTGATGTTTTGAGACGATCAGCCGCCCCGGTTGACCGGCAAGATGCTCTCGTCCCTCAATCTGCCAGCGCAGCCCCACGATGACGCGCAGAAGCCAAAATACAAAGTACCCGTAGCTGAACAGCACGTAGTAGCGCCGATTTTTAGGTAGCAACCAACCGAACACCATGACCGGCACATACACCACCAGCGCCACGTAGCTGGTGGCCAGAAAGAGCGTTGAGCGGATAAAGGCAATGGTCTGTTTCATCGAAAACTAGCCGTTAAGTTGCGCCAGATCGGCAATGCTCAAGAACAAAGCGCCGGTCTGTTGCAGCAGCGCCAAGCGATTGTGTCGAATGGCCGCGTCGTCCGCCATAACCATGACCTCATCGAAGAAGCGGTCGATCGGTGCCCGCAGCTGGGCCAGCTCCGTGAGCGCGTCGGTGTAGGCACGGGCCGCGGTAGCTGCGGTGATGCGCGGCGTCATTTTGGTAACGGCTTCAAATAATGCCTTTTCGGCCGATTCCTGCAAAAGATCGGCTTGAATCAGACCATCGACCGGCTGTTCCTGTTTTTTCAGGATGTTCTGGATGCGCTTGTTTCCGGCAGTAAGCGGCTCGGATTCTGGCAGATTCAGAAATTCGTTGACGGCCACCATGCGCTGCTCAAAATCCAGTGGATGCGTGGTGCCCACGGCGGCAACAGCCGCGAACACATCGGCGCGGATGGCGCGGTCGAGGCTATAACGGTATTGCCGTTCGGTGATGAATTCAAACACGGCCTGAACATGGCCGGGCGCTTCGGGAATGACTGAAACCAGCCCTTTGGCCGCCTGTTCCAGTAGGGATTTGAGATCCAGATCGAGTCGTTGCTCGACGATGATGCGCAGCACGCCCAGCGCCGCACGACGCAGGGCGAACGGGTCTTTCGCGCCCGTGGGTGCTTGGCCGATGGCGAAAATCCCCATCAGGGTATCGAGCCTATCGGCCAGGGCGACGGCTTGGGATACGGCATCACCGGGCAGCGAATCACCGGCGCGGCGCGGCAGGTAGTAATCGTCCTGCGCTTGCGCCACGGCCGCGGGTTCGCCATCGTTTGCTGCAAGGTACCGCCCCATAATGCCTTGCAGCTCGGGGAATTCACCCACCATGTGGCTTTGCAGGTCACATTTGCACAGGCGGGCGGCACGTCGCGTCTGGGCGACGTCGCCACCGATTTGCGCGGCAATGAACTCGGCGAGTCGTTCAACGCGGATGGTCTTGTCGAACAAACTGCCCATGCGCTGCTGGAAAATCACGGTTTTGAGCGATTCCAGATGCGATTCCAGCGTGTGCTTACGGTCTTCATTCCAGAAGAACAGCGCATCGGAGAAACGCGGACGAATCACGCGCTCGTTGCCTTCGCGCACCGCAGCGGGATTCTTGCTGTCGATATTGGCGATGGTGATAAACCACGGCAGTAGGCGATTTTGCACATCGACCAGCGGGAAGTATTTCTGGTTGCCCTGCATGGTGGAAATCAGCGCCTCGTGCGGCACTTGAAGGAAGGATTCCTCAAATTTGCCTGCCACGGCGACCGGCCATTCGACCAGTGCGGTTACTTCATCGAGCAGATCATCATCCACGCGTGCCGTACCGCCCAGATCGCGGGCGATGGCTTCAATTTGTGCCTGAATTTTGCTTCGCCGCGCCGCGAAATCGGCAAGTACAAAGCCTTTTTTCTCCAGCACGTCTGCATAGCTGGCGGGTGATTCGATGGTGATGGCCGCCGGGTGATGGAAGCGATGGCCGAAGGTTTCTTTTCCGGCTTTCACGCCCAAAATCTCGGTATCGATCACTGTGTTGCCGTGCAGGGCAACCGCCCAATGCACTGGGCGGATAAATTCCACCTCGTGGCTGCCCCAGCGCATCCGCTTGGGCGTGGGCAACTTGTCTAATGCGCGGGCAATGGCGACGGGGATGATCTCGGCGGCAGTTTTGCCCGGCTGGGTGTGGCGGTGCACAAGCCACGTGCCCTTATCGGTTTCGATTTTTTCGAGTGCATCCACTGTCACGCCGCAGGAGCGGGCGAAGCCTTCCAGTGCACGGCTGGGTTTGCCTTCTGCATCGAAAGCGCTTGCCAGTGCCGGGCCCTTGCGCTCAACGGCCTGCTCCGGCGTGCTGGCAGCAACTTCGCGAATAAGCACGGCCAGTCGGCGGGGTGCGGCATAGCTTTGATGCGTGCCGAAAGCCAGGCCCGCTTCGCGCAGCGCGGTCAGCAGTTCTTCGGTCAGGGCGTTACTCAAGCGAAGCAGCGCTTTGGGGGGCAGCTCTTCGGTGCCCAGTTCGAATAAAAAATCGGCGCGATCAGTCATAAATGGATAGTCCAGAAAAGCGAAACTCTTGAGTAAGCCGTGATTGATTAAGCCGTGGCGTTGCGCGCCAGCATCGGGAAGCCCAAAGCCTCACGACGGGCATAGTAGGTTTCGGCCACGCCACGGGCGAGCGTGCGTACGCGCAGAATAAAGCGTTGGCGTTCGGTGACGGAAATGGCGCGGCGCGCGTCCAGCAGGTTGAAGGCGTGCGAGGCCTTGAGTACCTGTTCGTAGGCAGGCAGGGGCAAGCCGAGCTCCACCAGCCGCAGCGATTCGCGCTCTGCCTGATCGAACACCTTGAACAAAAAGGCGGTGTCCGCGTGTTCAAAGTTGTAGGTCGATTGCTCGACTTCGTTTTGGTGGTACACGTCGCCGTAGGTGATGATGCCCGCCTCGCTCTTGCTCCACACCAAATCGTACACGCTCTGTACGCCTTGCATGTACATGGCCAGGCGTTCGAGACCATAGGTGATTTCGCCGGAAACCGGGCGGCAATCGAGCCCGCCTATCTGCTGGAAATAGGTGAATTGCGTCACTTCCATGCCGTTGAGCCACACTTCCCAACCCAAGCCCCAGGCACCGAGCGTGGGTGATTCCCAGTTATCTTCCACGAAGCGAATATCGTGCGTGAGCGGGTCGAAGCCCAGCAGGGCGAGCGAGTCGAGGTAGAGTTGCTGGATGTTATCTGGCGAGGGTTTGAGCAGCACCTGAAACTGATAGTAGTGCTGCAAACGGTTTGGGTTTTCGCCATAACGGCCATCGGTCGGGCGGCGGGAAGGTTGCACGTAAGCGGCTCGCCACGGCTCCGGGCCAATCGCCCGCAGGAATGTCGCCGGGTGAAACGTGCCCGCGCCGACCTCGATATCCAAAGGTTGCAGCACGGCACAGCCCTGATTCGCCCAAAACTCGGACAGGGCGAGAATCAAGCCCTGAAACGTAGATAAATCGTGATGGGTGTTCATTTTAATCGGCATAACTGGCTCATCGAAGGCGGGTAAATGGCGGCTAGGAGCCTGTCGGACTTTAGGAATCGTAGCGAAAATCCAGCTGGGCGAGGGCAGATTTTGCCGCTTTTGCAGAGTAATAGTGGGTTCTATTGCCCAAAAAAGCGGTGAAATATGAGCCGTTCAGATGGATTTGCAGCCGGTTTCTCTAAAGCCCGACAGGCTCCCAGTATACTGAAATTAGTCGGTCATCGGTGGCGCAAACGGGGCGTGGCGTGGTATTTTCGGTCTCTTTCAATTTTGAATTCATCCTTTGGGCGCCACAGGCGCGGACCCGGCAATGGAACAACAACTCGACCAAGAACTCAATATCAGCCAAGCGATCGCGCTTGCCGTTGACCGGCGCGACCTCTCGCGTGAAGACATGCGTGCCGTGATGCGCCAGATTATGTCCGGCGGAGCGACCCCGGTCCAAGTGGCCGGTTTCATGGTTGCGCTGCGCATGAAAGGCGAAACCGTGGATGAAATCACCGCCGCCGCCGAAGTGATGCGCGAGCTGGCCGTCGGCGTGCGCGTCGATGTGCCAAACCTTGTGGATATTGTGGGCACGGGGGGAGATGGCTCGGCTTTATTTAACGTATCGACGGCTTCGGGCTTTGTGGTCGCCGCGGCGGGCGGGCACGTCGCCAAGCACGGCAATCGATCCATTACGAGCAAATCCGGCAGCGCCGACATGCTCGAAGCCGCAGGTGTGGCGCTGGATGTGTCCGCCGATTGCGTGGCCGACTGTGTGCGTGAATTGGGTGTGGGCTTTATGTTCGCGCCCAAACACCACGGTTCGATGCGTCATGCCGCCGTGCCACGAAAGGAGCTGGGCGTGCGCACGCTGTTCAACGTGCTCGGGCCGCTTACCAATCCGGCCAATGCGCCGTCGATGGTGCTGGGTGTGTATGCCGAGCAGTGGCTCGAACCACTGGCCGCCGTGATGCGCTTGTTAGGCGCCCGTCATGTTCTGGTGGTGCACAGTCATGATGGATTGGATGAAATCAGCCTCGCTGAGGCGACCGAAGTGGCCGAACTGCATGAAGGCAAAATCCATCGTTACCAGATCACGCCGGAGCAATTCGGTATCCAGCGTCAACCATTGGCATCCATGGTGGTGGATGGGCCCGCGCAAAGCGTTGCGCTGATTCGAGCCGCCCTGGGCGGCACTGTGGGTGCCGTTGCCGATATGATTGCGCTGAATGCCGGTTCGGCGATTTACGCTGCCGATCTGACCGAGACGTTGGCAGCGGGCATTGCCCGTGCGCAGTCGATTCTTCAAACCGGTGCAGCGCTGGCTAAACTCGATGCCCTGATCGCCAAAACACAGGCCTGCCGGAATTCCACACATGACTGATACACCCGACATTCTGAAAAAAATCATCGCCAGAAAATGGGCCGAAGTGGCCGAGCGCAGTGCGCTTCTCCCGGTGACAGAGCTGGCACTGTTGGCTCGTGAGGCGGATGCGCCGCGCGGTTTTGTCGCGGCATTGCGCCGAAAAATTGCTGCGGGGCAACCGGCAGTTATCGCCGAAGTGAAAAAAGCCTCCCCCAGCCGGGGCGTGCTGCGCGACCCGTTCCACCCAGCCGAAATTGCTCGGCAATACGAAGCAGGGGGTGCCGCCTGTTTGTCCGTGCTGACCGATCATGATTTTTTTCAAGGCAATGAGGACTACCTGCGCGAAGCCCGCGCGGCCTGCCGGTTGCCGGTGCTGCGAAAGGACTTCATGGTCGATGAATATCAGGTGGTCGAAGCGCGTGCGCTGGGTGCCGATTGCATTTTGCTGATCGTTGCCGCATTGAGCGATCTCGAAATGGGCGCCTTGCATCAGCAAGCCACTGATCTGGGCATGGATGTGCTGGTTGAAGTGCATGACGCCAACGAGCTGCAGCGTGCTCTGGCTCTGGGTATTGACATGGTGGGCATCAATAACCGCGATCTGCGCACGTTTGACGTCACGCTCGATACCACGCTCGGATTGTTGAGCCAGATTCCACCGGACATTCTGGTCGTCACCGAAAGCGGCATCCTCTCACCAGCCGATGTCGAGCGGATGCGGAAGAACGATGTGCATGCTTTCCTGATCGGCGAAGCATTCATGCGCGCCGACGATCCGGGCGCGGCGCTGCACCATCTTTTTGGAGGAACAAGCAAATGAAAGCACGGGTGAAATGGGTCGAAGGCATGGCATTCATGGCTGAATCCGATAGCGGGCACGGCATCATGCTCGATGGCTCGCCGGAAATCGGCGGGCGCAATCTGGGCGCGCGGCCCATGGAAATGGTGCTGATGGGGTTGGGCGGCTGCACCGCCATCGACGTGATGGTCATTCTGGGCAAACAACGCCAGCCGGTCGAAGACTGCTGGATCGAGCTCGATGCCGAACGCGCGGATGTAGCCGCACCCAAGGTGTTCACCAAGATTCATGTGCACTACGTCGTCAAGGGTTCGGGCCTTGATCCGAAACAAGTCGAACGTGCCGTGAAACTCTCAGCAGAGAAATATTGTTCCGTCTCGGCGATGCTGAAAGGCAGCGTGGATATCACCTATGACTTTGAGATTAAAAGCTGAAGCGCGAGGCTAACGCTGAAGAAACTGGATGAAAGCGATCATCAGCGAGAGACTAAAAAAATTCCAACCAATGACGCGAAACAAATCTGCAATTCGTTTGTAGTTGATTTCATTGTCACGTTTGTCGTAGTGATCAAAAACTACCGCCAGCATGACAAGGCTGGCGCTAATGAATGCGCCATACATTACCCATGCGGATAAATCATGCAGATGAATACCTGTGTTGTGGCCATGTTTGCTGGGTATTGGAATGTACAGGTCGTTAAACCAGATTCCATAACTCCCATAGGATAATAAGAACACTGAAAAGAGCGTGTTTATCACTCTTTCTCTGGCTGGGATTCGGTTTGGTGAGAATGACTTGCTCAATGCGAAAACCTATCCAATTGAATTTGCAATTAATTCCACCGGGTGCAGAACTGCTGTGCCCAGGCCGACGGCGATGTGCGTCGCGCAGCCAATATTGGCCGAAACCACAAAATCCGGCTTTAGATGCTTCACTTCTTCAAGTTTTGGCGCGCGTAGGGCATCGGCCTGATCGGGATACATTAATACATGCATTCCGGCCGCCCCACAGCAGCGGTCATTGGTGGCCAGTGGTACGCGATTCAGCGCAGGGATTCTTTCCAGCAGTTGCTCGGTGCTGTGCGGTTGTTTAAGCACGCGAGTCTGGCTGCAAGGCAAATGAATGGCTGCGCGCGCCGGGATCGGTTGCAACTGGGGCCATCGGTCAGCAGGAACTTGGGCGAGAAAATCCGTGATTTCCATAAAAGGTACATCACTTGGTTCTCGTTGAAGTTCGCCCGCGCAGGCGGTGCCGATGGCAACGATAGCGCTTAGGTTCCCGTTGGTAAAAGCCGTGCGGTTTGCCGCACGCAGACGGGTTGCCTCAAAGATGTCGCCGCCGTGCTGGTGCATGGCGCCGCAGCAAACTTGAGCGGTAGGAATTTCCACCGTATAACCCAGGGCGCTGAGCACCTTGATGCTGGCGCGCACGGCATCGCTGTTTAACGCCTCGCCCGTGCAGCCGATAAAAAGCCCAACGGTTTTGGTTGCGGCTTCTGGCGCGGGGGAGGGGCTTTTGATGGCACTCGGACGGAATCGCCGGGGAAGTGCGGGCGGCAGGATTTGCCCCATTCGACCGCCAAAGCGACGCATCATGGGGGCAAGCTTTAATCGCTCCAGCAAGAAGAGTGCAGTCCAAATTGCGCCGAAGACCTGTCGCTGACTCAATACATAGTGGCGCAGCCAAATCCAGCGTCTTGAGGCGGCTCGCGGTCGTGCATTGGCTGCGGCCGGTTCGAATTCATCGTGCGCCAGCGCATCGCGAACCTCGTCGATGAGTCCGCCATAGCGCACGAGCGAGGGGCAAACCGATTCGCAGGCACGGCAGGTCAGGCAGCCATCGAGATGCGCCACTACGCCCGCATCAAGCGCGAGTGTGCCGCCCGCCAAACCGAGTGCGAGACTGATGCGTCCGCGCGGGCCGTCCGCTTCATTCTGAGACAGGGCAAAGGTGGGGCAGTGGGGGACGCAGATGCCGCACATCACGCAGTCGAGCGCATGGTGTTTGATGCGCATCTTTACGGGTGAGCGATTGGTGGAATGGGTTGGCGTGTCCATGCGCGCATCAAACCATGCGGCACTGTTCTAGGCAAGCCGGGAGGCCGGTCGAAAGAACGGTGTGAAATATATTTGCAATTCCTTAGTATTTTAGTTTATTCTAATACCGTTAATTGCTGATTTCCTTTGGTGGTTCTTGTTGCCGGCCCTTGCGCCGGCTCTTTTTTTGTCCGGAAAATTTGTCGGAAGAAATTGGGTTCGTTACCAAATGTCGAACTCGGCATCAGAATCACTTGTCAGCGGCGACTTGTTTCGCTAGAATCGCCGCCTCTTTGAATTAATGTCCGTTTTTCGGCACTCTTTTCGCTTCTTTGGGAGCTATATAAATGAAAACATTTTCCGCCAAGTCGGCAGAAGTCAAGCGCGACTGGTTCGTGATCGACGCATCAGGCAAAACCCTCGGACGCTTGGCGACTGAAGTGGCGCGTCGTCTGCGTGGCAAGCATAAAGCTGAGTTCACGCCGCACGTGGATACCGGCGATTACATCATTATCGTGAACGCGAAAGACGTCAAAGTCACCGGCAACAAAGCACAAGACAAGATGTACCACTTCCATACCGGCTTCATCGGTAACATGAAGCACTTCACGTTCGAGAAAATGATCGATCGTGCGCCTGAGCGTGTTATCGAAATGGCCGTCAAAGGCATGTTGCCCAAGAACCCGTTGGGTCGCGACATGTTCCGCAAACTTAAAGTTTATGCCGGCGGCGAGCACAACCACGCGGCGCAGCAACCTAAACCGCTTGATATCTGATCGGAGAATCATCAGTCATGGCAGTCACCCAAAATTACGGTACCGGTCGTCGCAAAACATCTGCGGCACGGGTTTTTCTTCGTCCTGGTAACGGCACGATCACCATCAACGGTAAAACCATCGAAGACTTCTTCGGTCGTGAAACGGCACGCATGGTCGTTCGTCAGCCTTTGGAACTGCTCGAAGTGGGCGACCGCTTCGATGTGTTCTGCACCGTAGCCGGTGGCGGCCCCAGCGGTCAGTCAGGTGCGATTCGTCACGGTCTGACCCGTGCGTTGATGGAGTACGATGAAAGCTTCCGCGGCAAGCTGCGTACTGCTGGATTTGTGACCCGTGATGCGCGTGAAGTGGAACGTAAGAAAGTCGGCCTGCGTAAAGCTCGCCGCGCGGTTCAGTTCTCCAAGCGTTAATTGTCCGCAGAGCCCGCTTGCCGGGCCCGCGAAAAACCCGCCCATTGTGGCGGGTTTTTTTATGCTTACTACTATCGGGTTGCGTTTACGTCAGTCTGTTTCAGTCCAGGCATTTCTGCATTATTCGATTCGAATAGCGACGCTGCCAGTTGTGCTCGTTGGACGCTGATGCTTCGATTATGCTTAAGGCGACTGAACGGGTGATTTGTTAAAAAGTCTTCGGGCAAGATGTGCCCGCTGGCAAATTATTGGCGTGGTTTCAATGCAGCCCCAGCCAGCCCGCAACCATTGATGCGTGGTAGCTCATCAGGTACCAGACGCCGACGCCGATAAGGGCGGCGATAACAAAGGCAAACCAGCCCGCAAAGCGTAAGTTTTGGTTTTGCACCGTTTCATCGGGTTGAAGCGCGCGTTTGCCGGTAATCATGGCTTGAACCAACGGCTCGTGCTTTTTGAATTGATGGAAGGCAATCGCCAGCAAGTGGAGCGCAATCAAGCCCAGTAACACGTTAAAATTAATCCCGTGAATCAGACTCATGAGATCTTGCGTGCTTTCGGAGACGTAATCTGAAAGCGGTCCTTCATTGAAAATCTGATCATTGGCGAATAGGCCGGTCACCAGTTGCACCATTACCGAGAAGATGAGGGCGAGCACTGACAATGCCCCCAAGGGATTGTGCCCGAGCCAGACGCCTCGATTTACTCCTCTAAGATACGCAAGCGTATGTCTCGGATGACGCACGAATTGTGCAAACCGAGCGGTATCGCTGCCGATGAATCCCCAGACAAGCCGGAACACAATCAGGCCGAGCAGGGCGAGACCGATGGCCATATGCAGTCCGAGTCGGTCCAGTACATCGGCGGTCAGCCACATGGCAAACACCCCGATGACCAGCAACCAGTGAAACAGACGAGTCGGGAGGTCCCAAACCTTGACTTTGCGACTGACGGAGTTTTCTGAGGTAGACACGACAAGACCTTCCTGTGCTTTGGGGTTGTGATCGGGATGCAATGATAAAAGGGAGCCGTTCGACTCCCTTTTTTTATACGTTATTTACCGAGAAGTTGTTCTAGGATAGCCGGATTTTCAAGTGTCGATACATCGCCCTGAGGCAACTCGCCGATGGCGATGCCGCGCAACAACCGGCGCATGATTTTCCCCGAGCGGGTTTTAGGCAGGTTGTCGCCAAATCGGATGTCGTCGGGTTTGGCGATGGGGCCGATCTGCTCGGCAACCCAGTCGCGCAGGGTTTTGACCATGGCATCGGCGGCATCGCCCTCCGGACGATCGCCTTTGCAGACGACGAAGGCGACGATCGATTCACCTTTAATATCATGCGGTTTACCGACAACGGCAGCCTCGGCCACCAGCGGGTGAGCCACGAGCGCCGATTCGATTTCCATGGTGCCGAGGCGATGGCCGGATACGTTCAGCACGTCATCGATACGGCCCATGATCCAGAAGTAGCCATCGTCGTCGCGGCGCGCCGAATCGCCGGCGAGGTAATAACCCTTGAGCTTTTCTGGAAAATAACTGCGCTGGAAGCGGGCATCATCACCCCAGATGGTGCGGATCATCGAAGGCCAAGGCTTCTTGATGACCAGATTCCCGCCCTGATTGTGCCCCACGGGGTTACCCTCGTCATCGACAATGTCCGCGATGATTCCAGGTAAAGGACGCGTACAGGAGCCGGGTTTGGTTGCGATAGCGCCAGGTAATGGTGCGATCATGTGGGCGCCGGTTTCGGTTTGCCACCAGGTGTCGGCAATCGGGCAGCGCTCGGAGCCAATCACGCGGTGATACCACATCCAGGCCTCGGGGTTGATGGGTTCTCCCACAGTGCCGAGCAAGCGAAGGCTGGAAAGATCGGACTTGGCCGGAACGTCATCGCCGAGCTTCATCAGGGCACGTATGGCAGTCGGCGCGGTGTAGAACACGGAAACTTTATGGCGTTCGATCATCTGCCAAAAACGGCCACCATCTGGATAAGAGGGGATGCCCTCAAACATGACTTGAGTAACGCCAAGTGCCAGCGGGCCGTAGGTGACGTAGCTGTGGCCGGTAATCCAGCCGACATCGGCGGTGCACCAGTACACATCGTCGTCGTTCAGGTCGAAAACCCAGGCATTGGTGAGTGCAGCATTGACAAGAAATCCGCCGGTGGCGTGCTGTACGCCCTTGGGCTTGCCGGTGGAGCCGGAAGTGTATAACAGGAACAGCGGGTGTTCGGCCTCGACCATTTCGGGGTCGCAGGTGGTTGACTTGTCGGCAATAAGTGCGCTCCAGGCGACATCTGTGCCGGCGTTGAGCGCGGCATTGCCGAGGCGCTCGAATACCACGACTTTCTCCACGCTGGCACATCCGGCTTCGAGCGCTTTGTCGACCGCAGACTTGAGGGGCACGGTTCGTCCGCCGCGCATGCCGCCGTCGGCGGTGATGACCAAGCGAGCACCCGTATCGTTGATCCGGTCGCGCAGCGCTTCGGCCGAGAAGCCGCCAAATACCACCGAGTGAATGGCGCCGATGCGTGCGCAGGCGAGCATGGCGATGCTGGCCTCGGGGATCATCGGCATGTAGATAATCACACGGTCGCCTTTGGTGACGCCGAGCGATTTGATGCCATTGGCAAGTTTGGCGACTTCATCGTGCAGTTGTTGATAGGTGATTTCGCGTACGCTGCCGTCGTCCGCTTCGGCAATGATCGCAACTTTCTGTGCCTTGGCGGGCAGATGGCGGTCGATGCAATTCACTGATGCATTGAGTTTGCCGTCGGTAAACCAGCGATAGT
This sequence comes from Halothiobacillus neapolitanus c2, assembly GCF_000024765.1. Taxonomy (GTDB): domain Bacteria; phylum Pseudomonadota; class Gammaproteobacteria; order Halothiobacillales; family Halothiobacillaceae; genus Halothiobacillus; species Halothiobacillus neapolitanus. Next base: position 2,185,516 of record NC_013422.1, on the reverse strand, counting down.
GCGGCGCATTCGAATCGTCGAGAATGGTGGTGAACGGCGTATCCCAGGTTAAAAATTCACGGGCCTGACGGGCCCAGAAGCCCTCGTAATCGTTTTGAGCTTCGGCGACCAGTGCGTTGTAGGCATCCAGAGAACCAATTCGTGCGTGGGCTGCAAACTCGGGGTTGGGTTGGAATACCCTGTTTTCCGTTAGAATCGATTCGAGATTATTCATGACATACCCCTGAGTTTCTTTGACTGGCTTTCTGCATCGGTCCGCTGCGAACAACGCGACCTGTATGAGTGAACCCGCAATTTTGCCAAATGCGGGCCTCATTGACCATAGTTGGCTTATCAGGGGTTACCTTGATACCCCCAGAATCGAGCCGATTTGAGCGAGTCACCCCTGATTATTGAACATGAGTTTTGACCATGAGTTTTGAACAAACCGTCCCCTCGCTCGATGCCCCCGCATTGGCCGAATTGCTATCCGAGACACTGACTGCCCCAGAGTGGGCGGTGCCCTTGATGATCTGGGGCGCGCCGGGGATCGGTAAATCCGATCTCGTGCGCGATGCGGCGGCGGTGCAGGGTTATCCATTGATCGACCTGCGGCTTTCCCAGCTCGAACCCACCGACCTGCGCGGCATACCCCTGCACGACAACGGCAAGGTCCGCTGGATACCGCCGGATGAGTTGCCGGATGAGGCCCGCGATGGCATGCACGGCGTGTTGTTTCTCGATGAAATCAATGCCGCACCGCCGCCTGTGGCTGCTGCGGCTTATCAATTGATTCTTGATCGACGGTTGGGCGCTTACCGCCTGCCTGAAGGCTGGAGCATCGTGGCCGCTGGCAACCGCCTGGATGATCGGGGCATTACCTATGTCATGCCCGCGCCATTGGCCAACCGCTTCATGCATGTGGAACTTCAGGCTGATGTAGATGCCTGGCTGGCGTGGGCTGCGCGGCAGGGTATTGATCCTGTGCTGCGGGATTTTATGGCCGAACAACCGCACTGGTTAGCGCGGTTTCTTCCAGAACCAGAGGTCAAGGCGTTCCCCAGCCCGCGCAGTTGGGTATTTGCCGATCGGGTGATCAAACGGCGCGCCCGGTCGAGTTCTTCCGGGTTCGATGAAACAACCTTGATCCATGTCGCGGCCTGTGTGGGGCGCGAGGCGGCTGCGGCATTGGCCGAATTTGTTGGTGGCGGCGAACAAGATGGGTTCTCGGTCGCCGGTTGGTTGAATGAGCCGGGCAGTCTGGCGCAACTGACCGATGTAACCGCGCAAATGGATGCGGTCCGGGCCATTTTGACTGCCCGGAATCAGGGACGGATCCGTATCGACGAGGCGTTGAAATTGGCGGTTGAGTTGCCGGATGATCGCCTCAGTTTCAGTTTGATCGAACAATTGCATCAGATTGAAGGGGATCGCTTGTTCGACGAGCCCGCCTTTTCGAACTGGGTGAGTGTGCGCGGTGCCAAGGCCCCTGTCGAAGGGTTTGGAGCAGCCCCAAGTGCCGGATGAAACCCGTTGGCATCTGGCCCGCCGAGCGATGGCGGCTCGTTGGCCCGCCTTGATCCGTGCCCTGCCTGAACCTTGTGTGGTGGTACGGCAGGGGGGCGCAGTCGGGCTGGCAGACTGCATTGTGGTGCTTCGGCAGGACTGGCTGGTGCAAGCAAGCACGCAGGAGTTGCACCATGCGTTATTGCACCTGGCGGCGCATGCAGCGTTGGGGCATCGCACGTGGCGCTGGCATCCGGCTGCCGTTGACGCGCGTCTTGATGTCGAGGTAACCGATTTTCTGGTTTCTCTGGGTGTGCCCCCTGATGCGGCCAGTTGGCATGATGATCATCACGGGATCTGGGCCGATGTACCGCTCAGCCAGCCGGGTGAAAGTTACATGGCCCGCGCCGAGCCGGAGGGCAGCACGTTACGGGACGCAGCTGCATCTCGGGATATGACATCGTCCATTGCAGAGGATGACTCTGATGAACCGACCGATTTCGATGCGCAGCAGGCCGCCAAGGTGGTGGCGGCGCGGCAATCCACCGATGGTCGATCCTCTTCTGGTTTCAATGGCGCGGCGGGCGCGATTATAAAACGTGATGATTCGACCGACTGGCGCGCGGTGTTGGAGCTGTGGCTTGTCTCGCGTGTTTATCAACGCTGGCAGTTTGGTCGTCCGTCGAGGCGGCAGGTTGAGCCGTTCATTTTGCCCCGCCTGGCGGGAAAACGGTTGAATCTGGTGTTGGCGCTGGATGTCAGTGGTTCGATCGATCCGGCTTGGGTGCGGCAATTTCTGTTTGACGCGGAACAACTCCGAGGGAAGCTGAATGTTCAGTTGCGCCTGTTGACCTGCGATAACCGGATTCATGACGACCGGATCCTGTCGGGTGCGCTGACATTGCCGGAAACGGGCGGAGGCGGGACAGATTTTCGTCCGGTGTTTTCTCGATTGAATGGCGATTCAGGCGTGGATGCCTTGGTGTATTGCACCGATCTTATTGGGCAGTATCCCGAGCAAGCGCCGCGTTTCCCCGTGTTTTGGCTCGTGCCGTCAGCTCTGTTGCGGACTACTCGGGGGCGGCCTGCGACAGTGCAGCCACCGCCTTTTGGGCGAGTCTTGCCGATGATTGATCGAGGGGGCTTACATTGAGTGCGCCAACCCACCATGTAATTCATGAGCATGTTTTGCATGATGATACGGCACGGCTGATCGACGAATTCATCAACGCGCTCTGGCTGGAAGAGGGTTTGAGCAAAAATACGCAGAGCGCCTACCGTTCCGATTTGCGTCTGGCCGCACTGGACTGGCAGCGTGCCGGTTTGCGGCTAAACGAAGTCTCGGCAGAGGATTTGCCCCGGCTGCTTGGCGAGCGGATGAGTTCCGGGCAATCGGCACGATCAATCGCGCGTTTGCGCTCATCCTTGAAGCGGTTTTTCGGCTGGTTGCGCCAGCAGAATCTACGCACGGATGATCCGACCACCGCCCTGGCAGCGCCCCGTTTGCCGCGTGCATTGCCCTACGCGCTTTCGGAAAATGAGGTTGAGCGCCTGCTTGCCGCGCCCGATGTGTCCGAGCCCATCGGGCTTCGGGATCGGGCGATGCTGGAGTTGCTGTATGCCAGTGGCCTGCGTGTGACGGAACTCATCGGCCTGCAATTTGGTCAGATTAACCTCGTGCAGGGCGTGTTGCGTATAACGGGTAAAGGCAACAAGGATCGATTGGTGCCCATCGGCGATGAGGCGATCGTCTGGTTGAGTCGTTATCTTCGCGAGGCGCGGTCAGGGTTGCTGGGGCGGCGTGAGTCCGCGAACGTATTCGTCACCGAGCGCGGCGATGGCATGACGCGTCAGGCGTTCTGGTACCGCATCAAGCACCACGCCCTAGCGGCTGGCTTGGCGCGGCTGCCTTCGCCGCATACCCTGCGTCATGCCTTTGCGACTCACTTGCTGAACCACGGGGCTGATTTGCGGGTATTGCAGATGCTGTTGGGGCATGCGGATCTATCGACCACGCAGATTTATACCCACGTGGCGACCACGCGTCTGAAAGCATTGCACGCACAGCATCATCCCCGTGGATAAGCTATGCTGATTCCAGATTTTTACCTTGGTTTTTTATTTAGAGTGATCTGACATGAGTTTTTCCCGTTCCGTGACTTTCCGCGCTCTGTTTTTTGGGGCGATGGCCACCTCGACCGTCATGGCATCCGTCTCGATGGCGCGGGCAGATCAGGCCAGCGATGAGCAGACGATCCGCAAGGAGTTGGCTCAATCGATGGCCCAACTGCCAATCGACAGTGTGGCACCCAGCCCAATCAAAGGGATCTACCAGATCGTCTCCAAAGGGCAGATTGCCTACGTTACTGCCGACGGACACTACCTGTTCGCCGGTAATCTGCTGGATCTCAAGAATCAGGTCAATCTGACCGAAAAAGTCCGTGATCAGGAGCGCGTCGCGCTGCTTAAAACCGTGCCGACAGACCACAAGGTCATTTTTGCGGCCGACGGCGCCAAAAAGGGTACGGTCACCATTCTGACCGATCCGACCTGCCCGTTCTGCGAGAAATTGCATCGTGAAATTCCGGCCCTGCAAAAAGCCGGTATCGAAGTTCAAACCATCCTGACGCCACGTGCGGGCAAGGGCTCGCCTGGCTATGTCGAGTCCTCGCAGATCATGTGCAGCAAGGACAAGATCAAGAACGTGGATATCGCGATGGCGCGCAAGCCCCTGTCGGGTGATGCCTGCAAGGACAGCATGATCGACGCGAACATGGCATTGGCAGAGCAGTTGGGCATGAGTGGTACGCCCTATATAATCCTGCCGGACGGCAGCGCGGTGCCGGGTTATCGTCCGGCGTCGATGTTGATTCCCGTGATTACCGAACAAACTACTACCGAGTAAGTACCCGGGTAGGTGTTCGGGATTTTGGCGGGTGGGAGTAACGCCCTCGCCTGCTGCTCAGTGGAATGTTTTATCCTTGGTCTCCTTGATGGAGAGCAGGCCGAGCAAGGTCAGTGCGGCAGCGGCCGAGAGATAATAGCCCACATAGTTAAGCCCATAGTGGCTGGCAAGCCACGTGGCCGCATAAGGTGCGAGCGAGGCGCCGAAAATCCCGGACAGGTTGAACGCCATTGATGTGCCGGTGTAGCGCACGGCTGTCGGAAACAGCTCAGAGAGAAGTGTGCCGAGCGGACCGTAGGTCAGCCCCATCAGTCCCAGTCCAAGCACCAGAAACACCACAACGCCCGTCAGATTGCCGGAACCGAACAGTGGGGCCAGCGCAAAGCCGAACAAAAAGATCGCGATTGTGATCACGATCAGCGTCAAACGCCGACCGAATCGATCCGCAATCAGGCTGGAAACGGGAATGGTGATCGCAAAAAACAAGACCGCAAACAGTTGGGCGAACAGGAAGGTTTCACGACTGTAGCCCAAACCGTTTTTCGCCGTGCCGTAGGTCAGTGCAAACACAGTCATCAGGTAGAAGGTCACAAATGTCGCCAAGGCAATGACCGTGCCTGCAATCAAGGGCTTCCAGTGGCTTTTAAACACCGTGGCAATCGGTGTTTTGACCCGTGTGTTGTGTTCAACCACTTCCTGAAAGGCAGGAGTTTCGGTGATTTTCAGTCGTACGTACAACCCCACGATCACCAGTGCCGCGCTGGCAAGAAAAGGGATGCGCCAACCGAAGTCGAAAAATTGTTGGTCGGTCAGAAACGCGGTCAGCAACAGAAAGATGCCGCTGGAAAGAATGAAGCCAATCGGCGCGCCCAATTGAGGGAACATGCCGTACCAGGCGCGTTTTCCCGGCGGGGCGTTTTCGGTCGCCAGCAGGATCGCGCCACCCCATTCGCCGCCCAGCCCCAAGCCCTGGCCGAAGCGAAACAGTGCAAGTAGGGTAGGGGCGACGACGCCAATGCTGTCGTAGGTCGGGAGCAGGCCGATCGCCACGGTCGATAGCCCCATCGTCAGCAGAGCGGCGACCAGGGTGGCTTTACGGCCGACGCGATCACCGAAGTGCCCGAACAGGGCAGCGCCGACCGGTCGGGCAAAGAAGGCAATGGCAAACGTTGCCAGTGATTGTAGGACGGCCGTCGTTGGGTCCGATTCAGGGAAGAATAATTTTGGAAACACCAAAGCGGCGGCAGTGGCGTAGATATAAAAGTCGAAAAACTCGATGGTGGTGCCGATCAGGCTGGCAAACAGGACTTTTCTGGGTGAGTTTTGCAGCTTGGGGCGGGTGTCGTCGCGTTCGTCCATGACGGGAACCTTGGGGCTTAGGTGTTTCAGATCTTTCGTGTCTGGATGGTTAGCGACCAAAGGCCGCTAGAGGCGTTGCAGGAACGGATCAGGCCTTGGGCGCAGGAATCTTGTTGGCAGCGCGGGTCGCTTTGAGAATTTGCTCCGCATCGGCAGCTTCTGTTTTGAGCCCCAACTTCTTGTATGCGGAAATCAGGATTTCCAACGCGGGGATGGTTGAGGTTGAGCCGTTGTACTTGCTGAGTGCGGTTTGCGCGCGATTGGCTGCGGCTAACCAAGCGCCGCGTTTCATGTAATACCGCGCTACGTAGATTTCATGTTCGGCCAGATCGTTGCGAATCTTGATCAAGCGGACACTGGCATCATCGACATACTTGCTGTCCGGGAAACGAGTGACGAGCTCGGAAAAAGCCGCATACGCGTTGTGCAGGATGCTTTGATCGCGATAAGCGAGGTTTGGTTTGGCGATCTTGTTGATCAGAGAGTCGCCGCGATCCATGTTGGACAGACCTTTGATATAGAGCGCGTAATCGACGTTTTTACCCTGCGGGTGAATCTGGATGTAGCGATCGGCCGCCGCGATAGCAGAATCTGGCTCGTTGTATTTGTAGTAGGCGTAGGCCACTTCCAGTTGCGCCTGTTCGGTGTAGGCACCAAACGGGTAGCGCCCTTCCAAGGTTTCGAATTTCTTGATGGCTGTGCCGTAGTCATCCCTGCGCATGGCGCTGGAGGCTTCATCGTAAAGCTGGGCTGCAGAAACCGTCGGGTCGGCGAGTTCGGCCTGATCCTGATCGGAATTCTTTGAGAACCACGAGCAACCGCTCGTCAGGCCGATGGCAGCGGCCAGAAGAATGCCGCTGTAGAGTTTTTGACTGAGGAATACTTGATACCAAGGGGCTTGGGCAGACATACTGGAGTGAATCCTGATCTAGAAACTGTGGCGGGTATATTTAAGCGCACCATATTCGCAGATTAGCGCACATAAACCAAGCCGCCTTGACCAACTCGGCTGTGTGGGTTATCGCAGTAATGATTTTCTGAATCGGTTCGATCTTCCATCGACACCATTGGCGTATTATTTTTTGGAACCGACATGCATCTTGAAGAAACCCTACTGATCCCTCCCGAGTGTGCCGGCCAACGGCTGGATCAGGCTCTGGCCAAATGCTGGCCGGATTATTCCCGAAGCCGGATTCAGGACTGGATCAAGTCCGGCGAGATTTTGCTGGATGGCGAGGTGGCACGTCCGCGTGCGACGGTTCTGGGGGGCGAGTCGGTTGAACTTCTGGCCGAAATCGAGGAGGCGGTAGCGGCCGTGCCGCAGGATATTCCCCTCGATATCATTTACGAAGACGACGCGATCATCGTGTTGAACAAGTCGCCGGATATCGTGGTGCATCCAGCGGCGGGTAATCCGGACGGCACATTGGTCAACGCACTGCTGTTCCATGATCCGAGTCTGGTTTCCGTGCCCCGCGCAGGCGTGGTGCATCGGCTGGACAAACAGACCTCCGGCGTGATGGTGGTTGCCAAGACACTGGCTGCGCACAAAATTCTGGTCGAGAACCTGGCGGCGCGTAAGATTCGGCGTGAATACGACACGGTCGTGATGGGGCACGTCGTCGCGGGCGGTACGGTGGACGCGCCGATCGGGCGTCATCCGCGTGACCGTCAGCGTCAGGCGGTCACGGCGACCGGCAAGCGCGCCGTCACCCACTATCGGGTGTTGCAGCACTACGGCGAGCAGACCTGGTTACGCGTGCAACTGGAAACCGGCCGTACCCATCAGATTCGCGTCCACATGGCGCATATTCGTCATCCGGTGATCGGCGATCCGGTCTACGGTGGGCGCCCTCGAATACCACCGCGCGCTTCAACCGCCCTGATCGACGTACTGCGGCATTTCGAGCGTCAGGCCTTGCATGCCCGATACCTAACGCTGGCGCATCCGGTCACCGGCACACAGATGCGCTTCGAGGCACCGATGCCAGACGATATGCGCGAACTGATTGCCCTGTTGACCGAATACCGCGATAACCTGCATCGTCGTGTGACGGATGAAGAAGATGACGATGGCGATGAAGCGGAAGTGTTTTACGTGCGAGATGATGGCTGATCGGCATGGGGCGTCTGGTGGAAATCATCAAGGCTGACTGGACGCCCCCACCCGGCGTTCATGCCTGTGTAACCACCCGTTCCGGTGGCGTGAGCCATCCGCCGTTCGATCATCTCAATCTGGCGACCCATGTGGAAGATGACCCCGTGGCGGTCGCCGAGAATCGTGCCCGGTTGTGTGTGTCGCTCGCCTTGCCTTCCGAACCAATGTGGTTGAATCAGGTGCACGGCGTGGCTGTGGCGGATGAACGCAGCGCAACTTCCTGTTCTGGCGATTGCGCCACAGCCGATGCGGCTTATACCGATCAACCCGGCGTGGTATTAAGTGTGCTCACGGCCGATTGCCTTTCGGTGACCTTTGCCAGCCTAGACGGGATTGAGCTGGCCGTGGCTCATGCTGGTTGGCGCGGCTTGGCTGCCGGTGTTTTGGAATCGACCTTGGCCCGATTCAGGGCATCGCCCGAATCGATTCAGGCATGGATCGGGCCGGCCATCGGGCCGGAAAGTTTCGAGGTGGGCGAAGAAGTACGTTCGGCATTCATGGCTGTTTTACCGGAAGCGCAAACCGCATTTGTACCTACGGGCGAAGCTGGAAAATATTTGGCTGATCTGCCCGCATTGGCACGGCAACGGCTGAGGCGCGCTGGTTTGAAGCGGATTAGCGGCGGTAATTTATGTACCGTGCGTTCGCCGGATCTGTTTTATTCTTACCGACGTGATGGCGGCCGGACGGGGCGCATGGCGACGCTGATTTGGCGTGATGCCCATTGAGCGTCAACAGATGAAGAGGAACGGATAATGGAACAGGTAATGCAAAACAAATGGTTGATTTTGACCCTGGTGGGCGAAGATCGTCCCGGGATCGTGGCGAATGTGACCCGAGTATTGTTCGCCGCGGGCGCGCAGCTTGGCGAAGCCTCGATGATGCGTCTGGGGAATCAGTTTGCCATCATGATGATGGTGCGCGGAGCGGGCTCGCCCGAGGACGTGATCGGTTTACTCGAATCTGTGCGGGTTGAGTTTCACCTCAAGCTGCATGTGGACGAGACCGATGCGGCGCTGCATCAGGTGATTGCCCCGGATGTTCTGGTCACCGTACATGGGGCCGACCGTGCCGGAATCGTGGCCGAGGTGACCGCAGCATTGGCCGAAGCAGGCTTGAATATTCTTGATTTGCGCTCCGATGTGGGGGGTACGGCCACAGCGCCAATCTACATCATGCAGATCGAGGGTGAAGCAAGTCAGGGCATTGATGCGATCGAACAGGCTGTCGCCGGGTTGGGCGTGCAGGAGCTATCTGTTCGTATCACACCCTTGGATACGGTTCGGGGGTAACGGTGGCGAGCCTAGAAATTTTGACTTATCCCGACGAGCGATTGAAAACGGGTTGCGAACCGGTCGACACATTTAATCCCGAGATGCAATCGTTCATCGATCACTTAATCGAAACCTGTTCCGGCGGGCCGGGTGCTGTGGGCATCGCAGCCCCACAGGTTGGCGTGTTGCAGCGCATTTGCATTGTCGATGCGACCCGCGCGCGCCGTCCCGTCGATAACCACGGCCATCTGGTTTTGATCAATCCGGAAATTACCGCGTGGGATGGTTTCGCCGTGGGCCGCGAAGGCTGTCTTTCGGTGCCCGATTACACCGGCAAGGTCATACGTGCCGAGAAAATCGAACTCAAGGCGCAAGATCGCAATGGCAAGCCCTGCACGTTCACCATGTCCGGCTTTGAGGCGCGCATCGCCCAGCATGAAGTCGATCATCTGGACGGGATTTTGTTTCTCGATCGATTGGTCAGCCGCCACGCTGATCTCAAACGGCGCACCCCGACTTGATTGCTCGCCTTATCTGATGTCTTGGGTATTCACCTGCTTGGTGAAGATGCGCGGCGTGATCAGGGCGTAACCTTCTTGCTGTAAACCGGCCAGATCGGCAAAGGCAGAAGGTACGATTTTCACGAAATCCTGCATGTCCTCTGGCGTGTAGTCGAAATCGTGCAACGCGAGCCCGCAGATATGAAATTGCACACCGAGCTGGTGGTAATAGTTCATTCGATCAACGGCAACCTTGTATTTCTGATAGTTCTTCTTCGCCAGGGTCACGATCTCGGTGCCGTGAATCACAACAACAATGTTCATCATCTCCGGGGCTTCGTTGTACGGAGAATCCATCAGCGGCTGGATGAGTGAGCGAATCCAGTACAGGCCGGAGTTGATCTTGTCGGGGGGGTCGAAATAAAAGTTTTGAGTCTATGCCCAACCGGATTGGGCGGAAATGAATTGTTTCTGCCTTATTCAAATTTTTCTGATCGGTTGTTCGGGTCCGAATCTATCGATTGCAAGAAAACTGAAATCAAAATCACATCGTTATGTCACCTGCCTGCGGCTAAATGTGCTCATTATCCAACGGTTGGAGTGATCACTCATGTCGCAGAATGCTGGCCTTCTGTCCTACCGCAGTGTTTTTATTTCCGATGTTCATCTCGGCACCAAGGATGCTCGGGCGGAATATCTGCTCGATTTCCTGTCACATATCCGTTGCGAATATCTCTTTCTGAACGGGGATATCTTCGATATCTGGAAGATGAAGACCAGCCGCTGGCACTGGCCTTTGCTCAATACCCAGTTGTTGCAGCGTGTGATGGAGCTGGCCGCTCAAGGCACGCAGGTGGTCTTTGTGCCGGGTAATCACGACGAATTTTTCCGGGATTATCTGGGTTCCGAACTCGGCGGTGTACAGATTCACCGTGAATACCGACACACCCTGGCCGATGGGCGTCAGGCGCTGATCCTCCACGGGGACGAGTTTGATGGTGTCGTGCGGCACAGTCGGGTACTTAAATGGATCGGCAACGCCGGTTACGAGTTGCTGATGGGCTTGAACCGGATCAGCACACGCATTCGCCGCCTGCTGGGCAAAGGCTATTGGTCGCTGTCGCTCGCGATCAAGAATCAGGTGCCCAATGCCCGGACCTACATCGAAAAATTCGAAACCGCGGCGATTCGCCACGCGCGCGAACAAGACGTGGACGTCGTCGTGTGCGGCCACATTCATCACGCTAACCTGCGTCAAGATGGCTCCATCCTGTACGCCAACTCCGGCGACTGGGTCGAGCATTGCACCGCTATCATCGAACAGACGAATGGAGCACTGGAGCTTGTAAATTGGGCGAAGGAAAGTGCAGATCGCTTGGATGTTCGGACATTGATTCACTCGCTACCGGTCACGGCGGCCGCACGGATGAAGCCATCACAATCGGCGGAATCCACGACGGTACATTCCTGATCAAGTGTACAGTTTCGTTCTTGGAGGTGCTTTCAGCGAGTCGCTGGCCGATTAGATGCAAGGCGCGCTCGCGCAGCAAGGGCCACCCCCCTTACAAGCGGGCGCAACGCCTCAGATGATCGGCCAGCGGCTCGCCAGAAGGGAGACCACCGAATGCGCCATGACGGCGTTGCCGTGCTTGCCAAGGGTGTGGGCCATTGCCTGCGCACGGCGCCTTGTCCTGACGCATTCGGAGGGCTCTGAAAGTACCTCCAAGAGCGAAACAGTACACTAGCCAACAGGGCCTAAAAAAACCGGCGAGGCATGGGCCTCGCCGGTTTTTTTTAGGTTGTGATCAGCGCGCGCGATCAACGATCGCGCAGCGCATTCACCCAGCTTTCCATGGCATTCGTCGCCATCGGCATGGGCGGTTCCATGAAATTAATCACGAACTGATCGGCAAACTCGGTCACGCCAATGGAGCGGGGTCGCACGGCCATGACGCGCGGGCCGGGCAGTTTGATGCCAAAACAGAAAATGATGTGCTGAGCCGCCAGAATGCCATCGGCGATTTCGCCTTCCGGCAGATTCTTCGTGTGCGCGAAATGATCAAACAGGCCGATGAAGGCCGCGCTGGGATTGCTGTCCACATTGGCCTTCAGTCGCGAAATGATGTCACTCGCGCTGACGGCTGTTGTCTCGCTTTTGGGGAGCGTGAGTTCATAGACCGGGTATTTTTCGTCAAAGTGGGTTTGTTGCATGGTGATCGCCTCGTCTGTTGATAAATTTATCATGTATAAATAATGATAATAAATGCGACGGCAAAATACCAGAGCATCTTGCTTGGTTGATCAGATGCGGTCTCGGGTGCATCGTCGAACGAATTGGTCCTGATTTATTTTTCGCTGCAACGGGCGCTGCCTGGCTTCAACGCGAGCATCTTTTCGATGGGTTGAAATGAGCGTTCCTTGAGGAAAAATGAGGACGGACAACGCTTGAATTTGCGCAAAACGCGGCCATATCAGCGACATTAAACATGATTTCAGAGGGTTGACGCATGCGAATGGATAAATTGACCGCCAAATTTCAAATGGCATTGGCTGATGCACAGTCGTTGGCCGTGGGCCGGGACCATCAGTTCATCGAGCCCGCGCATCTTTTTTTGGCGCTGATCGATCAGGAAGGCGGCACGGTTCGGCACCTGCTCACCCAATCGGACGTGAACATCGGGATGCTGCGTTCCCAATTGGGCGAGTTGCTTGATCACTTGCCGGCGGTTTCCGGCGCGGCGGCGGGCGAGGTGCATCTTTCCAACGATCTCTCCCGCCTGCTCAACGTGACCGACAAGCTGGCGCAACAGCGCAAAGATCAGTTCATTTCCAGCGAATTGTTTGTGCTGGCCGCCGCTGAAGATAAAGGCGCGCTGGGAGAGCTGCTGCGTAAATCGGGCGTGAGCAAGGGTGCGGTCGAAAAGGCAATCGAGACCTTGCGCGGCGGCGAATCGGTAAACGATGCCAACGCCGAAGAATCTCGTCAGGCGCTCGAAAAATACAGTATCGATCTGACCGCGCGGGCGGAAGCAGGCAAGCTCGATCCGGTGATTGGTCGCGATGAGGAAATCCGCCGTGCGGTTCAGGTTTTGCAACGCCGCACCAAGAATAATCCAGTGTTGATTGGTGAACCGGGCGTGGGCAAAACCGCCATTGTCGAAGGGCTGGCGCAGCGCATTGTTAACGGTGAAGTGCCGGAAAACCTCAAGAACAAGCGTGTGCTTTCGCTCGACATGGGCGCGTTGCTGGCCGGTGCTAAATTCCGGGGTGATTTCGAAGAACGCCTCAAAGGCGTATTGAACGATGTCGCCAAGCAGGAAGGCCGCGTGATTTTGTTCATCGACGAAATTCATACCATGGTCGGTGCAGGCAAATCCGATGGCGCGATGGATGCAGGCAATATGCTCAAACCCGCCCTAGCGCGTGGCGAGCTGCACTGCATCGGCGCGACCACCCTGGATGAATACCGCCAATACATCGAAAAAGACGCCGCCCTCGAACGACGGTTCCAGAAAGTGCTGGTCGATGAGCCGAGCGTGGAAGACACCATCGCCATTCTGCGCGGCCTGAAAGAGCGCTACGAAGTCCACCATGGGGTAGAAATCACCGATCCGGCCATCGTGGCCGCGGCGACACTTTCCCACCGTTATGTCACCGACCGCCAATTGCCGGACAAAGCCATTGATCTGATCGATGAGGCCGCCTCGCGTCTACGCATGGAGATCGATTCCAAGCCGGAGGAGATGGATCGGCTGGAGCGACGCTTGATTCAACTCAAAATAGAGCAGGTCGCGCTCAAGAAAGAAAAAGATGAGGCCAGTCTCAAGCGCTTGGCCGATTTGGAAGAGCAAATTGACCGCCTCGGCCGTGAATACAGCGAACTGGAAGAAATCTGGAAGGCTGAAAAGCTGATGGTCGAGGGCAGTGCGAAGGTGAAAGAGCAGCTCGATCATGCGCGCATCGATTTTGAAACCGCGCGCCGGGCGGGTGATCTGGCGCGGATGTCTGAATTGCAATATGGCCGTATTCCAGAGCTTGAGCGCCAGTTGCAGCAAGCGCAATCGGCTGAACAAACCGAAACGACGCCTCGATTACTGCGCAACAAAGTCGGCGAAGAAGAAATTGCCGAAGTCGTGGCGCGGGCGACGGGCATTCCGGTTGCCAAAATGCTCGAAGGCGAAAAAGACAAACTCTTGCGCATGGAAGAGGCGCTGGCTACCCGCGTGGTCGGGCAGGATGAAGCAGTCAAATCTGTGGCCGATGCGATTCGTCGTTCACGGGCGGGCTTGTCCGACCCGAATCGGCCCAATGGTTCGTTCTTGTTCCTCGGGCCGACCGGCGTGGGCAAAACCGAACTGACCAAAGCCTTGGCAAATTTTCTATTCGACACCGAGGAATCCATGGTGCGCATCGACATGAGCGAGTTCATGGAGAAGCATTCGGTCGCCCGCTTGATCGGTGCGCCGCCGGGTTATGTTGGCTACGAGGAAGGCGGTTATCTCACCGAGGCCATTCGCCGCAAGCCGTACAGCGTGATCCTGCTCGATGAAGTCGAAAAGGCGCACCCAGATGTGTTCAACGTGTTGCTTCAGGTGCTCGATGATGGCCGTTTGACCGATGGGCAAGGGCGCACGGTGGATTTTCGCAATACCGTGATTGTGATGACCTCCAACTTAGGCTCGCATCTGATTCAGGAAATGGCGGAAACGAACGATTACGACGCAATGAAAACCGCTGTGTTGGAGGTTGTCGGCGGGCACTTTAGGCCCGAGTTCATTAACCGCATCGATGAGGTGGTGGTATTCCATCCGCTGGGTCGTGAACAGATTCGCCAGATTGTGGACATCCAGATTGACTTTCTGCGTAAACGGCTGGCGGAGCGTGATTTGCAGATTGAACTCACGATCCAGGCACTTGATCTGCTGGGCGAGGCCGGTTTCGATCCGGTGTATGGCGCGCGGCCACTCAAACGCGCCATTCAGCAAAAACTGGAGAATACCCTCGCGCAAGCGATTCTCAAGGGAGAATTCATGCCCGGTGATGCCATCGTTGTTGATGCCAAAGAAGGAAGCTTGGTGCTGAACAACTAATGCCCAAATAGGCCACGCAAGAGCGATAAAACGCCTGTCCATTGTGACGGGCGTTTTTGTTATGCGCGTTTTTCTGTTCGCGATACCCATCGCTGAAGGTATTTCTGGCAAAATCCCCGTAGATTTTTTGTTTCTACTTCAAGGATTCGCCGTGTCCGATTATCGCCAGCAATTCATTCAATTCGCGCTCGATCACGATGCGCTCAAATTTGGCCAATTCACGCTCAAGTCCGGTCGCAGCAGCCCGTACTTTTTCAATGCGGGCGCTTTTTCAACCGGCGCGGCTTTGGGTGCCATCGGCCAGTTTTACGCTGAAGCGATTTTGGCCTCAGAAATTGAGTTCGACGTAATCTTCGGCCCCGCCTACAAAGGGATCCCGCTGGCAGCGGCGACCAGCATCGCGCTGGCAGAAAAAACGGGGCGAGACATCCCTTGGGTGTTCAATCGTAAAGAAGCCAAAGATCATGGCGAAGGCGGAAGCCTGGTCGGCGCGCCGCTGGCCGGTCGTGTGCTGATTATCGACGATGTGATTACCGCCGGTACCGCTATTCGAGAATCACTGGGTTTGATCAAGGCGGCGGGCGCCACCGCAGTGGGTGTAAGCGTGATGATGGATCGACAAGAGCGCGGGCAAACCGCGCTATCTGCCATCGGCGAACTCAAGCGTGATTATGGGCTTGAGGTGATTACCATCGCTAGTCTTGATAATTTGATTGCCTTTTGCGCCGATCACGCCACTTTGGTTGATGCCAGTGAAGTCATGAGTGCCTATCGAAAGGAATATGGCGCAATCGGTTAGGAAAGTCTGCACGAATATAAAAACCCGCTTAAATTCCCCTCACTCTCCTTTTTATAAAGGAGGGGGGGAGCCCAGACGTTCAAAAAGAAGAGGCTGATTCACCCCCCTTTTTGCAAATAGGGAAGCCCACACGTTTAAAAATAAGGGGTCGATTCTCCCCCCTTTGAAAAGGGGGGATGGGGGGGGATTTAACGAATTGTACTCGCTGTTCGAGAGTACGCCGCACTTGCCAGCACATCTTTTTCTGGGTTTTGTTAGCCACCCGTTAAACGTGCCATAAACCCTTCGCGCGAACCCGCGTTGATCCAGCCGGTGGCGATGGTTTTGCTCAGCTCGTTATTCACCCGCCCGCGATGAATATGTGATGGGCCAGCCGGGAAGATCACAAGCTTGCCCCGCTCGGCGGGTTCATGGTGCTCTTGCCAGTAAAATTCTGTACCCGCTTGCGGCACGGTATCGCAGTAGAGAATCCACGCCAGAACCCGATGGGCCGGTTCAGTGGCTTCGTCGCTGATTGTCCAGTCGCAGTGCCACTGGCTGAAACCCTCGCCCGGCGCGTAGCGTTGCAGATTGAATATCGGCATCACAAACAAGGTTTGATCCGGGCAAACTTCCCGGAATTTTGGCCGCTGTTGTATGTAACGATCCAGCCCCGCAGTAACCCCGCGCATGATGACATCGGCTATCGCTTGGGCTTCGGAGTCGGTGCGGCTGAACGCAACCATGCTGATGTCGGTTGACACTTTAGCCGGTGGCGCGCCCGCGCCGCCCGAACCAAAGGCCACGCCGGGCCGTTGCAAATCTTCTCTGCGATCAAAGAAATCCATCACCCCGTCGGCCACCGCTTCGAAGCCCGCATTTTGATAACGATCTATCAGATCCATTCGCAACTCTCCTGTGATATGAGCTGATTTCGATTGTACCTGCTGCGATCGGTTCAGGCCCGCCATGACGGGTGTAGAACGTTTGTAAAGATAGGGCCTGTTTTCGGTATCGGGCAATAAAAAACCCCGCATGGCGCGGGGCTTTCAAACACATTGCTGTGTGCCGAATCAGGCAGCAGCAGACATTGATTTGATGCGCGCGACCAGCGTTGATTTGCGGCGAGCGGCTGTGTTTTTTGCCAGAATACCTTTGTTGACCATGCTGTCGATGACAGGCTGGGCGCTTTGGTAGGCGGTTTTAGCTTGTTCAGCGTTGCCGGTTGCAACGGCTTTCAAAACTTTTTTGTATTCGGTACGAACACGGGTGCGAAGCGCCATGTTGCGTTGACGGGCTTGTTCCGCCTGACGAACGCGCTTCTTGGCTTGTGCGGTATTTGCCACGGATCAAACTCCTCGAGCAAGTCGGTTAATGTGAATAACTAAATCAGTTATATTTTTCAAGGCGCGTGATTCTGCCATAAGCCAGCCAAATGTCAAGTGCGCTGGCCGGAGCGATCTGCCAATGGCGGCTGGCACACAGGGCAGTAATAAGTGGCGCGCTGCGCCTGCACGGTTTTAACGATTGGGGTGCTGCAAACCCGACAGGGTTGATCCGCCCGGTCATAAACGTTCAGAGTTTGTTTGAAATAGCCCGGTTGCCCGTCTTCGCGGACAAAATCTCTGAGCGTGGTGCCGCCCTGTTCAATGGCTCGGGCCAGTACATTCTTGATGGCCGTAACGAGAAGATTGATTTGGTTGTGATCGAGCGTGTGGGCCGGTGTTGCGGGGTGGATGCCGGACAAAAAGAGCACCTCGTTCGCGTAGATGTTCCCGACGCCAACGACAATCGCGGCATTCATCAGGCAGGGTTTGATGGCTTGTTTGCGCTTGTGTAGCTGAGTGCCGAGATAATGGGTGTCGAATGCGTCAGAGAGTGGCTCGGGGCCTAGATTTTGCAGTCGGATGTGGGGGGCTTGTTCATGATCGGTCAACAGCGCGCCGAATCGTCGCGGATCGTGGAAACGCAGATTCTTACTGCTATTGATACAGATCTCGACGTGGTCATGTTTTCTGCGCGGTATATCGGGCGTCACGATACGCAGACTGCCGGACATACCCAGATGAATCAGTAGGCGCTCACCGTTTTCAAAGTGCAGTAATAGGTATTTCGATCGCCGTGAGACGGCGATGATTAGGCGACCTTCGAGCCATGCTGCAAGATCATCACGCACGCGCCAGCGCAGTCGGGAGTCGAATACGGTTGCACTCGTAATCCGCTGCCCGAGCAGATGGGGTTCGAGCCCTCGGCGGGTGGTTTCGACTTCGGGTAATTCTGGCATGAGGTTGTTATTTGAAGTTGCTAGTCAAAAAACCCGCCACAACGAGGTTGGGCGGGTTCTGATTTGCCAGGTGCATCATCGACTTGTTCAGGATGCCCCTTGGGGCGCTGAACGGCCGGATGGCTTACTTGATCTTGGCTTCTTTGTAAATCACGTGCTGGCGAACAACCGGATCGAATTTTTTCAATTCCAGTTTCTCGGGCATGGTGCGCTTGTTCTTGGTCGTGGTGTAGAAGTGACCAGTGCCTGCGCTGGATACGAGTTTGATTTTATCACGCATGATATTTCTTCCTTTCAATCCACCGAGTTAAGGGTGGATAGGGTGTGCTTGGTTATACTTTTTCGCCGCGAGCGCGCAGGTCGGCCAGAACGCTTTCGATGCCCACTTTATCAATGGTACGGATGGCGTTGGTCGATACGCGCAGGGTCACGAAACGACCTTCGCTTTCAACCCAGAACCGCTTGTGGTGCAGGTTGGGCAGGAAACGACGACGAGTTTTGTTGTTCGCGTGCGATACGTTGTTGCCAACGGCAGGACGTTTGCCGGTGACTTGGCAGACTCGGGCCATGGGATTCTCCTAAAAGCGAATAGAGGGCGGACGCTATATTTCCGCTGATTATACGTTGATCAATATCATTTAAGGCGCGAGATACTAGCGGAATTCCCGATGAGTGACAAGCCCAAGATATGCGAATTTTATAATCGCGTATGCTGATTGCTCTGGCAGCGTATGCGGATTTGTTATGATTGGCGCCCTTTTAGATGATTTTGACCGAGTAACCCATGACTTCTGCTGCCAAACGACCCATTGTCCTTTCGGGGATTCAGCCTTCCGGCCAATTATTGATCAGTCATTATGTGGGGGCGATGCGCAACTGGGTGGCGATGCAGGATACCCATGATTCACTTTTCATGTTGGTGGATCTGCACGCCATTACCGTTCGGCAGGACCCAGCGGTCTTTCGTGCGCGCTGTTACGACTTCGTGGCGCTTTATCTGGCTTGCGGGCTCGATCCCCAGAAAAATACGATTTTCGTGCAGTCCCATGTTTCTGCTCATGCGGAACTCGGTTGGTTGCTCAACTGCTATACGAATATGGGCGAGTTGGAACGGATGACCCAGTTCAAGGATAAGTCCACGCGCGCAGGGGCGGTGATCAATGTGGGCTTGTTCGATTACCCTGTGTTGATGGCGGCGGATATTTTGCTCTATCAGGCGACGCACGTACCCGTGGGCGCCGATCAAAAGCAACATCTGGAGCTTACCCGCGATCTGGCGATTCGATTCAATCACATTTATGGGGGCGTATTTACGGTGCCTGAACCGTTCATTCCCGACACGGGCGCACGCATCATGTCGTTGCAGGAGCCAACCAAAAAGATGTCCAAGTCGGACCCGAGCGAATTGAGTTATGTCGGCCTGTTGGACGAACCCAAAACGATTCTGAAAAAATTCAAACGCGCGGTGACTGACTCGGACACGGCCATTCGTTTTGATGTGGAAAACAAGCCCGGTGTTTCTAACCTGCTGACCTTGTTTTCTATTTTCTCCGGCGAATCCATTCCCGATCTGGAAACCCGGTTGGACGGGCAGGGTTACGGCACGTTGAAGGTTCAGACTGCCGAGGCGGTGATCGCCTTTCTGGAGCCGATACAGGCTCGTTTCCATGAACTGCGTGCCGATGAAGCGGCACTCGATCGCATCCTCGCCGATGGCGCCGCCCGTGCGCGGGCCCGTGCGGAGCCGACCTTGCAGCGGGCCTTTGACGTGCACGGCTTTCTGCCGCGCCGCTGAAGCTTGATTATGAAGATGCAGCCGCCTTTGCCACTTTATACGTCTGAGCAAATCCGCGCGCTGGAGCAGGCGGTATTTGATGGTGGCGAAACGGCTGAGCAGTTGATGGCGCGTGCAGGTGCGGCGTTGTTTTCGGTAATGCAAACGACATGGCCGGATGCCCGAAGGGTCGGTGTGCTGCTGGGCTCTGGTCAAAATGCGGGCGATGGCCTCGTTCTGGCGCGCTTGGCGCGAGCCGAAGGGTTTCGCGTTACTTTGTTTGGGTGGTGTCGGCCGGAGCAGTTGCACGGTGCGGCGCATCGAGCTTGGCTGGAATTGAAAACCGCGTGCTCCGATGTCGTCGTCATTCATGAGTGGGGCAAGGTCGTCGCTCAGGATGACTTTGATGTGATTGTCGATGCCGGTTTTGGGATTGGTTTGTCGCCCTCTCGTCCGCTCAATGCCGAGGCTACAGGTTGGATCGAGTACGTCTACGCATCCCGTCACGACGGCGCCGCTGTACTGGCTGCCGATCTGCCTTCGGGCTTGATTGCTGATACCGGCTCGGCCGGCCCTGTGGTTCAAGCCGATGTCACCGTTTGTTTTCTTGCGATGAAGATCGGCTTGGTCACCGGTCGTGGTCCTGCGGTGAGTGGCCGCATCGTGTTGGCCAATTTAGGTATTCCACCCAGGAAGGATCCGCCTAAGAAGCAAACGCCAGATGTTCAGCTTGTGTTGGGCGCGGAATCGTTTCCGCCTAAGCCGCGCGATGGTCACAAGGGGCGATTCGGAACCGTACTGATTGTGGCGGGTAATCGCGGCATGATGGGCGCCGCACGTATGGCGGCCGAAGCAGCGCTAAGGATCGGGGCAGGCAAAGTGATTGTGGCGACGCACCCCGAACACGCGGCTACATTGGCGATTGGTCGTCCTGAGTTGATTGTGCACGGCCTCGACGCGGCAACCTTGCTGGATGAGCTTCTGGCGCAAGCCGATGCCATTGTGCTCGGGCCGGGGTTGGGGCGCGATGACTGGGCCAAGCAGATGGCTGCTCGTGTTCTGTCAACTCAATTGCCTTTGATAATTGATGCCGATGGACTGGGTTTTCTGCCGCCAAGCGCGGCTATGAATTCATTGAGAATAATGACACCGCATCCCGGCGAAGCGGCGCGTTTGCTCGGCTGCACGGTAGCCGAGATCGAGCAGGATCGGTTGGCGGCGGCGCGAGCGCTACGCGATCGTTTCGGTATGCTGGGTGTGCTCAAAGGTGCGGGCAGCGTGCTCTTCTTGCCCGATGAACTGCGCGTGTGTGGTCGAGGCAGTCCCGCTCTGGCAACGGCTGGAAGCGGTGATGTCCTCGCCGGTATGATCGGTGGTTTGCTGGCGTTGGGTATTGTTCCATCGGAAGCGCTGCCCCGTGCCGTGTGTTGGCATGCCCTAGCCGGGGAGCTATTGGCCGAGCAATCGGGTGCCTGGGGTGCCGTGGCATCCGATCTGTTCGAGCCGATCCGCGCTGTTGTAAATGGTCGGGCAAACGGTCTGGCCAATGATCGGGTGACACTGCCACCTGCGAACGTGTCGTTGTGGCGATGAGTTCGGTGCACGCGGCCTTTGTTCTCGAGGCAAATTATGAGTGAAATCAAACCTGATTCGCAAAACGCGTCCGCTGCAGATTTTTACGCTGCAAATCTGGACGAATCGGCTGTAACGGCACTTGCTGCTGCCCTAGCGGACACAGCGCCTTTGACGGGGCTTGTTTTCTTGCAAGGCCATCTTGGTGCGGGCAAGACCACTTTTTCTCGCGCTTTTCTGCGGCAGATGGGCGTGACCGGCCCCGTACGCAGTCCGACCTATACCTTGATCGAACCCTACGATATTGCGATGGCTGATCTTCCAGCACGGCGTGTCTTGCATCTGGATTTGTATCGACTGGCCGTGCCGGAAGAGTTGGACGATCTGGGGTTGCGGGATGAATTCGAGCAGGCTTTGTTGTTGATCGAGTGGCCGGAGCGGGGGGCGGGTGAACTACCAGCCGCAGATTTGCTCATTCAGCTCGAAACCGTTGAGCAATCACCCGTTCAGCGTACGGTTCGGTTGCATGCGAATACACCCGAAGGAATCCATTGGCTTTCCGCTTGTCGAAACCGAATTCGGTGACACGAGACGGGCAGTGATGGGGTTTCAACGGAGGTGATCATGAATCAGGCTGTATTACTTTGGGGGTTGTTGTTCGGTTCGATTGGAATCGGCTTTCTGGTGTACGCCAAACAGCAGAAAGCGGTGGTCCCTCTGGTCGTCGGGCTGGCTCTATCCATTTACCCTTTCTTCATCAGCAACGTCTATGCGCTTGTTCTGATCGGCCTCGCGCTGACCGCTGTGCCTTATTTCATCCGCCTTTGACGGCGAGATAAAAAAATTCCGGATAAGTTTGTTACGCGTTGTCTTTTTGCAAAAGCACAATATGTAGTGCTTTCTTTTTTTATCCCCCCGACATGCTGTTCCGGTTTTTTCTATATTCCGCTTTAGGATAACTCTCTATCTAATTAGAAAGCTTGAATTTTTTTTCAACAGGCGCAGAATGCAATCGGTAACTCTTGAGCGATCTGCTCAGTGGTTTTATGCGTTAAAGATACTGATGAGGGGCGAATCATGTTTGATAATTCCTCGAATCCTTGGGATCGGCGGAAGTTTCTGGGGGCCGTGCTGGGCTCCAGTTCCGCTGTTTTTGGCTTGGTCGCCCCGGATAAAGTGCTTGCTGCCCGGTTGATCAATACCGCGACAAACTACCGGCACGCGGATTACACGCGTTATGTTTTCGGCGTGAATGGGCCGTTGGATTATAAATCCTTCACATTGGATAACCCGTCGCGGCTTGTTGTGGACTTGACGCAGACCGAGATGAATCGAGTCAATATTCCTCCTGCGCCTGCTGGCTCGATTGTCAGCGACGTGCGTGTCGGGGTTCGCGATGGCTATAACCTGCGCATCGTCTTTGATCTCAAGGCGCCGGTAAATCCCCGTCTTATTCTGCTCCCGCCGGGGGATGGTCAGGGGTATCGACTGGTGGTCGATCTGCCGCATGACAAGGCGACCACGCTCGTCGCCCGTGATGTGGCCGATCCGGATAGCAAGCCGAAAATCCAGACCCAAAGTACGTTCCGCGACCTCGTGATCGCCATTGATCCGGGGCATGGCGGCAAGGATCCGGGTGCGATCGGTCATCGGGGCACCAAGGAAAAGCATATTGCGCTGGATATCGGCCGACGCCTGCGGGATATGGTGGCCGCTACACCTGGCTTGAAGCCGGTGATGACGCGCGATTCGGATAAATTCATCCATCTACGCGGACGGACGGCCATTGCGCGCAACGCCAAGGCCGATCTGTTTATTTCCGTGCATTCGGATGCGTTTCGGGTCACCTCGGCGCGGGGCGCGTCGGTATTCTGTTTGAGTCAACACGGGGCGACTTCCGAAGCGGCGCGCTGGATGGCGAATCGTGAAAACGAGGCCGACTTCGTGGGCGGCGCTTCCATTTCCGATCACGATCAGGATGTGGCTTCCGTATTGTTGGATCTTTCGCAGACCAAAACGCTGGAGAACAGTCTCGATTTTGGCCATCGGGTATTGGGCCAGATTGGCGATATTACCGATCTGCATTCCCGCCGTGTGCAGCAGGCCGGTTTTGTTGTGCTCAAATCGCCCGACATCCCTTCGATCCTTGTTGAAAGTGCCTTTATCAGCAATCCACAGGAAGAAGCGCGTCTGAGAACGGCGGCTTACCAGAAAGAGATTGCGCGCTCGATTCTTGACGGCATCAATACCTACTATGCCGAGCGTGCGCCCGAAGGCACGCGCTACGCCATGCTCTAGTCGTGCATAGCCGGGGCCACAGGTTCGGGCAGTCATCAAAAGGATCAACCTAATCAAACCGATTTCGGCATGATTAGGCAAAGCCCTTCCTTCATGGGGACAAGATCTGGGCATTGGGCCATCTCATCGGCGATCCTGTCCTTGCGCCTAAAAAGCGCGTCAAAAGCTATCTGAGAGTTGTCCATAAACGCCGGTTCTTTGAGTTTTCAGCCGCAACGGGCGAAAATACTGCGGCTAGATCGATCCTGAACTCAAGCGGACACCCATGCCCCATATCGCTCAATTACCGCCGGAATTGGTCAACCAGATCGCTGCTGGTGAAGTGGTCGAGCGCCCGGCTTCCGTTGTCAAGGAGTTGGTTGAGAACGCCATTGATGCGGGTGCCCGGCGAATCGACGTCCGTATCGAAGAAGCCGGTTCTCGGCTGATTGAAGTGCGCGATGATGGTAGCGGCATGTCCGAGGAGGACTTGCCCTTGGCCTTCGCCGCCCACGCCACCAGTAAAATCCGATCGCTCGATGAACTCGAATCGGTGGCGACCATGGGCTTTCGGGGTGAAGCACTGGCGAGTATCGCCTCGATCGCGCAAGTCAGCGTGTCTTCTCGTCGCGAGCGCGATGCACATGGTTGGATTCTAAGCCCCAATGAATCGCTGGAATGTCGCCCGACCGCTCATCCGGTCGGAACCACGGTCACAGTGGCTGATTTGTTCTACAACACCCCGGCGCGCCGTAAATTCCTGCGCACCGAGCGTACCGAATTTTCCCAGATCGACCAGCTCATGCGTCGATTCGCGCTGGCCCATCCCGGAATCGGGTTTTCACTGACGCATCAGGGGCGGCTCGTATTCGAACTCTCGCCACTTCCTCGCGCACAGTTGGCGGAGCAGATGCCCGCACGTATCGAGGCATTGCTCGGCGCGGAGTTTCTCAACCGAGCTCGACGGATTGATTCCGCGGCATCGGGCTTGAGTCTGAGCGGCTGGGTGGCCGACCCGGCCTATGCCCGTTCGACAACCGATCAGCAGTTGTTTTTTGTCAATGGCCGTATCGTCCGCGATCGGCTGATTGGCTTCGCCATCCGACGCGCTTACGCCGACGTGCTCCACCACGCTCGGCAGCCGGCTTATGTGCTGGCGCTCGATCTCGAACCGCGCGCGGTCGATGTCAATGTTCATCCGACCAAGGCGGAAGTTCGTTTCCGTGATGCACGCGCCGTGCAGGATTTTATTTTCCGCGAAATCCATCGGGCGCTGGCTCAGGGTGCCGTGGCGGGAGCGCAGCAAGAATCGGGTGTCGAGCAGGCGAGTCGTGGCGCTCCCGCGTTCGATGCGGGAATGGGGCGAGGCGAGCGGGTGGATGGCTGGTCAGGCACGGCATCAATGCCTTCTTCTGCGCCGTCTTCTTCTGTTCAGGGGTATTTGAACCTGCTCGCCGCGAGCGCCGCAGCGCCGCAATTGGTTGATGCGTGCCTGTCATCGGTTCAAGAGCCTTCTCAGGCACAGCAACCCACACAGGACATGCCGCCCTTGGGCTATGCAGTGGCGCATCTGCACGGTGTGTACATTCTGGCGCAGAACGCGCAGGGGCTGGTGATCGTCGATGCCCATGCCGCGGCGGAGCGCATCACCTACGAGCGATTGAAAGCGGCCTATGCCGCCCAGCAGATGACCATCCAGCCATTATTGCTGCCGGTGACATTTGCCGTGACGGAGTCCGAAGCGGAGCAATATGAAGCGCAGGCCGAGGCTTTCGCCCGTTTGGGCGTCGTGCTGGCACGGGTGGCGCCGACCCGCGTGCGCGTGACCGCCCTGGCTGCCCTGTTGCGTCATGCCGATGCCGAAGCGCTGGCCCGTGCACTTTTGTCTGCGTTAAGCGAAGAGGAACCGGACTGGGGGCAACCTCAGGCCGTGCTGACCGAGCCGATCAATGCCGTGTTGTCGCGCATGGCCTGCCACGGTTCAGTGCGCGCCAATCGCATCCTGGCCCGCCCGGAAATGGATGCCTTGCTGCGCGACATGGAGCGCACCGAGCGGGCCGACCAGTGCAATCATGGCCGACCCACTTGGCGACAGCTTTCGATGACCGATCTCGATCGACTGTTCATGCGGGGGCAGTAATGCAGGCAACGTCCACCCCACACGATGCAGAGCTGGGGCAAAAACCGGTTCTCGCCCTATTGGGCCCTACGGCTTCGGGGAAAACGGCCGTGGCGCTTGAATTGGCTGCGCAATATCCCGTGCAGATAATCAGTGTCGATTCCGTGATGATTTACCGCGACATGAATATTGGCTCCGCCAAGCCGGAACCTGCAGTGATGGCGCAGTTGCCGCACGAACTGGTGGATATTTGCGATCCTGCTGAGACCTATTCGGTCAGTGCGTTTTGTCGCGATGCGCTGGCAGCGATCGAGCGAGCCGAGGCAGCGGGTAAGGTGCCTTTGCTGGTGGGCGGTACCATGATGTACTTTCAGGCGTTGCTTGATGGCATTTCGCAGCTGCCGTCGACCGATCCCGCCGTGCGCGCTGAAGTTCAGGCCGAGGCGGCGCGTTTGGGGTGGCCCGCGCTGCACGCACAACTCCAGTCGTTCGATCCACAGGTTGCGGCGCGGGTTCATCCGAACGATCCGCAGCGGATCGGTCGCGCCGTTGAAGTGTTTCGTTCGACTGGTCGTTCCCTGAGCCGGTGGCAGCGTGAGCATCCGCCGGTATCGCCGTTGCTCGGTCGGGCTGTGCATCGTTTTGGGTTGTGGCCCGCATCCCGTGCCCATGCGCGCGAGGCGATGGCGCATCGGTTCGATGAGATGCTGGCAGCAGGTTTCGTGGATGAAGTGGCGGCCTTGCGCGCGCGCGGGGACCTGCATCCCGGAATGCCTTCGATTCGGGCGGTTGGTTATCGTCAAGTTTGGGATTATCTCGACGGCACAGTGGACTATGATGAGATGCGGCAACGTGCGATTACGGCCACCCGTCAACTGGCCAAGCGTCAGGTCACCTGGATGCGAGGCCAGACGCAAACGCAGTTCTACCCGACAGAAGAGCGAGGTGCACTAATGTCTGCGCTTGAAGAAATCATTTGTACTGCGGAACTTGGTTGATCGCCAGGAATCTGAGGCGAGCACCTCATCATTCGTTCTCATCTAATCGAATGGAAATCACGTCGTCGTGGTACGCTTTCCCTCTGATGCAAGTGCCGTCGATCTATCGTCTCAAGCGGGCCCGGATGATCATGAAATCAATGATGAGCCCGCGCGTTTTGCATCGGAAGCTGCCAATTACAATTGAGGAAAATAAAATGGCAAAAGCCCAATCACTCCAAGAACCCTATCTGAATGCCTTGCGACGCGAGCATGTGCCTGTGTCCATTTACCTGCGCAACGGTATCAAGCTCCAGGGGCAAATCGATTCGTTCGATAATTTTGTCGTGCTGCTCAAGAACAATGTGAGCCAATTGGTGTACAAGCACGCGATCAGCACCATTGTGCCCACCCGTGAAATTCACATCGATTTTGACGATGAGTTCGGCGGCAAACCCGCATCAAAAGAAGAGCCAGCAGGAGACGAAGCACCTTAATGCAATTTTTTGAACGGCATGAGGGCGGCGAACGCGCCGTCCTGCTTCACGTCGCTTCCCGTCAGCAAAGCCGCGCGGAAGATCTCGATGAGTTTCGCGAACTCGTGGATTCGGCCGGCGCCGAAATTCTCGGGGAATGTCTGGCCAGTCGCGAAGCCCCCGACCCTCGGTTATACATCGGCAAAGGCAAGGCCGAAGAGCTGGCTGATCTCGTCAAATCGACAGAAGCCGATCTCGTGGTGGTCAATGCCCAACTGTCGCCCTCGCAGGAACGCAATCTGGAATCGGTGCTGCACTGTCGTGTGCTGGATCGCACCGGTTTGATTCTGGATATTTTCTCCCAGCGTGCGCGGTCGCATGAAGGCAAGTTGCAGGTTGAGTTGGCGCAGCTCAAGCATCTTTCCACCCGACTCGTGCGCGGTTGGACCCACCTTGAGCGTCAGCGCGGCGGTTCGATTGGTCTGCGGGGGCCGGGCGAAACCCAGCTCGAAATGGATCGACGCCTGATCCACGACCGCATCAAGCAGTTGCAGGATCGCATCGCCAAAGTGCGGCGCCAACGTCAGGAAGGCCGTAAAACAAGGCAAAAATCCCAAGTACCGATGGTATCGCTGGTCGGATATACCAATGCCGGTAAGTCCACGCTGTTCAACGCGCTCACAGAGGCGGGCACATTCGCGGCCGATCAACTTTTTGCCACGCTGGACACCACCTTGCGACGGCTTGAGTTTGCGCCGGGCGAACCGATGGTTCTGGCCGATACCGTGGGATTTATTCGACATTTGCCGCATGAACTCGTCACCGCGTTTCGCTCCACCTTGGAGGAAACGCTCGAAGCCGATCTGCTGATTCATGTGGTTGACGCGGCCAGCCCAGAGCGGGACCGTCAAATGACGGATGTCGAGGTCGTGCTCAAGGAAATCGGTGCCGATACATTGCCGCGGCTCACGGTAATGAACAAGATCGATCAACTCGAAGATCGAGCGCCTGAGATCAGCCGCAATGAAGCAGGTGAGATCGACCGGGTTTGGATGTCGGCGCAATCCGGTGCGGGCATGGATTTATTGCGACAAGCGCTGGGCGAGCGCCTGCGCCCGACGCGGACTATTATCAACTTGTTTCTCCCCGCAAGCCTCGGTGGTTTACGCGCCCGCTGGCTGAACGAGGGTGCCATCGTCACCGAGCACTGGCAGGACGACCGTATGCATGACGAGATGCCGCAACCCGGTTGGCAATTGACGCTCTCGCTTACGGAAGCGCGTTGGGCTCAGTGGCGAAAGCATCATCCCGAACTTGAGGCTTGTTTGGCGGCGCCTGCCTAGTTTCGAGGTGTTTGGCGTCGGGTGCCGAGTCGTGTCGACGGTGAATTTGGCCGTTTGACTTGCGACTTATGCATGCCATCACTAAACTTATGCGTCGTTTTGAATTCTAAATTTGTTCGAGTTTTATTATGGCGCACAGCGGTCGTGCCGAATTTTCCGGAGTAAGTACCTATGGCTTGGAATGAACCTGGCGGCAGCGGCAAGGACAATGATCCTTGGTCCAATCCGCGCCGCAGCGGCAAACCGCCCAATATCGACGAAGCAATCGAGCGCCTGCAGAAAAAATTCGGTGGCGCGATGGGGGGTGCCGGCGGCGGCAAGGGTATCGCAGTTGTTGCGGTACTGCTGATCGTCGTCTGGCTGCTTTCCGGGATCTACATCATTGATGCCGGACAGCGCGGTGTAGAGCTTCAGTTCGGTAAATACACCGATACCACACGCGCGGGGCCGCACTGGCATCTGCCGTATCCCATCGGTACGGTGGTCAAGGTCAATGTTGATGAATTGCGCGACAAGCAGCTCAAGATGACCTCGCTGACTAACGATGAGAATATCGTGGAAGTCAGGATTGGTAGCCAGTTTCTGGTCACCGACCCGGTTAAGTACCTGTTCAATGTGCGTGACCCGGACGGTACGCTCTCCGATGTCATGCAAAGCGCGATTCGTGAAGTCATCGGCTCCAAGAAGATGGATAACGTGCTGACCGAGGGCCGTGCCGAAATTGTCAGTCTGGTGCGTGATCGCATGCAGAATCTGCTCGATGGCTATGATACCGGCCTGAAGGTTCAGTCCGTCAACTTGCAGGACATCCAGCCACCGGAAGCCGTTCAGCCCGCCTTCGAAGACGCTATTCGTGCGCGTGAAGATGAACAGCGCTACATCAGTGAAGCCTCGGCCTACGCCAACAAGGTCGTGCCGCGTGCGCGGGGTGCTGCGGCACAGATTCTCGAGCAGGCCAAAGGATACGAATCCAAGGTGACGAATGAAGCGCTGGGCGATGCCTCCCGTTTCGAACAACTGCTCAAGTCCTACAAGCTGGCGCCGGATATTGCGCGCGAACGCATGTATCTGGATGCCGTTTCAGGCGTGCTGTCCAAGAACAAGAGCATCGTGGTTGACTCCGGTTCGGGCAATAACGTGTTCTATTTGCCGTTAGGCTCGAATGATGCGCGTGCGCCGTCAGGCAAGGCTATTGATATCGACAGCCTACCATTGCCAAGCCTGCCCAGCCAGGCGGATAACGGGAACTCAAGAGGGAGCCTCACTAGCGATGACCGAGGTGATCTGCGTTCGAGGAATGCGCCATGAACATAATTAACCGTGTCGTTCTGCCGATCGTGGTGATCGGTGTGTTCTTATTCGCTACAGCCACCTTCGAGGTCAAGCAGTATCAGTCGGCGCTGGAGTTCCGTCTGGGTGAAATTGTTCAGGACAAATTCGATCCTGGGTTGCACTTCAAGTTGCCGTTCATCAACACCGTCAAGTTGTTCGACCGCCGCGTACTTACGATGACTTCACAGCCGGAACGGTTTTTGACCAGCGAGAAGAAAAACCTGATCATCGACTACTACATCAAGTGGCAAATCATGAACGCGGCTGATTTCTATCGCTCGACGCGTGGCGACGAACGAATCGCCATGAACCGGATGGACCAGATCGTTCGTGACGCCATGAAAAGCCAGATTTCCAGCCTCACGGTGAACGAAGTGGTATCGGGTGATCGCGATCTGTTCATGAAGACCGTGATTGATACGACCAACCGCGACATCAAGGGCTTGGGTGTGAAGATCAGCGATGTGCGCATCATGCAGATCGAATTGCCCAAAGAGGTGCGCCAATCTGTCTATGCTCGGATGGAGAAAGAGCGTTCCGCTGTCGCCCAGTCCATCCGCTCGCGCGGTGAGGAGCAGGCCAAGAAGATTACTTCGGCGGCCGATCGTGAACGTGTGGTCATCCTCGCCGAGGCGGATCGTCAGGCCGCAGAAATCCGAGGTGCCGGCGATGCGGCCGCAGCCGCGACTTATGCCAAGGCTTACGGCCAAGATCCGAAGTTCTTTGAATTCGATCGGAGTTTACAAGCCTACAAGAAGGCTTTCGATCAAGGCGGGGATACTTTCGTACTGAATCCTGATAGCCCGTTCTTCAAGTATTTCCGTGATTCGCAAGAGTCGAACGTAAAACACTGATTAACGTCGGCAGAAATGCGGTATGGATTCAGAAGGGTGATTGTTGTGGATGAACGGTGGTTGCAGGTACTTGGATTGGTTTTGATCATCGAAGCACTGCTGCCATTCATCAGTCCGCGAAGTTATCGTCAGGCCGTGCAGCAAATCGCCAATACCCCGGACAAGGCACTGCGTGCGATCGCGCTCGTGATATTGGTGGTGGGTGCGGTATTGGTGATGCTGTCGCACCATTGATTTTGGCCCATGATTTTCAACCCATGATTTCAATCTAGGCGAGTGAATTGCTCGCCTGGTTTTTTTGTGCCTGAGCCATAGGGGTATAACATGCCCATTCTGTTTCAGAGTGAACCCGAGTTTTAGGAAGTTATATGTCACATAAACTCTCTCGCTGGGCCTTGCCGGCGGGTATCGATGAGTTGCTGCCAGAGCAGGCGCGGCGGGTAGAACAGCTGCGCACCGCCTTGCTGCATCAGTTCCACGTGGCGGGATACGATCTCGTGATTCCCCCATTGGTCGAATTCGTGGATTCGTTGCTCGTGGGCTCAGGCCGGGATTTGGCGCTGGATACCTTGCAGATGACTGATGGCCTGACCGGTCGACAGCTCGGTCTTCGCGCCGACATGACGCCTCAGATTGCTCGAATTGATGCGCATAGCATGAAGCCTGAGGCGGAGCGTCGACTCTGCTACCTCGGGACTGTCGTTCGTGCGCGGCCGGATGGATTGGGTGGCAGTCGCACGCCCATGCAGGTTGGCGCCGAATTATACGGCGTGGCGGAAGTCGAGGGTGATCTTGAAATCATCAGCTTGATGCTCTCTCAGCTAAAGCAAGCAGGTGTGGATCGGATCGTTCTCGATCTCGGTCATGTGGATGTATTCGGTGAACTGGCCGTGGCGGCTGGCTTCGATGATGAAGATGAAGATATCGCACGTGATGCCTTGCAGCGCAAATCCACGGCAGATATTCAGTCCCTGCTGGCGGCACGGCAGATTGCACCGCCGCTCGCAAACGCTTTGACTTTGTTGACTCAGCTCAATGGCGAATGGTCGGCGGTGCTTGCCAAGGCAAACGTGGTGCTGGCCGATGTGATGACACCCGGTATGCAGAGCGCGCTCGACCGCCTGGCAATTATCGGTTCTGCCATTGAGCGAAACTTCTCCCAGGTCGACGTGTTGATCGACCTGTCGGAGTTGCACGGTTACCACTACCAGACCGGGCTGGTGTTTGCGGCGTATGCACCCGGCTTGGGGCGAGAGATTGCTCGCGGTGGACGATACGATGATATTGGAGAGGCTTTTGGCTCTGCTCGACCAGCGACCGGATTCTCCCTCGATATGCGTGAATTGCTGCGCTTTTTTGACGGATCTGGCGTCAAAGACCCCGTTATTTATGCGCCAGCCGATTATGCCGATGCTGCCTTGATTGCTGCCGTCGAGCGATTGCGTGCGACCGGACGACGAGTCGTGATGACTACGCAGCCAGTACCAGCCGGTGCGCCACATTTGGTTCGGCAGAGCGATAGCACAAAAGATTTATGGCATTTAATGGGTGATACCAATCATGGGTAAAAGTGTTGTTGTGCTCGGCTCCCAATGGGGTGATGAGGGCAAGGGGAAAATCGTTGATCTGCTCACGGAGCGGGCGCAGGCGGTGGTGCGCTTTCAGGGTGGCCACAATGCTGGGCACACACTGGTTATCGGTGGGAAGAAAACGGTTTTGCACCTGATTCCTTCGGGCGTATTGCGCGAGAACGTGCAATGCCTGATCGGTAATGGTGTGGTGCTCTCGCCTGAGGCTCTTATCAAGGAAATGTCCGAGCTTGAATCACAAGGCGTACCCGCCCGCGAGCGCTTGATGCTCTCCGAGGCCTGTCCGCTGATCCTGCCGTACCATGTTTCCCTTGATCAAGCGCGTGAGCAGGCGCGTGGGGCGGCAAAAATCGGTACAACGGGGCGGGGCATCGGTCCCGCCTATGAAGATAAAGTCGCACGGCGCGCTATTCGGTTGGAAGACATCTTCCATCGGGAGCGGTTGGCCGCGAAATTGGGTGAAGTACTGGATTTCCACAATTTTGTTTTGCGCAATTATTTCCATACGTCCACGGTCGATTTTCAGGCGGTGCTGGATCAAGTGCTGGCACAGGCCGAGATTCTTGCGCCCATGGTGGGTGATGTACCCAGCCGACTCATGGATTTGCGTCGCCAAGGAGCGAACCTCATGTTCGAAGGCGCACAGGGAACCTTGCTGGATATCGATCACGGTACGTACCCTTATGTGACGTCGTCAAACACCACGGCTGGAGGCGCCAGTACAGGCACGGGCGTCGGGCCGTTGGAACTCGACTACGTACTGGGGATTACCAAAGCCTACACCACCCGCGTTGGCGGTGGCCCGTTCCCGACAGAACTGGATGATGCAATCGGCAACCATCTCGCCGTCAAGGGGCACGAGGTCGGCG
The DNA here is from genome assembly GCF_000024765.1 of Halothiobacillus neapolitanus c2. Classification (GTDB taxonomy): domain Bacteria; phylum Pseudomonadota; class Gammaproteobacteria; order Halothiobacillales; family Halothiobacillaceae; genus Halothiobacillus; species Halothiobacillus neapolitanus. Next base: position 2,152,501 of record NC_013422.1, on the reverse strand, counting down.
CAACGACGGGGCGTGCCCGTCGGTGTGGTTGGTTCGATGCGGTTGCCCTGCGGCGTGCGGTCGAAATCAGCAGTATTTCCGGCTTGTGTCTGACCAAGCTGGATGTACTGGATGGTATCGAGCGTATCCGCGTCTGTGTCGGGTATGAGATCGACGGGCAGCCGGTCAAGACCGCGCCGTTGAGTGCGGAAACCTACGCGCGCTGCGTGCCGGTTTACGAGGAAATCTCCGGCTGGTCGGGTTCAACCGTTGGCATCCGTCAGTTGGAAGATCTGCCCGTCGAGGCACGTCGCTACATTCAGCGGATTGAGGAATTGGTCGGTGTGCCGGTGGATATCATCTCGACCGGGCCAGATCGGGATGAAACCATCGTTCTGCGGGACCCGTACACAATCTAATTGTTGAAGTAGTTGCAGGACGAGTATCCTCGTCCGAAACATGTTTTTACAAGTAAGGCTTTATTTTTCTGAAAACTTGCGTAAAATCACGCGCCTTGAATTTTGAAAGGCGTGGCGCGCTCGTTCTTGCTCCGCCTTCTTTTATATACACAGGATAAATTGACCCATGGTATCGATCCGTTTAGCTCGCACCGGCGCCAAAAAGCGTCCGTTTTACCATTTGGTTGTTACCGACAGCCGTAACGCCCGTGATAGCGGTGCGTACATTGAACGTGTGGGCTTCTTCAACCCCGTCGCGCGCGGTGCTGAAGTTCGTCTGCACATCGATGCTGAGCGTGTTCAGCATTGGGTTGGTCAGGGCGCTCAGCCCAGCGACCGAGTGGCGGCCCTGCTCCGTGAGAGCAGCAAGCAAGTCGCAGCTGCATAAAGTACCGTGTTAAAACCGCCCAGTCCCGCCGATTCGGTGGTGATCGGCGTAATTGGACGCGCATTCGGGGTTAAAGGCTGGAGCTGGATAACCACCTATACACGTCCTGCTGATGGTATTACACAGTATCGCCAGTGGTTTGTCCGATCTCCCGCTGATGGTGGAGACGCTGGAAAGTGGTATCGAGTGACCAAATTTGCGGCTCAGAGTCAGGGTATCGTCGCGAAGCTTGAAGGCATCGATGATCGAACCCAGGCTGAAGCGTTGACCGGGGCTGAGATTCTCGTGCCTACCGATGCTTTGCCAAAAGTGGCTGAAGGCGAATATTACTGGCGCGACCTTACCGGTTGTCGTGTGCAACATGTATCCGGTCAGGATTTTGGTGTGGTTCAGGAATTGCTCGAAACCGGCGCCAACGATGTCCTCGTTGTGGGCGGTGAGGGTCAGCGAGAACGCCTTATCCCGTTCATACCTGACGATGTGCTGGTTTCGATCAATATCGATCAGCGTCTGATTGTGGTGGATTGGGATCCTGATTTTTAATCGAACTCAGGCCGGGTGGTTCGGACGAGATTGGTTACCGGCTTTTGAAGCGGGGGCCGCATGAATGTAGTCGTGGTAACGCTGTTTCCTGAACTGGTTGCCGCGGTGGGTGAAAGTGGTATCCCGCGGGTAGCGGTTGAGTCCGGCGCTTTGGCATTGACGATGATTTCGCCGCGCGACTTCGCGACAAACCGCCACCGAACTGTTGACGATCGTCCATTTGGTGGTGGTCCGGGGATGTTGTTGATGGCAGAGACTCTGGCCAATGCCATTGAGTCGGCCAAGCAGTCGCTTCCTGCTGAAAGTCCTGGGGCAAAGGTTGTCTACCTGTCGCCGCAAGGTCAGCGCCTGGATCGGAGTAAGGTCGAGTCGCTTTCGATGTCGTCGGATTTGATTCTGGTCTGTGGTCGGTATGAAGGTATTGATCAGCGGATTCTGGAATCGCTGGTCGATGAGCAGATATCGATCGGTGATTATGTGCTCTCCGGTGGTGAACTGGGGGCCATGGTGATCATCGATGCCATCGCCCGGCGACTGCCGGGGGTGTTGGGAGATGCGGACTCGGTGGTGCAGGATTCGTTTGAAACGAATCTGCTCGATCATCCGCATTACACGCGCCCCGATGTGTGGCGTGGTTTGAGGATTCCCGCGGTGCTGCGTTCGGGAAATCATGCGGCCATTGAACAGTGGCGAGCGCAGCAACGGATATCAGGTACGGCGCGGGCAAGGCCGGATCTTTTTTATGAGTACGGGGTCGATGAGCGATCCCGGACATTATTAACGTCAGCATGGCAGCATGCCGACGAAACGAACGACTAGTTAGGTAGGTTAAGTGATGAGCAAGATCATTCAAGCGCTCGAAGCCGAGCAAATGAACCGTGAGATTCCTGCGTTCGCCCCCGGCGACACAGTGGTTGTTCAGGTTAAGGTGAAAGAAGGCGAACGTGAGCGTCTGCAGGCATTTGAAGGCGTCGTGATTGCGATCCGCAATCGCGGCATCAACTCCGCGTTCACCGTGCGCAAAATTTCTTACGGCGAAGGTTTGGAGCGCGTGTTCCAGACGTACAGCCCTGCGATCGCATCAATCGAAGTCAAGCGTCGTGGTGATGTCCGTCGTGCCAAGCTCTACTTCTTGCGTGGTCTGACCGGCAAGAAAGCGCGTATCCGCGAAAAACTCGGCTGATATTGCTTCACGTTTAACGAGTTTTGTCTTCGGGGTTCATCCCGGAGTCATCGCTTGGCAAGCGACTGAGCAAAAACACTTCTAGCGAAGCATTACTGTTTTGCTCTTGAAAAACACCCCAGCGTCCACACAACGCTGGGGTGTTTTTTTGGCTTTTTGCTTTAGATGGAGATGAATAGTTTATGAGTCAGCCAGAAACCCGGGGTTTCCAAACGGAAGTTAAAGAGCTGTTGCAGCTCATGATCCACTCCCTGTATTCCAATCCCGAGATATTCCTGCGGGAATTGGTATCCAATGCCTCTGATGCTTGCGACAAGTTGCGTTTCGAGGCCGTGTCCGACGATGCGTTGTACGAGGGTGATGAGTCATTGCGTATTCGGGTGAGCTTCGATGAAGCCGCCAAGACCGTCACGATCGAGGATAACGGCATCGGGATGAACCGCGATGAAGTAATCGAGAATATCGGCACCATCGCGCGTTCCGGTACGAAGGCCTTCATCCAGAAGCTGGGGCAGGACAAATCGAAAGACCTGTCGCAGATCGGTCAGTTTGGTGTGGGTTTCTACTCTGCATTTATTGTCGCCGATGAAGTCAGCCTGACGACGCGCCGAGCAGGCATGGGTCCGGAGCATGGCGTGAAGTGGACTTCCCGTGGCGAAGGCGAATATACGCTGGAAACGGTCGATAAGCCTGAACGCGGGACCACCATCGTCTTGCATCTGCGTGACGATCACACCGACTTCGCCAATGACTGGCGACTGCGTTCTACCATCCGCAAATATTCCGATCACATCACCTTCCCGGTTGAGATGCTGAAAGTCCCTGCGCCGAAGGCCGATGATGCAGAAGAGAAAACGGAAGAAACAGCGGAATGGGAGCGTATCAACGATGCGCAGGCATTGTGGGTGCGTCCGAAATCGGAAATTACCGATGACGAGTACACCGAGTTTTACAAGCATGTGGGGCACGACTGGGAGGCCCCGCTGGCCTGGACGCACAACCGAGTCGAAGGCAAGACTGAATATACTTCCTTGCTCTACATCCCCGCGCGTGCGCCGTTCGATCTCTGGGATCGCGAGTCCAAGCAGGGCGTCAAGCTTTATGTGAAGCGGGTCTTCATCATGGATGACGCCGAAAAACTGATGCCTCGTTATCTGCGCTTTGTGCGCGGTGTGATTGATTCGGCTGACTTGCCTTTGAACGTATCGCGTGAAATCCTCCAGTCCAACCGGGTGCTGGACACGATTCGTCAGGGTTCGGTCAAGCGCGTGTTGGGTATGCTCGATCAGATGGCGTCCAACGATGCGGAGAAATACGCCAAATTCTGGGGCACCTTCGGTCAGGTTCTGAAAGAAGGTGTGGGTGAGGACTTCGGCAACCGCGAGCAGATCGCCGGGTTGTTGCGATTTGCCTCCACGCAGGCGGGATCGGATGAGCAGAACGTCAGCCTCAAAGAGGTCATCGGGCGCATGCAGGAAGGCCAGGATGAGATTTACTACATCATCGCCGACTCTTATGCTGCGGCGCTTGCCTCTCCGCATCTGGAAATCTTCCGCAAGAAAGGCATTGAAGTGCTGCTGTTGTGGGATCGCATTGATGAATGGCTGATGTCGCAACTCACAGAGTTCGACGGCAAGAAATTCAAATCCGTGACGCGCGCCGAACTGAGCCTTGACGAGGCAGCCGAAGACGAACCGGAAGCCAAGGAAACTCAGGACGCGTTGGTTGAGCGTCTCAAGAAAACTCTGGGTGACCAAGTCGATGATGTGCGGATATCCAAACGTCTGGTCGACTCTCCCGCCTGTCTGGTGACCACGGAAGAAGAAATGAGCCTGCATCTTCAACGCTTGCTCAAAGAAGCGGGTCAGGCGGCGCCGACCGTGAAGCCCATTTTGGAGATCAATCCGCAGCATCAACTGCTGCAGCGGGCGGCGAACGAAACGGACGATGCGCGTTTTGAAGACATTGCCCGCGTTCTATTGGGACAGGCGGCGTTGGCGGAAGGCGGGCATTTGAGCGATGCTGCCGATTTCGTAACACGGTTGAATCGCTTGTTGGTCTGATCGAGCTTGGCGTTACGTAGCGCTTAGGTTATAGAAATCCCCCCCCGAACGGCTCATCCGGTCGGGGGGATTTTTTTGTTTTGACATTTTTTGTTCTGTCTATGGCATTTGGTGACAGGATCGGTTCGAATAGCAGGCTATATGCTTCGTAGATATATCCCTACTAAGCTAATTTTTTGGGTATTAACAAATTAATGCATTCATGTCCGAGTGGCGACGTGCGATAATCTGCAATAAATTTGTCATGGGGCATCACCTTGGTTCATCAGCGAACATTACGAAACAGCATACGGGCGACCGGCATCGGCCTGCACACCGGTGAGCAGGTTCGGTTGACATTGCGTCCGGCGGCGCCGGATTCCGGCATCGTTTTCCACCGGACCGATCTTGATGAACCTGTTCATATCGTCGGCCATGCCTTCAACGTGGGAGAAACCCAACTTTCCACGACGCTGGTGCGTGACGGTGTAAAAATTTCTACCGTTGAGCACCTCATGTCCGCTCTGGCGGGGTTGGGTATCGATAATTGCCATGTTGAGATTGATGGCCCAGAAATGCCCATTATGGATGGGAGTGCGAGTCCGTTTGTATTCCTGATCCAGTCTGCCGGAATCGAGGAGCAGGATGCACCCAAACAGTTCATTCGCATCCTCAAGCCGGTTGAAGTGCTCGATGGCGATCGTTGGGTGCGTTTCGACCCACATGACGGGTTCCGGGTGGCGATGTCGATCGATTTCAATCATCCGGCATTGGAGGATTCTGCCCGTCTGGCCGAAATCGACTTTTCCTCGACGACCTTTGTCAAGGAAGTGGCCCGTGCGCGGACGTTCGGCTTCATGCGCGATCTGGAAATGATGCGCAAACGTAACCTCGCCTTGGGCGGTAGCGTCGACAATGCGATTGTTGTGGGTGATTCGCATATCCTCAACGAGGATGGTTTGCGTTACGGAGATGAGTTCGTCAAACACAAAATCCTTGATGCCATCGGCGATTTGTATCTGCTCGGTTGCAGCGTGATCGGTGCGTTCACTGGCCATAAGTCGGGGCATTATCTGAACAATCAACTGCTGCGCGCATTGTTGGCTCAGTCGGATGCGTTCGAGCGCGTGACCTTCGAGCGAGAAGAGCTACCGCCGGTGTCGTTTGCCCGCCCCGTTGCCCAAATGGCCCACTGAGTATCGATCTGAAATTCGTTCGATAAGACTCCAAGCCCCTCTGAACAGAGGGGTTTTTAATTTCCGTCGGACGTTGGTTTGACTCCAAGATCAGCCAGTCGCCGCAACGTGCTTGCCAACGAAGCGTCCGGTTCATGTTCTGCCAAGGCTCGTAGCGAGGCGCGGGCACTTTCCCCGAGTTCCCTGTGTTTTTTTTCGGGTGGTTTGAGCAACCTATCTTCTGAAGCGACCCGGATTTCCACATTGGTCAGGGTGGGTAGGTTTCCTTCCTTTTGCGCGGCCTGATTGAGCCGCCCCAGCCATTGCGGTGCCTGAAATCGTGTCTGCGTGGCGAGCGCCGCGTGATCTACTCCAAGAACCAAAACGCCATCGCGGATATTCAGTACACGCACTCGCCCCTGAAGGTTGCGCGGTAGTACCTCCAGCAGAAATAAATCAAACATGCGAATTTGTCCCGCGCGGGCCGCGAAGGGTTTGAGGGCATCGTACAGGTTTGATTTCATGGCGGGGCTCGCAAGGCGTGGTCGGGCTCTTAAATCGGCTCTTTGTAGAGTGTACGAGCTTTGCTTCTTGAGTTGAATGTCTTGTCAATCCGGTCGCTTATTGCTTCCAATGGCTTTTTAACCCGGATGAGGGTTGAAAAAGAAGTGCTTCGCTACCATTTCAAGCTTATCTGCCGTACCATTCCAAGCCCAGATTCTGGCTATGGTCGCGGGCCGTACAGGCCGCAAACGAGCCGCTTCTCGCTGTGGCGTTTCTTTTTTGCGTCCACCTATCCCCACAACGGAAAGTTTTGTTCATGATCGCAAGTATTGTCCGGAAGATTTTTGGCACCCGTAATGACCGCGTTATCAAGCAGATGCAGCAACGTGTCGGGCAGATCAATGCACTGGAACCGCAGATGCAGGCATTGGATGATGCCGCGTTGCGTGCCAAGACCGATGAGTTTCACCAGCGCTGGCAGAACGGTGAAACCCTGGATCAATTGCTGCCCGAAGCCTTTGCCGTTTGCCGGGAAATGAGCCAGCGCGTGCTGGGCATGCGCCATTTCGATGTGCAGCTGATCGGCGGCATGGCGTTGCATCAGGGCAAGATCGCGGAGATGCGAACTGGTGAAGGCAAGACGCTGGTCGCCACCTTGGCGGTTTATCTCAATGCCTTGACCAAGCAAGGCGTTCATGTCGTCACCGTCAACGATTACCTCGCCCGGCGTGATGCAGAGTGGATGGGGCGGCTCTACAACGCGTTGGGCTTGTCTATTGGCGTGGTTGTTCCGAACATGGACAACCGCAGCAAATACGATGCCTATCGTTGTGATGTGACCTATGCCACGAACAACGAGCTCGGTTTCGATTATCTGCGTGACAACATGGCCTTCAGCCAAGACGCGGTCATGCAGCGCGAGTTGGTTTACGCCATCGTCGATGAAGTGGATTCGATCCTCATCGATGAAGCACGCACGCCCTTGATTATTTCCGGCCCGGCGGCGGATTCTTCCGATACTTATCTGAAAATCAACGGGTTGATTCCCGAGCTCAAGAAGCAGGCGCGCGAAGAACCCAAGGATGACGAGCCGCCGTTAACCGACGAAGAACGCGGTGATTTCACCGTCGATGAAAAGAACAAACAGGTGTTTTTGACCGAGCAAGGCTTCGAACGAGCGGAAAACCTGCTGATTCAGATCGGTTTGCTGGAGCCGGGCGAGTCGCTCTATGACGCGCACAACATCATGCTGTTGAGTCATTTGAATTCCGCTCTGCGTGCGCATGCGATCTATCGTCGGAACGTGGAGTACATCGTTCGCGACAACGAAGTGATCATCGTCGATGAATTCACCGGGCGCACGCTTGCAGGACGCCGTTGGTCGGAAGGCTTGCATCAAGCAGTCGAGGCCAAAGAAGGCCTGCCGATTCAGCCGGAAAATCAGACACTGGCGTCCATCACCTTCCAGAACTATTTCCGCCTGTACAAAAAGCTATCGGGTATGACCGGTACGGCGGATACAGAAGCCCGCGAACTGGCTGAAATCTACAATTTGGAAGTGGTGCAAATTCCGACCAATCGCCCGGTGCAACGTAACGATCTGGGCGATTTCGTCTTCCTCACGCAGGCGGAAAAATACGAAGCCATCGTCAAGGATGTTCAGGCCGCCCGTGGCCGCAACCAGCCCACACTGGTCGGTACTGCTTCGATCGAGTCTTCCGAAATTATTGCGGCGGCACTGACCAAGGCCAAGATTCCACACAACGTGCTGAACGCCAAGCATCATGAGCGCGAGGCGGAGATCATCGCCGAGGCCGGTCGTCCGGGCGCGGTAACCATCGCCACCAACATGGCCGGTCGGGGTACAGACATCATGCTGGGCGGGAATCTGGAACAGGAAACGCTCGCACTGGGCAGCGATGCGACGGAAGAAGACAAAGCCAAGGTTAAGGCTGCCTGGCAAATCCGGCATGACGAAGCGCTGGCTGCGGGCGGCCTGCACGTGGTGGGTACGGAGCGGCATGAATCCCGCCGGGTCGATAACCAGTTGCGTGGCCGTTCGGGTCGTCAGGGTGATCCGGGCTCGACCCGCTTCTTCCTGTCGTTGGAAGACAACCTGATGCGCGTGTTCGCCTCCGATCGGGTCGGCGGCTTGATGAAGAAACTGGGTATGCAAGCGGGCGAGGCAATCGAGCATCCCTGGGTGACCCGTGCCATCGAGAACGCGCAGCGCAAGGTTGAAGGTCATAACTTCGACCAACGTAAGCACTTGCTTGATTACGACAACGTTGCCAACGAACAGCGCAAGGTCATTTACGATCAGCGCCGCGCCGTCATGGCCACCACAGAAACACAGGCGATCATCATCCCGATGCGTCGCGAAGTCATGGCCGATGTCTTCTCGCGGTTTGTGCCGCCAGAGGCACTGGAAGAACAGTGGGATATCGAGGGTCTGACCCAAACGCTTGCCGAAGATTTCGGTCAGCAGATGCCGATTGCCGAATGGCTGGCCACGGACAAGGACCTCCATGCCGAGACGTTGCTCGACAAGATCATTGACACCATGGAAGAGGATTACAGCGTCAAGGAAACCATCGTGGGTGCGGATTCTCTGCGCCAGTTCGAGAAAGGCATTCGGCTGCAAGTGCTCGATGGACACTGGAAAGAACATCTCGCCGCGATGGATTACCTCCGTCAAAGCATCGGTCTGCGCGGGTATGCACAGAAAAACCCGACGCAGGAATACAAGCGCGAAGCCTTCGAGATGTTCAGCCACATGCTGGATGAAATCAATCTGGAAGTCGTGAAAATCCTGAGCCGTCTGTCCATCGCCCCGGCGCCCGATCAGGGCGAGGCAGTGATGGATGACCTGCTTGAAGACGTGGTAGAAGCCCGGTATCTGGATGAAAGCCGGTTGCAGATGCGACACGAGTCCGTGGATGAGTTTTCCGAATCAGCATCCGAGTCGGATGCCGAAGGCCGCACCCCCGTTCGTCAAGAACCGAAGCTGGGGCGTAACGATCCTTGCTGGTGTGGATCGGGTAAAAAATATAAGCACTGCCACGGAAAATTAAATTAGTCTTGTTACAGTCGCAGACAGATAAAAGCTGGCTGCGGCCGAAATAAACTAATAATTCAAGGAATGGACACGATGAATAAACTGGCGATAGGACTGGGTGTGGTAATTGTCGCCGGCATCGCGGCCGCACCGTACGTTTCCGGCATGATGATCGAAAAACGTATGCAATCGGTCAGTGCGCTTCCGGGGCTCTCTGATGGCATCACCTGGTCGCTTGACTCATATCAGCGAGGCTATTTGAGTTCGACAGCAACCTCTCATGTCACACTGGCTGGCGCAGATGGCACACGCTATCTCATTCATTTCAAGCACACCATCAATCAGATTCCCGGGGTGGATGGTCGGTATGCCACGATCCAAACCGTTTGGGTGCCGGATACGGAAATCAAGCCTCAGGTTGAGCAACTCTTTTCAGGGAAAGAGCCGGTCGTGCTGAACACGGCGCTGAGCGTGTTCGGTGGTGCGCACACCGAGGGTGAATTTGCGCCCATCAACCAACCTCAAGTCACCTTTAGTGGCGGCACGATGACAATCGATGCCGCGGCCAGCGGCAAGTTCGCCTATACCGGCGCGTTTGATTCGCTGAATATCACCGGTCAGAAAGACGATAAGGGCATGCCTCAATCGGCTGCCTTCAAGGGTATTACTCTTGATGCCGATGGGGTGATGGACAAGAAAAGCCACATTGCCTGGAACAGCCAGTTTGCAATGAAAGTTGCTTCGTTGACGGTGGGCAACGAGGGCGCTCTTTCCGGATTGGCTCTGACGAGTCACTCTTTGCGGACCGGCGATGATTTCGCCGTTGATGTCGGCTTGGATGTGGCTAATGCTGATTTTTCTGCCGCGCCGCCTGCCTTCCGCACGATGAAGGATCTGAAATTCAAATACGGCATTTCGCGGGTCGACGCCCCCGCGCTTGAAGACATTGTTAAGCAGGCACAGCTTGCGCAAAAGCAGACCATGGGTGATCCGGACAAAATCAAACAGGCGGTATCCATGAGCGTGATGACGCATCTGCCCGCCTTGCTGAATGCGGGGCCGAAATTTGAGATTGATCCGATCAGCTTCAAATTGCCGGATGGTACCGTGGCGCTGCATTTCTCCGCGGAGTTGCCACCGGGGCATGGCAAGGAAGGGATGAATAATCCGATGTCGCTGCTTAATCTTCTCGACATGAAAGGGGATTTCAGCGTTCCCGAAGCGGTTTATCAGGCGGCTCAGACTGAAGCCGGGCCAGATCGCCAAGCGGTGAATGAGCAGCAACTGCAGCAAATGGTGCAAAAAGGGTACATCACGCAGTCCAATGGCATGTTGTCGACCAATTTTGCCTTCAAGGCCGGACAGCTCACCATCAACGGCTTGCCAGCCAATGATTTGCTGGGCGTGATGTCAGCCATGTCTGCACGGTAAGCGCCGCTTGAGGCAACCGTGACGGATGACTTAATTCGACGACCTCTTATGGGGTCGTTTTGTTGTTGAATCGAGGTAAAAAGCTATGCCAGTTGGATTAACCCCGCCCGTTGCCGGTTCGTTGACACTCATTCCCGGCATTCGGCTCGGTGTGGCACAGGCCGGTGTGCGCAAAGCCAATCGGGATGACGTTCTGGTCATTTGCTTGCCTGAAACCGCGACAGTCGCGGGTGTATTCACGCAAAACCGATTCTGCGCCGCACCTGTCCAGTTATGCCGTACCCATCTTGCGTCGACAGCGCCCCGTGCACTGGTCATCAATACCGGCAATGCGAATGCGGGTACGGGCGAGGACGGTTTGGCTCGTGCGCGCCAGGTCTGCGCGGCACTCGCCAACGAGTTGGGCTGCAAGGAAGATCAGATTCTGCCGTTCTCCACGGGCGTGATCATGGAGTCCTTGCCCGCCGATCGGATTATCTCGGGCATTCCTGCGGCGCTGGCGAACCTGGCCGAAGACAACTGGCTGCGTGCGGCGGGCGCGATCATGACAACCGATATCGTTGCCAAGGGACGCACTGCCTCCTGTCAGATCAAAGGGCAGACCGTGACGGTAACCGGGATTGCCAAGGGCTCGGGGATGATTCACCCCAACATGGCGACGATGCTGGGCTATGTGGCCATTGATGCCCGTGTGCCGGCAGGCGTGTTGCAGCACCTGCTGAACGAAGTGACCAATGAGAGCTTCAATCGCGTCACGGTCGATGGCGATACCTCCACCAACGACTCGTTCATTCTGATGGCGAATGGTCGAGTCGATGCGCCCTTGGTCGAGGAAATCGACGGGGCTGATTATCACGCACTGTACGCCGCTGTCGCCGAGGTGAGTGTCTTTCTTGCACAGGCGCTCGCCCGCGATGGCGAGGGCGCGACGAAATTCGTCACCATCGAGGTCGAACAAGGGCGTGATCGCGCCGAATGCGTACAAATCGCCAAAGCCATCGCGCACAGCCCGTTGGTGAAAACGGCGCTGTTCGCATCCGATCCGAACCTGGGAAGGATTCTGGCGGCAATCGGGTATGCCGGTATCGATGATCTGGACGTCAATAAAATCGGCCTGTGGCTGGGGGATGTCGAAGTGGTTCGCAATGGCGGCCGTGATCCGTCCTATGTCGAAACGCGTGCCGCTGAGGTAATGAAGCGCGAAGACATCACCATGCGCATCACGCTGGGTCGCGGGTCGGCGCGGGATCGGGTCTGGACCTGCGATTTTTCCTACGATTACGTCAAGATCAATGCCGAATATCGCTCCTGAGTTCCGCTCGGCCACGCTGTTTATTCGGCAATGAGTCCTCCGGAAGAAACACGAATCGCACTCGCAGTTTTACCGGCCGGACCGAATCAGGCCGGTCTTCCCCAATATTGGCTTGAGCGCCGCCCCGATTCTGCGCATCTGGGCGGGATGCTGGCGTTTCCCGGTGGCAAGTGCCAGCCGGATGAATCTCCCACAGATGCATTGGCTCGCGAACTGTTTGAGGAACTCGGTATCCTGCCGCAAGCGTCGCGGTTGCTTATGGAAATTCCCTGGGTTTACTCGGCCAATTCAAGCGATCTTGAAGGCAAACCGAAATCCAAGCACCTTCGCCTCATTGTCTATCGAGTCGAAAAGTGGCAAGGCGAACTTCATGGCCGCGAAGGACAATCGGTAACAGCTCAAACACTGGATTGCAGTCGGCATGGCGAGTGGATGAGCGCCTTGCCACCTGCCAATCGGGGGATTGTCGCTGCCTTGTGCCTGCCGCCTCGAATAGCAATTACAGCTGCGTGCGGTGCGGGCGATGCCGGGTTTTCCGTTTGGCATCAGGCATTGGTCAAGACAGCCAATGCGCTTAGACAGCAATTTCGATCGTCATTTGGGGGGCGATCATCCATCGTGCAATTACGTCCCGGTCGGGATCTAAGCATGGCCCAGTGGACCGCCGCAGTGGCCACCGTTCAGTCGTTTGAGTTGTCCGCGTGGGTGAATGCGAGTTTGGATATTGCCATATCGTGTCGCGCAGATGGTGTTCACTTAAATCGACACCGTCTGGCCTCGGTGGATCGGGAAGCCCTGGCGAATTGGCGTGCACAAAATCGTTGGGTTAGTGCATCCGGCCATACCTTGGAAGAAGTGCGATTGGCCAATGAGGTCGGCGTCGATGCCTTGCTGATTTCTCCCATCCTACCAACGTTAAGCCATCCGGGAGAATCCGGAATCGGTTGGGCACAGTTCGCGGAATTGACTCGCGAAGCCACCATGCCCACCTATGCGCTTGGTGGCATCTTGGAAACGCACCTGCCCCAGGTGCAAATGTTGGCAGGGCAGGGGGTCGCCGCCATTCGTGGCTATTGGATGGACTCTTGATGACGGCTTTGCGTTGTATCGGGTTTCGTTGAAATGAGTTTGGGTTCGATCAAAGGCTTAATCAGTCTCCATAACCCGTAACTGAACAGGGCGAGCACAGGTATCGTGGCCGTCCACAGCGCGGCTTGCGGATCAATGCCAGCTCGCCCAGACAATAGGGCATTTAGCCAGGGAAGCAACACGGTAATTCCGAGATAGATAGTCGATGCGGTTATCAGGGCGCCCGCCCCTGCGAGCTGCAACGACAGAATGCCGAAATAGACGATGATACCGATCAGCCGATGACTGTCGGCAGCCGATAAGCCGGTGTGCAGCGCCAGATCGTGCTGACCATGAGCGATGAGGAGAATGCGTATTGTGTTGGCAATCAGCGTGGTTAACCAAGCCGCGCCGAAAGCCTTCAACGCTATCAACGGACCGAGCCGGTTGCGCCATCGCCATAGATAGCCCAGCCAGGAGGCAATCAGGAAATTGCCGCCTGCGCATGCTTTGACAATGATCAGATTGTGGCCGGCATCCAGCCACTCGCCCGATGGTGTCGGGGTGAACGCGAGTGTGCCGACGCTGTTCAGCAAGGTAGCCAAGGGCCAGAGCAACCATTGCAGTTGGCTTGTTGGCACCGATGAGTACAGCGCTTTGAACGCCAAGACCATCAGCAGGACAAGCCCCCAGGTGAATACTCCGCCCCGCATCCGGCGCGCGTCAGCGGGTATGTCGAGATGTTCAGTGCGGAACATGGCGATTCTTCCGGAACAGTCGATCTGAAGCGAACAGGACAGCCAGCGCAAGCAGCAACCAGTACAGGCTGGGTTCGGGTACGGGCTGTGCCACGGCCAACTCGGACACACCTTGTGGCAGCGGCAGCGGTTGTTTGACGTCCGTGGTATTGCCGTTCGGGTTGCTGATCGTTTCATCGACCGCGACGAACGAGGTGTATCGCGTCAGCAGAGAGTAACGCAGGCCGAGACGGATGATTTCATCCCGATGCGCGTCGTCGTCGCCCTGAAGATCGGAAAGATACATCAGTCGTTGGCGGGCCCACAGTACGGGCAGCAGTTCGGCTTGATTCTTGTCGGCCTGCCCGTTGGAGTCGTCCAACGATAGGGTAGCGCGGTATTCCCCCGTGGCACGGGTGCCCGTGAGTTCCAGCGTGGCGCCGGGTTGCGCATTGCGGTATTTGCCGAAGATTACGATGGGTCTCTCGGCGAGCATGACCGGGATTTCAGACGGCTCCGTATCGTACAGTTCCACGCCATTGCCCCGGATTTTGATATGGCTGAGAACCGGTGCGTCCACATAGCGACGGAACCGTGCACCGACACCCGGTACGTCATTCGGGCCTGTGATGATGAACGGTTCGCCCTGACCGGCATGGGCCATGCTCTCCATCAGATAGCGATTGACCGACGATCCGATGCCGAAGGCAAAGAGATTGGTCGAGTTCAGGTTTTGTTTGATCAAATCGTAGGCTTGCCGCTCGACGTCGACATAACCGTCCGTGATGACAACGATACTGCGGGCGGTATCTTCCGTGCGCGGCATCGCAAACGCTGTTTTCAGTGCCGGGAGCAATTCGGTGCCGCCGCCACCCTGAATGCTCCGCATCATGGTCATGGCCCGTTGCAGGTTTTCTGGTGTTGCTTGCAACGGGGTGGGTGACAGCACGCGTGAACCACCCGAGAAGAACAGTATGTTGAAGGTTTCCTGTGGCTTCAGGCTGCTAAGCAGTTCGCGCATCAGGTCGCTGGCCGTGTTGAGGGGGAAGCCGTACATGGAGCCGGAGACATCGACCACGAACAGATATTCGCGCTTCATCACTTCTGTGGGTGCAACCCGCTTGGGCGGTTGAGCCATCATCAAAAAATAATGCTCGCCGTTCCATTCGTAGGTCATCAGGCCTGAATTGATCTTGGCGCCCTGGAGTCTGAAACTCAGGATGAAGTCCCGATTACCGGTGTGTGTTTCGGATGGATCGAGACTGATTTCCGCCGATTTGTCATTCAACCAATGCGTGACGATCTTGTGTTGCGCCGAACGCAGGTCACTGATTGGAATCGGGCTGGCAATGCGCACATGAATGTCGGTCTTGATCTGGGCCGGGTTTGAACCGTCAGTGTTATCTTTGGCGTAGGGATTGGCTATCCATCGGTTATGGGGTGTGGCCCGAATCGGATCTCCACCGTAACGAGGCCCGACCACGGTCGGATAGACCAACTGGTATACGCCATCATCGGGAATCAGTAATTCGCTGTATTGCAGCACCAGTTCAACGGTGTCGCCAGGCATGATGTTCGCAACGTTCATCATGAATACGTTCGGACGTTTTTGTTCCAGCAATGCGGCATGTTTTCCGGCTTGTTTCGCTACTTCGTATATTTTCTTGGCTTCTTCCTTTTCCTTGATTTTGGCTTTGATGATCCGATCGCCAATGTTCATGGTGAGGCTTTGAACCGCAGCGTGCGTCGATCCGGGAAAGACGTAGCGTGCATTGATTGGGCGCGTGCCTTCGTTTCGGTAACGCTGGGTGATGGTTACCCGAGCAATCGGACCATCAATGACGATATCGGCCGAGCTGGATTTGAGTGGCAGGTGATCGGTATTAGGATCGCCGTCTGGAATCCATAATCGTGGCGCCAGGCTGTGGTCGCAGTTGGTGCATTCGCGCCCACTGTCGGCGAATGCGTAGGCAGCAGAGAAAAAAATCAGGCAGGCAAATAGGAATAACAGTCCCCGTTTCATGGTGTCACCTCTTGGTGGGTTGAAGGAGACGCCAGCTTAGAAAATACGTGTGGGGTGTTTGTCGGCCCTGTGTGTGGACTGTGTGTGAATTAGGTGTTTTTTGCGACGGGCAGGTTCAGGCAGGCTTCGGCTCCGCCATGTGGATGGTTGTGGAGTTCGATGTGTCCGCCATGAAGGCGAGCGACTTCCTGCACGAGATTGAGGCCGAGACCGCTGCTGCGCTCGCCGCTATCGGGGCGGGGGGTTGAGTAAAACCGCTCGAAGAGCCGAGGTTGGGCATAGTCTGGAATGCCCGGTCCATGATCTCGGATAGTGAGTTGAACCTGATCGTCTTCTTGAGAAACGTTGATTTCAAGCACCCCGTTTCTTGGGCTGAAATCGATTGCATTATCAAGCAGGTTGCCGACAGCTTGTCGAAGCAGAAACCGACTCCCAGAAACCTTGGTCGGGGAGAGGGTGGTTTTTACGTGTAATGACTTGTTCGCCAATCGGTCTGCTCGCTCGTTTACGACATCTTGAACGAGATCGTCGAACGCGATGTCTTGCCGCTCGTCAAGCCGGCCCCGATTCTCGGCGCGGGCCAGATTGAGTACGCCATCGACGATACGTTGCAAGCGCGTGGTTTCGGTCGCGATATTGGTTTCAAGGCGAATGCGACGTTCAGAGTCTGTTTCATCGGGCAGCAGTTCAATAGCGCCTCGGATGGCAGCAATCGGGCTTTTCAGTTCGTGTGCGAGTAGTTGCGATACCTTTTCGACGTGGGCTTTCCCATCCAGTTCGGTGCGCAGGTGCTCCAGTGCTTGTGCGAGGCGGCGCAATTCACTGCGGCCTTCGATGGGAATGCGGTCGCGCGTGCCTTGAGCCACTTCATTGGCATGGTCCACCAGACGGCGCAGGTCGCGAGTCATCCAGTAGGAAAAAGCCAGTGCCAGCAACAACGCTAACGCGAAGAGCCATAACGCGGATTCCCAGGCTTTTTCCAGTGTCAAGTCGATGAAACTTTGGAACGAGCGCGATGGTTTGCCGACAGAAAGCACGCCCACAATGCGGTTGTCCTTCATGATGGGGGCTGCCACATACATGACGCTGCCGACAACACCATTTTCTTCTTCCGGTGAAGTTCGTGCGCCGTACGCACCGGCGAGCGTGCGGCGGACGTCGAGCCACCGTGAATAATCCTTGCCGACATCGTGGTTCTCGCTATCGAAAACCACGATGCCGTTTTGATCGGTGACATACACGCGCAGGTTGGGGGTGGTTTTGAGTACGCCGTAGATGCGCGCCTGGAAGCGCCGTTTCTGATACCCCTGAAAGAGTGTTTCAATATCGGTTATGCCTTTGTTTTCAGAAGCTTCCTGAGAGGCGAATTCGGCCAACAGATTAGCGGTCTGCAACAGCGTTTCTTCAACTGATTGACGCACGCCCGGAACGAGCTGATCGGTAAAAAGTTTCATCCCCAGCAGAACGGCAAGGGCGGCGACCAGAACATAACCGACGAAAAAGCGAACGAAGAAGTTCACGTATCGCCTCGGGCCAGGCTATAGCCAAGTCCACGATGAGTGCGGATCGGATCAGAATCTGTTGCCAATGCTGTCAGTTTGGCGCGCAGGCTCTTGATGTGCGTATCGACCGAACGCTCAAGGCTGGCGGCGGCAAGTCCGGCCGCATCCATCAACTCGGCTCGGCTGAAAACGCGTTCCGGGCGTGCAGCCATGGTTTTCAGTATGAGGTATTCGGTTCGGCTGAGATCGAGTGGCCGTGATTTGAACAGAACGACCGCACGTTCTTCATCGACCACGAAGGCGGTTTGGATTGAAGATGGGGATGGCGAGGCAGAGCTTGTGGCGAGCGAGGCCGGGCTGCGGCGCAGGATGGTTTTGACCCGGGCGGCCAGCTCGCGCGGGCTGAATGGTTTCAGAACATAGTCGTCCGCACCGATTTCCAGGCCGACGACCCGATCTATTTCATCGGATCGGGCAGTGAGAAAGATGATGGGTATGTCGGAAAAACCGCGCACGAGCCGGCATAGATCGAATCCATTTCCGTCAGGTAGTCCCACGTCGAGAATGGCCAGATCGAAACCGCCGGAGCGCAACCGAGCCAATCCATCCGCGACAAGTGTGACGTGCTGGCAGTCAATGTTTTCCCGCGCCAAGGCGAGAATCACATTCTCGGCAATGGGACGATCATCCTCGACCAGAAGGATGGTGGCGCTCATGGGCTGCTGGCCTATTTCTCGTCCAGCAACTGCCCGCCCACGGCCCAATCTTCACGGGGTAATTCTTCGAATGTGATATACGTGGCGCGCTTGGGTTTTTGCGCAACGCGCTCCAGCGTGTCAGAAACTTCTGCCGCAATCTGCTTTTTCTGTTCGCGCGTCAGATTACCGGCAAGTTTGATGGTGACAACGGGCATGGTCGTATCTCCTTTAGCTGGGGTTGAAGCGAGTCGCGAATTTGATGGGGCAGGGTCAGGCGCCGGGATTGAAACCCGATGTGATCGGATAGCGCCGGTCGCGTCCAAACGCTCGGCGGCTGATGCGTATGCCCGGCGGTGCTTGTCGGCGCTTGTACTCATTGAGCAGAATCAGGCGGGTAATTCTTCGGACGATCGCTTCATCCAGTCCGGCGGCGACCATATCCTCAATGGATTGATCTTCTTCGACAAACGCGGTGATGATCCGGTCGAGTAGTTCGTACGGCGGCAGGGAGTCGGCATCGCGTTGATCCGCGCGGAGTTCTGCCGATGGCTCGCGTTCAATCACGCGCGTGGGGATGGGGGGGTGCTCGCCGGTTTTGTGGGTATTGCGCCAGCGCGCGAGGGCGTAGACGAGCATTTTAGGCACGTCTTTGATGGGGGCAAACCCACCGGCCATGTCGCCGTACAGTGTGGCATAACCGACGGCCAGTTCCGATTTGTTGCCGGTAGTCAGCAACATACGGCCAAATTTATTGGAAAGAGCCATCAGGAGTACGCCGCGTGTGCGGGCCTGGAGGTTTTCTTCGGTCGCATCCTCCGCGAGCCCGGCGAATAACGGGGACAGGCTGGATTTAAGTTCGTTGAATACGGGTTCGATCGACAGCGTTTCCATGGCGACGCCCATATGGGCGCATTGCTCGGCTGCGTCGGTCAGGCTCATCGGCGAGGTGTAGCGCGAAGGCATGCGCACGGCCAGAACATTCTCGGCGCCGAGCGCGTCGACGGCCAGCGTGAGTACCAGCGCCGAATCGATGCCGCCGGATAATCCAAGCACAATGCCATGAAAGCCGTTTTTACGAACGTAGTCGCGAATGCCCGCAGTAAGGGCGCTATAGACTTCTTCTTCGCCATGTGGCCAGTGGTGCGACTCGCCATGCGCGGTGATCCGACCATCGGGAAACACATCCACCCAGCCCAAGCTTTCCTTGAATGCCGGGAGCTTGCTGACGATCTGCGAATGGTCGGCCACAAACGAGCGGCCGTCGAATACGAGTTCGTCCTGCCCGCCGACCAAGTTCACGTAAATGATCGGGCAACCGGTTTCCCGAACCCGCTGGCTCACGACGCGCGCGCGTTCGTCGGTTTTGTGTCGGTGATAGGGGGATGCGTTCAGAGTCAGAATAACTTTGGCGCCTGCTGCTGCCGCTTCTTCGGCGGGTCTGCTTTCCCAGATGTCCTCGCAGATGGTGATGCCGAGCGGCACGCCATCGATTTCGACCACACAGGCTTCTCGCCCCTTTTTAAAGTAGCGTTTTTCGTCGAAAACACCGTAGTTGGGCAGGGCGCGTTTGGCGTAATGAGCGACGATCTGCCCGCGATCAATCACGATGGCGGCGTTTTCGAGTGCGGCGGGTGCATCGCCCGGTTGATGGGTATCGCCATTCATGCGTCGGGGTGCGCCGATGATGACGGCCATATCGTGCGCCGCCGCCGCGATGCGTTCAATCTGGGCATCGCACTGCGCCAGGAAATCATGGCGCAGCAGCAAGTCTTCGGGCGGATACCCCGTCAGCGTCAACTCAGGGAACACCACCACACGAGCCTGAAGTTCCTGCCGAGCGCGGGCAATGGTTTCGATCACCCGGTCGGCATTGGCAATGCAATTGCCCACCTGTGTGCTGACTTGCGCCAATGCAATGCGGACAGCGCCCGCTTCGGTCGGATTTGCCGAGGTCATTTGACGGGTTTCATTTGTTTTGTTTCATTTATTGGGGCTCATGGGATTTGGCTCATGCGTTCTTCGAGCCGAGCAGATTTGCCATGGTGCGGCCCATGGTGGTTGGGTCGCGTACGATATGTACGCCCGCGGCCTTGAGGGCGCGGAATTTGTCTTCCGCGCTGCCGCGTCCGCCTGCAATCACGGCGCCCGCATGACCCATGCGCTTGCCCGTGGGCGCGGTGGCGCCTGCAATGTAGGCCACCACCGGCTTATTGAACTGTTCCTTGATGAAGTGAGCGGCTTCTTCTTCGGCATTACCGCCAATCTCGCCGACCATGATAACCGCCTCGGTTTGAGGGTCGTCGGCAAACAGCGCGAGGCAGTCGATAAAATCCATACCGTGGATCGGGTCACCACCGATACCAACGCAGGTGCTTTGGCCCAAGCCCGCAGCGGTGGTTTGAGCCACCGCTTCATAGGTGAGCGTGCCGGAGCGGGACACGATGCCGATGCGTCCCGGCAGGTGAATCGAGCCCGGCATGATGCCGATCTTACATTCGCCCGGAGTGATCAGACCGGGGCAATTGGGGCCGATCAGGCGGACGTCTGGATAGTCCGAAGCAAGCACGGCCTTGACGTTCAGCATGTCGAGAACGGGAATGCCTTCGGTGATGCAGGCGATGACTTCGATGCCCGCATCGGCCGCTTCCAGAATGGCATCGGCGGCGAACGGGGCAGGCACGTAGATCATGCTCGCCGTGGCAGCGGTTTGTTGCACCGCGTCATGTACGGTATCGAACACAGGACGATCGAGATGGCTTTGGCCGCCCTTGCCCGGCGTGACGCCGCCCACAAAATTCGTACCGTAGGCAATGGCCTGTTCGGAATGGAAGGTACCCTGTTTGCCGGTAAAGCCCTGACAGATGACGCGTGTTTGTTTGTTGATGAGGATGCTCATGCGTCCGCTCCGTTGGCCGAATCTTTATTGGCCGAATCTGTATTTGATAGGGCGACCACCCTTGCGGCGGCGGCGGCCAGATCATTTTCCGCAATCAGGTTCAAGCCGGATTCAGCCAGCAGGCGTCGGCCTTCGGCCGCGTTCGTGCCTTCCAGGCGAACCACGGTCGGCAGGGTCAGCCCGACTTCATGCGCGGCCGCGATGATGCCATTTGCAATGAGATCGCATCGCACGATCCCGCCGAAAATGTTGACCAAAATCGCCTTGACGCGCGGGTTGGCCAGAATCAGCTTGAATGCGGCCGCGACTTTTTCGGTCGACGTGCCACCGCCAACATCGAGGAAATTGGCCGGACTGCCGCCCGCCGACTGGATCAAATCCATTGTCGCCATCGCCAGACCCGCGCCATTCACCATGCAGGCAATTTCTCCGGTGAGCGAAATGTAGTTCAGACCACTGGCCTGAGCGGCGACTTCGGTCGGATCCTCTTGAGTGACATCGCGCGTCGCGAACAGAGCTTTTTGCCGATACGCCGCATTGCCATCGATGGCAATTTTGGCATCGACCGCCAACAGGGTGTTGTCGGCGGTAACGGCCAGCGGGTTGATCTCGATCAGATCGGCGTCATTCTTGATGAAGGCATCGTATACGCCGCGCAAGAGTGCGGGGAACTGCTTCAATGCGGTATCGCTCAAACCAAGCGCGAAGCCGAGCCGACGGGCCTGATAGCCCATCAAACCCACGGTCGGGTTGATGTACAGGCGGAAAATCGCATCGGGGTGTTCGGCGGAAACCTGTTCGATGTCCATGCCGCCATGTTGTGAAGCAATAACCACGACACGCTGGCGTTGGCGGTCGATCGTCATGGCCAGATACAGTTCCTGCGTGATGGCGCTCGCCGGCTCGATCAGCAGTTGATGCACGGGAAGACCCGTTGGCCCGGTCTGGTGCGTGACCAGGGTTTTGCCTAGCAACTCGGCCGCTTTGGCACGAATGTCATCGGGCGAATCGGCAATCAGTACGCCGCCTGCCTTGCCGCGGGCACCGCTGTGAATCTGAGCCTTGAGCACCCAGCGTTGATCGTCGCTAGGTGGGAGTTGGTCATCGGCTGCCTGTGCGGGATGGTTGATAACCAGTCCCGTCGCGACCGGTACAGAGAAGCCGGTCAACAGGGCTTTGGCTTGATATTCGTGTAAGTTCATGGCACCACAATGGTTCGTGCGAAATTAAACCGTTATTTTGGCGCACTGTGACCGTTGTGTATAGGGACTCGCTTTGATTTACGACTGGTTGCGCGTGGCCAAGGTGTCCGCTTGCGGTCAATCCCGCCAATGGCGTTCCCGTTTATATCCTTCAGCATGTCCTGCGCGAGGAGCGGTTTTCCTGCTTGATAGAGCAAATAGATGACATTCATTACAAGGTTCATTGAATGGCGTTGCGCCACTTGCCACAGAAAGGCATTCTGGCGGCGAATCGATTTCGCATCTGTGGACGGTTTTAGAATAGATTCTGGAGATGATGAAATCGACAGAAAAGCGGCCGTTTTAGCAAGGAGCACAGCACATGATGATTACACTCACGTTTGTGGGGCTGATTTTCGGGATGGCGATGGCGGGAATCTGGGGCGCGGCGTTTGGCGCACTGACCGGCTTTCTCGTAGCGCAGGTCAGTCGGTTGAATCGGCAGGTTCAGGCCTTGATCGCCGATCAGATATTGTTGCGAGATGAATTGCGTCATCTGTCTCAACCTCCGGCGCAGCGCGCGTCGCCATCCGAAGCGTCGAATCCGCCCGCCGCGCCCGAACCCGCCGTGGACGAAGTGGCGTCGTGCGCACCCCAATCTAAACCCGATCTTGTGCCATCGCACGAACCTTTGCCGGAATCTTCATCCGTGCCATTGAAGACGGTTGGCGAGTCGCCTGTGATCGCGCGAACCAACGCTTCGTTGCCTGAAAAAGACCCTGAAAACGGTGCATCGGTCTCGGCCTGGGGCGCGCCCTCGTCGGCCGAAACCGGAGCGCCAGATGGCTTGTCGCGCCTGTGGTCGAGCGTGTACCGATTCCTCACCGAGGGCAATGTGGTCGCCAAGATCGGGGTGATCGTGCTGTTTTTCGGCTTGGCCTTCCTGCTGAAATACGCCGCCGATCAGGCCCTGTTCCCGATCAGCGTCCGCTTGACGCTTGTGGGTATCGGCGGGTTGGTGCTGCTCGGCATCGGCTGGTATTTGCGTGAGCGACATACCGGTTATGCCCTTGTTTTGCAGGGCGGGGGCATTGGTCTGACGTATCTCACGTTATACGCCGCATTTCGTCTGTACGGGTTGTTGCCGGCGGGCGTAACGATGGGGCTGATGCTTCTGGTTGTGGCCGCTGCCGCAGTGCTGGCGGTCGTTCAGGATGCCCGGAGCCTTGCCGTGCTGGGGATTATTGGCGGTTTTCTTGCGCCGATTCTGGCGGGTAGCGACAGCGGAAGGCATGTCGATCTGTTCAGTTATTACCTTGTGCTCGATTTCGGCATCGTGTTCGTCGCCTGGCGCAAGGCGTGGCGTGAACTCAACCTGCTGGCCTTTTTGTTTACGTTCGTGATCGGCACAATCTGGGGTGGGTTGAACTATAAGCCTGCGCTGTTTTCGACAACCGAACCTTTCCTCATCGGTTTTTATCTGATCTTTCTGGCGACAGCCCTATTGTTTGCGCGTCAGCAACGGGCAGGCGGTCAGCGTGATTATGTGCAATCCACCCTCGTGTTCGGCCCGCCCCTGGTCGGGTTTGGGCTGCAAGCCGCTCTGGTCCAAAATTTCGAATACGGTCTGGCCTGGAGCGCATTCGGCTTGGGCGCGCTCTATCTTGTGTTGTGGCTGGGGTTGCGGCGCGCTGTCGGTGAGTATTTCAAGATTCTGAACGATGCTTTCCTGCTATTGGGCCTCGGTTTTGTTTCTTTGGCCGTGCCGTTCGCGTTCGATGGGCAATGGACCAGCACCACCTGGGCGTTGGAAGGCGCGGCCATGCTTTGGGTCGGATTGCGGCAGGGGAAAACTTGGCCGGTTGTGTTTGGCCTTTTGCTGCAACTCGGTGCCGGCGTGGCGTTTGGCGACGATCCTTCATCGCTCGACCCGACACACTGGCCTTTGCTGGATGGCTATTTCCTGAGTGGCGGTTTGATTGCGCTTTCCGGGTTGGCGAGCGCGTATTTGTTGCGTGATTGGCGAAACTGGGTGCCGGTCCCAGCCCTGTTGACCCTTTGGGGATTGGCCTGGTGGTTCGGCACCGGTTTCTACGATCTGGCACATGTGGCGAGCTGGCTTCAGCCGTTCACGCTGTGGCTGATGTTCGCCAGTGCTTCGATGCTGCTGGTCCAATGGGTGCGCGGGCGGCTGCAGGACTGGTCGATTCTGCGCTATACGCTCGCGCTGCAAACCGTCTGGATGTGGGCGCTGGGCGGCTTGATTTTGCTGTTGAATATGAGCCCGTTCCACGAAGGAGGCTGGTTTGCATGGCTATTGGCGTTCGCCACACTCTATGGCGGGCTCTACTGGAGCGAGCGTCGAAGCGAATCCGTTTTCGCATCCGAGCGCTTGCATGGTTTGGGCTTGTGGCTGCTGGCGCCTGTGTTGGCGCCCCAATTGGCGGATGCGATCTTCCGGGGACTGTTCGGGTTTACGCTGTATTTCGGCTGGTTCGATTTGGGGCCAAGGGGCATCATGCACCCGAACACGCCCGGCGTTTGGACGGCCATGAGTTGGGGATTGATACCGGTGTTGCTGCTGAGTTGGGTTGGTTCCGCCCGTCACTGGCCCTTCGCTGAACGATTTGGCCATGCGGCTGACTATCGTGGATGGGTCGCATCGGGATTGGGTGTGTTCTTACTGGGTTGGATGTTTATCGTCCACGGGCTGTGGGTGACTGATCCTGTTATGGGTGCAGGCTGGGGCCAACCAGCACAGATCGGTTATTTGCCATTATTCAATGCACTCGATTTTGTTTCTGCTCTGGCCCTGTTCGCCCTATGGCGACATGGAAGACTGACCGGTGCGTATTTCCTGAACTATGCCGGTGAGCGAACACAACAGGTGCTGCATTGGTTGATGGGCGCTGCCGCGTTTGTCTGGCTCAATGCCATGATTGCCCGCAGCCTGAATGCGTACGCCGGGCTGCCGCTCGATGACGGGCGGTTCCTGCACGAGGCGCTGGCGCAAACGACATACTCTATTGCCTGGTCGTTGTTAGGCTTGATACTGATCGTGCTGGCTAGCCGACTGAAGCAACGTCGTTTATGGTTGGTGGCCGCCGGGTTGCTGGGCGTTGTGGTGCTCAAACTTTTTCTGGTCGATTTGTCCGGCAGCGATACACTCGCCCGGATCATCTCGTTTGTCGGCGTGGGCGTGCTGCTCTTGCTGGCAGGTTATATCGCCCCGATACCGGCCAAACAGGCCCCATTTGCCAATGATGACCAGAACACAAATGACTCCGAACAGAAGGCCGACTGATTTGCATACCCCGATTTTCTGCGAACACAATGAATAAGCTGCACTTAAGTATCCTGGGATTACATCCCGAACCCCGTTTTGAAGAGGATAAGTCTCATAAGGGGGCACCTCGAAATACCCGTGATTCGTCGTTCCCGCGAAAGCGGGAACCCAGAAAAATCAAGGCGCTGGATTCCCTCCTGCGCGGGAATGACGGGTTTTTCGAGATTCCCGAGGATCAAAAGGCGGGTCATCAGGTTGCCCTGCCGAATCCGGAGCGGCTTTGGCAGTGGCCACCGGATGGGCCGACCGACGGACCGCTGTCAGTGGCGCTGCGTTCACGTCGTATGAAACGAATGACGGAGCGGCCGGCAGCAACACAAACCCAAGATGAAGCCTGTAAAGATGATCCGGAAGCTCTGCTGTTGGCGCGGTTTACCGCAATGGATAGGGACCACGGTACAGCGGCATTCGCATTGCAGGCAGATTTATCGGAGGATGCCGAATTGCGCGCAGCACTCGCCGAACATCCCGACATTGTGGCCGTCAGCCAGATTATGCCGGTGCACTTGCAGGCAGGCACCGACAACGCAGTGCTGATGGGGCCGCGTTATCTGCATGTCGAGCGTGAGGAATGGGCAGCGCTGCAAGCGGATTTGAATCAATGGCTTCAAGCCGATGGCATCAGCCTGTTTTCGGCAGCGAGCGGGCGGCACTATCTGGGGTACACCGCCACTGCGCTCGAACGGGTGGGCACGGTCGATCTGCCGCCGTTGGGCTGTGCTCTGAATCGTCCTATTGGCCAACTGCTGGCGGGTAATGAATTGCGCCCGTTCCGGCGCTGGCTCACGGAGTTGCAAATGTGGCTTTATAGCCATCCCGTTAACGCCGAACGGGCAAAAAAAGCGCGTCCCGAAATCAACAGCCTTTGGGTGTGGGGGCGTAGCCCTTGGCTGTTCTCATCATCGGATGTTGAAACCGCCGAGTCACTATTGCCAAAGGCTACCGACCGGATCTGCGATGATGATCGGGCTCTTATCTATACCGACTCAGCCGTTCTGGCGGGAGCCCTTCATTCAAACGTCGCCAGTGATGCAAATAACCCGGTCGTGATTCTCTCTGCGAATTCCCAGCCGGATATAAATGAGTTGCTTGCCCGTGGCGTTTCGCCCTCGCGTCCGGTGCATCTTATCTGGAGCGAGCCGTTGTGGTGTTACCTCGAAGGTGATCTTGCCGGATGGAATGCAAGCCTCGATGCCATCGATCGGTTTCTCACGCAAAGACAACCGGCCCATAGGCACACCGCGGCCCAAGCCCGCAATTTTGAGATAGATAACGGTGTGGATTTGGTCTGGCAACGCCACCACTGGCTCACCACCCTGTATACACGTCTGTTTCGATCAGAATGAAAAATCCCTCTTATTCCCCCTTTTGCAAAGGGAGCGCACTCGTTCACGAAGGATGTAAACGCTCTTTTTTCTCCCTCCCCCCTCGCGGGGGAGGGTCGGGGTGGGGGTAGTGCTTGGGTAGCAGCCTCAACACCTTCACCCCAACCCCTCTCCCATCAAGGGAGAGGGGCTATTGCGCATTTTCTCCCTCCCCTTTGTGGGGAGCGAAGCGGGCAACGTGGAGCGGGTGCAAGCCCGCGTCGCACCGCGACCCTGGGCGCGCCGAGGTGGGCGGGTAGAGGGTTTGCTCAGAGTGCACCACAACCACGAACACACCTTTGGCAGCGAAGCGAATGCCATTTTCTGGGGCAAATGCCCATGCCGTGTTGTGATGTCGCAACACGAAGACGAGCCTATGTTGTAAAAAAGTTGGTTGTGACTTGTGTCGAGGCGGTATCAGGCTACTATTGCCTGCGTACCCAGATGGCTGGGGAATCTTGTAATCTCAAAACCTCTATTGGAGATCGATCGGATGAAAAAGAATATCATCGCAATCGCCGTCGCTGCCGCAATGATCGCGCCAGCTGCTGCCATGGCCGACACCACTTTGTACGGCAAAATCCACGTTTCTTATGATTTTGTTGGTGGCGATAACGCCGACAACACCACCAGCGGTTTTTCTTCTAACTCTTCGCGCATTGGTATCAAAGGCAAAGAGAAAATCAACGACAGCCTGTCTGTGATCTATCAGTACGAAACCAGCGTTGACTGGGGTACCGGCAAGACGTCTTCTTCAGGCGGACTGGGTGGTCAGCGTGGTACTTTCGTTGGTTTGACAGGTGGCTGGGGTACCGTGATTGCCGGTCGTCACGACACACCATTGAAAATGATGGGTCGTAGTTATGACCTGTTCGACTCAACCATCGGCGATACTCGTAACATCATCAGCGGTCCTAAGAACAACGCTGGTTTGACAGACACCAAATGGGATTTGTGTCCTGCCCAGACCATTGCTTACGTTACCCCTGATCTGATGGGCTTCAAAGCTGTATTGGCCTACATCAACAACTGGGATCCTACCGGTCCTAATGGCATTTATGGTGATCAGAACAAGGCCTACGGCGCGAGCGCCAGCTACAAAATTGCGGGCTTTGGCTTGGATGCGGCGTACGAATATCACAAGAACGATACCAACGCAGCACCGATGAAATCAGATCAGTCAGCCTATCGTTTAGGCGCTAACTACAGCATCGCCGGCTTCAAGATTCTGGGCTTCTACCAAGATATCCAGAATGTTGCATACAGCAACGACAACCAGAAAGCCTATGGCGTTGGCGCTGCTTACACCTTCATGGGTGCAAACACAATCAAAGCCCAATATTACAAGGCTGATGATGTTGATAACACCAGCGACACCAATGGCGAATTGTGGGCAGTTGGTTATGATTACAAGCTGAGCAAGCAAACCAGCGTGTATGCGGTTTATGCACAAACCAACAATGGTGCGAATGCTAGCTACACCATTATGGATGGTGGTCACGGTGCTAGTTACCCACAAGGTAATTACAACAACACCGGTTCATTCACTGGCGGCAAGTCTTCTGCGGTATCACTGGGTCTCGTGCACAAGTTCTAATCATTTGAGGGCGTGATCTTACGATCACACCTTCGGGGTTAAAATTTGCAAAATTGTAAAAGGCACCTTGAGGTGCCTTTTTTATTGCCTGCTTAACCTATGGGTAGTTTTCCGTGGTGATAAGCAAGCTTTGATTGACGATGATTTCCAATACCCCTAAGCTTGAGCGTGATAACAAATGTAATAACTTGATGAGATTATTGCCATGCTAAAAGTAAAAGTTTCTGCGATTGGAAATTCCATGGGTATCGTTCTTCCGAGGGAAGTGCTTGCAAGGCTGCGAATCGGTAAAGGGGATGTGCTGTATCTGGTGGATGGCCCTGATGGATTGACATTGACGCCCTATCAGCAAGATTTTGAAGCACAGATGGATGCGGCAGAGAATGTAATGAAGCGGTACCGCAACGCGCTGCACGAACTTGCAAAATGAGCGATCCGGTTTGGGTGTTGCCGGAGGTGGTGTTTGCTGTCCACAAGATGCTGCTGGCCGAGCACGGTGGTTTGTCGGGTGTGCGTGATCCCGATCTTCTCGATTCGGCTCTGGCGCGCCCGAAGCAGCGTGCTGTGTACGAGCCTGGCGTGTCTTTATTTGAACTCGCCTCATCCTACAGTTTCGGCCTAGTGCGCAATCATCCTTTTGTCGATGGTAATAAACGCATTGCATTCACCATTGCCGCTGTATTCCTTGAGTTAAACGGTTGCACACTCAATGCGCCGGAGCCCGAGGCGGTATTGATGTATGAACAACTAGCCGCTGGCGCCATTGACGAACGCATCCTTTCTCAGTGGTTCGAGCGTTATTCTTCCGCAAAGGACTAATTGTGCCCCTGAGTAAGTCAAATATGCCCTTGCCACTCAATCCGCTGACGTTTCCATTCGCCGGTAGTCGATTGATTGAGGCCAGTGCGGGTACGGGTAAAACGTTCACGATTGCCTTGCTTTATGTCCGTTTGGTTTTGGGGCATGGCACAGAACCGTTGATGCCGCCGCAAATTCTGGTGACCACCTTTACCGATGCCGCCGCCGATGAGTTGCGGGATCGGATTCGCGCACGGTTGTTTGAGGCGTACCGCATTTTCTCCGAAGCCGGTTCTGAACTCGATCCTATTGCGGTTGATCCGTATTTACTTGATTTAAGAGCGGCGTTTCCAACTTCAGAAGAACGTCTTGCCGCCGCCCGTCGCCTTGAAATGGCAGCCAACTGGATGGATGAAGCGGCGATTTTCACGATTCATGGCTGGTGTCAGCGGATGCTGAACGAGCATGCTTTCCATAGTCGGGCCTTGTTCGAACAGACGGTGCGCACATCGTTGACACCGGTTGTCGATCAGGCTGTGCAGGATTATTGGCGTCATTATATTTATGCGTTGCCACCTGCTCAGGCGCTTTCCGTGGCGAATCTGCTGGGCGGACCTTCCGCATTGACTCAAAAGCTCAACGGGCTGCTGTCGCGTGATGGTGCACCGCTGTTTGTGGATGGCAAACCGGTTGATCCTGCGGCACTTGATTTTTTTGCGATGGTGGCCGACATCGCCGAACTGGATACTCAAGCCCAGCAAGCGGAGCAAGATGCACGACAGGCTTGGTCAAAGCATGCTGAGACTTTGAAGGATGCCTGGTTGCCCATTATGAGTGCGTTGAGTGGCACTTCGCACAGAACGTTATCCAAATTGACGGACTTCTCAACTCTTTGGGATAGCCTCGATCTGTGGGCACAAACCGGCGAGCCGCTGCCAATTGATGTATTCAAGTTTCTCACCCAACCCAAATTCAACAAGAAACTTGAACGACCGTTTCATCCCGCGTTGGCGGTTTTTTCTGCATGGCCGGTTGCGATGGAGGCTGCTCGTCACGGCCGTGAGCAGTCGGCGATCCGCTTGTTGGCCCACGCCGCATTCTGGGTGCGTGATCGCATCGATACGGTGTTGCAACAAAATGCCGAAATGGGATTTGACGATATTCTGTTGAACCTTGATCGCGCATTGACGGGTGCTGAAGGCCAGCAACTCGCGGACACAATCCGCACGCAATTTCCCGTGGCGATGATCGACGAGTTTCAGGATACCGATCCGTTGCAATACCGCATTTTCGATCGGGTGTTCCGAATCGGCGGGAATGGCGAGGCTGCGGGACAAGCGGGTACGATGATTCTGATTGGTGATCCGAAGCAATCGATCTACCGTTTTCGGGGCGCGGACATGTTCAGCTACCTTGCCGCCCGCGAGGCGACGCAAGGTCGGCATTACACGCTTGATGCCAATTATCGCTCCACGCCGGAACTGGTCGCAGCGGTGAATTATGTCTTCGAGCGCGCAGACCGCCAGCCATCGGGTGCCTTTGGACATAAAACGGATGAAGGCAATCCGTTGCCCTTCATTCGCGTCAGCGCGCGAGGAAAGGCTCGCCGTTTGCAACGGCGCAATGAAGCCGGTGAGTGGCAGCCGTGTCCCCCCCTGACGGGTTGGGCTTTGCCGCGCGATTCGCTGCTGGCGGCGGGTCATTTTGTTGAGCAAATGGCGGAGCATACCGCCGAGGCCATCACTTCGAGTCTCAATGCGGCGCAGGTTGGCGATTGTGCATTTTTTGATGCCGAGGGCGCAATGACAGCCTTGCGCCCGCAGGATATTGCGATTCTGGTGTCCACGGGCGATCAGGCCGCGGTACTGCAACAGTCGCTCATTCGTCGCGGCATCAAGAGCGTGTATTTATCTGACCGGCATCGACTGTTCGCAACGGAGGAAGCGGCGGATTTTCACCGCTGGCTGTTGGCGATTGCCGAGCCGCAACGTCAGGACCGGCTTCGTGCGGCGTTGGGTTCGTCAAGTTTCGCGCGCCATTGGGGCGAACTCGATGCCGTTCGTAACGATGCCCGACTGGATGAAGATACATCGAGATTCATGGCCTACCAGCGTATCACGCGGCATCAGGGCATTCTTGCGGCTGTGTATCAGCTCATGCATGACTATCATATTCCGGCCCGATTGTTGGCCGCGCCGCTGCCGGATCGTTCGGGCGAGCGGCGGCTGACAAACCTCTTGCATCTGGCAGATTGGGCGCAGAATGAACAGGCGCAATTGGCAGGATTGGATGCCCTGCTGCAACGGTATGCGCAGGCCGTCAGCGATAACGAAGCCGAGCATGAGCTCAGACTGGAGCAGGATGAGCATCTGGTGCGCATCATCACGATCCATTCCGCCAAAGGCCTGCAATATCCTGTGGTTTATTTGCCCTTCTTGCCCCTGATTCGCCCCAAAGAAGCGAATAAAAACAGCACGGCGACACCCTGGCGAACGAGCACCGGGCGCGGTATGAGTCTGGGCGAGTTCCCCGAAGCCATCGCGGCGGAGCATGAGGCGCAGATGACCGAGAGCGTAAGGCTGATTTATGTCGCGCTCACACGAGCTGAGTCAGCGTGTACCTTGGCGCTGGGGCCGGTCAAATTCGGCGCGGGCAAGCAGCCCAATCAGCATGAATCCGGCTTGGGGCATGTGTTGAGGCTTCAGGGAAATGATGAGTTTATTGCAAGTTTCGAGGCCGCATTGACTGATCTCGACGCTCAAGCGGGCGTGACCATCGAGCCGCCCCCATCGATTACGCACGCACGCTTCGTTGCCCCTGTAGAAGATAGTTTACCCCCTGCGCGAACGGCCAAACGACGGGTGGATAGCCATTGGCGAATCAGCAGTTTCAGTGGTTTGACTCATGCCCTGCATGAATCGGATGTCGCCGTGCCGGAAACCGCGAAGCAAGAGCAATTGAGGGATGTGCTGTCACAAACCGGCACGGTCGAGGAGTCGCTTGATCTGCCCCAGACCCACCGCTTCGATCCGCAATCATTGTCCGCACGCATCAGCCACCTGCCGCGCGGCACCACGTTCGGGACGCTGCTACACAGCCTGCTTGAGCGAGCGGGGGAGGCGGGGTTCAACCAGTCGGCGAACTTCGAGTTCAGTTTGAACCTGGTTCGCCAACTCGCATCGACGCTGACAGAAGATCAGCAAAGTACGCTGGCCGAGTTGGTGCTTCGGATATTGACGTTGTCCTTGGTAACCACGCCATCTCGACGATTGGCGGACGTGTCGAGATACCAGATCGAGCAGGAGTTCTGGCTGCCTGTAGCTCAAACTCAGACAAGTTCTATTGATGCATTGCTGTGCGCGCATGTTCACCCCGGCCAGATGCGACCGCTGCT
The DNA here is from genome assembly GCF_000024765.1 of Halothiobacillus neapolitanus c2. Taxonomy (GTDB): domain Bacteria; phylum Pseudomonadota; class Gammaproteobacteria; order Halothiobacillales; family Halothiobacillaceae; genus Halothiobacillus; species Halothiobacillus neapolitanus. The sequence continues at coordinate 2,119,824 of NC_013422.1, read as the reverse complement.
CACCGCCCAATATCTTGAAGGGCAGATCAAGGGATTTATGGACTTGGTATTCGAAGCCGATGGTCGGTTTTACATACTCGATTACAAGTCGAACTGGTTGGGCGATTCACCGGAAGACTATGCGCCAGAGCATTTGGTTGACGCCATGCTGGCCGCCCGCTACGACCTGCAGATGGTGTTGTATCTAACCGCCTTGCATCGACACTTGCAGGATCGTCTGCCCAATTACGACCCGGCCGTCCATCTCGGCGGAGCGCTGTATCTGTTCGTTCGTGGTATCGACAGCCCGGGGCAGGGTGTGTACTTCTCGCCGGCGAATCCGACCGTGATCGCTGCGATGGATGCGCTGCTGATGGATGACGTTTCCCCGAATGGCGCTCATCCGGTTCGTATGGAGGCATGGGCATGAACCGCCCTTATGCGAAGCAGATGGCATTCGATCTGGATCAGCCTTCGGACTCGGCGCCGATCAATCTGACTTCGAGGCGTCCATCAGCGGAACTGCTGGACATTCTGGATGAATGGGTCGCTGCCGGGTGGATGCGGTCGATTGATCGTGCCGTGGCCGGGTTGGTTCTTAATCACGCTGCGGATATTTCAGCCCCGGCACTGCTGGCATTGGTTCTGGCAAGTCATCAAGCCGGTCAAGGGCATGTCTGCCTTGATATGAATGCTTGTCTGATTGATGCCAAATCCTTGCTCAGGATCCCGTCGGGCGACGGGCGCGGCAATGATATTCAGGCTGTGCCTCGATTTACCCCTGCGGATCTTTTGCAGGGCGTGACGCTGACCGGTTGGCAAGCGGCATTGGATTCCTGCCCCGGGGTGGTTTTGCAGCGTCCTGAATCATCGATACATGGGTCATCAATACTCGGGGCACCGACTTCAGAACAGTCTAACCCGCCCTTCGTCCGCGAGGGAGGGCTACTTTATCTTCGACGCTACTGGCAACAGGAGCAGGGCATTGTCGCCGCTCTGCGGTCGCGCTTAACGCCCGATGCATTGCCTGCAGAGCCGATCCGACACATTCTTGATGCCTTGTTTCCATCCACGATTGCTCAGCCGGATTGGCAGAAAATTGCTTGTGCAGTAGCGATTCGTCGGCGTTTTTCCTTGATTACCGGCGGGCCGGGCACGGGGAAAACGACCACGGTGGTGAAGTTCCTGCTGCTCGAGCAAATGCGTGCGCTGGAGGCGGGTTTGCCACCACGCCGTATTCGGTTGTGTGCGCCAACGGGCAAAGCCGCCGCCCGATTGCTTCAATCCATCTTGGGACAGATGGACGCCTTACTGGCCCCGTTTGATGCGGCGTTTCCCGATCTGCGCAAGGCGCTGCCGGATACAGTCGAAACGGTGCATCGTCTGATCGGGGTGCGCCCGAATCAGATCCATCCGGTTTATCGAGCTGAGAATCCCTTGCCTGCCGATGTGGTGGTGGTCGACGAGGCTTCCATGATCGGCGTGGAGTTGATGGCAAAGCTGCTCGCTTCGCTGGATGAAACGACCCAGCTTGTTCTGCTGGGTGATAAGGATCAACTGGCTTCGGTCGAACCGGGGGCGGTGTTGGGTGAGCTGAGTTCGGTGATTGCGCCGGATGCCTACACGGCTGAAACGCGGAACTGGTTGGCCGCCACAACGGGGCAGACGCTGCCCGACTCCGAAACCAACAAGTCGATTGTTACCGATGCCGCATTGGCACAGGCTGCCGTACAACTCCACCACAGTTATCGCTTCGATTCGGCCAGCGATATCGGCGCACTGGCGCGCTGCGTGAACGCGGGAGATGCCTCCGGAGCATTGACCCTGTTGAGAACAAATAAGGAACAAGCATCCGTGCGCTTGGTTGCCGACGCCGCCGGGCATCAGCCATTGCGCCGCATCGTTCAAGAATCCTTGGCGCCTTGGCTCGCAGCGTTGAATGAGCCCCTCTCGGCAGAGAATCAGGACGCGCGTGCCTCGGCCATTTTCGCAGCACACAACAAAGCACAGGTGTTGTGTGCTTTGCGACACGGGCCATATGGCGTGACGGGGCTCAACCGCTGGATCGAAGACATGTTGCGGCGTTCGGGCGCGTTGGCGGTGACGGGCGATTGGTATATCGGCCGTCCGATCATGGTGACGAGAAACGATCCCGCGCTGCGTCTGGCTAATGGCGAAATCGGAATCACCTTGCCCTATGTCAATCCCGAATCGCCTCAAAGCCCGCCATCGCTTCGGGTGGCCTTCGTGAATGAAATCATCGAAAAAGGTGAGTCGCCGATTCGCTGGATTGCGCCGGGACGATTGACCGCCTGCGAGACCGCCTTCGCATTGACCGTGCACAAAGCTCAGGGTTCGGAATTCGATCACAGCGTGCTGGTGCTGCCCGCCATGCCCAATCCTGTGCTGACCCGTGAGCTGATCTACACCGCGATTACCCGCGCCCGTCACCGCTTCACTTTAGTTTCGGCACCAACGGATACGACGTTCACCGTTCTGAAACAAGGTATTGCCAGTCGGGTGCAGCGGTCGGGTCAGTTGGGGGCGAAATTGGCGCGCTTGGATGATTAATCGGCTGATTGATTTTCAATTGATCTTTCTTGCAGAGTGCAAGGCGTATTAAATCCCCCTCATTCTCCCTTTTACACAGGAGGAAGCGTGTTTGTTTATGACACGATGTGTAACCCCTCTCCCTTGATGGGAGAGGGGCAGGGGCGAGGGTGTTAAGCCGATTATGCTATGTCTCATCCTTGTCTTTTGGTTTGAATGTTGCTTTGGTTCGTGTTCGCCCGGTGGGTTTGGGTAGATGAATTACGCGGCTGCCCAGAATGCGATCGATCAGGCTGCGTTTTTCACGATCGGCTTGCGCCAGCCAGAATGGAATTCCCAGTAGCAGAAAACTCAATCCGCCACCGAGAAAACGAAGGGAGGCGGTGCGTAAACACGGTGCGGGAATAACGACCTGAATATGCCAGACCTTCATGCCCGGCGTCTGTCCGCCGACACACCAGAACAGGCTGAAATAGGCCCCGACCCAGGCCACAAGATAGACGTGATAGGCCCAGGCAAGCGGGCCGGATTGCGGCATGGCCTGCCCACCATTCAGTGGCAACACGATCAGCGTAGCCAACATCAACACGGCAAACACGAACAGGCTGTCGTAAAACAAAGCGGCAGCCCGGCGCCATAGGCTGGCTGGCGGGTTCATTGGGCTACCAGTTGTTTGATGAGTTGCTGGATAACTTGGTTGCGCGCAGGCAGATCATCCCAAGCTGGCTCGTTTTCCGCTCGTGTGACCTTGAGCGTATCGGCGGTAAGGCGGTAGCGATTCGGTTCGGTTTGGATGAGTTTGACCAGTTTGACCGGATCGATGGTGGCCTGTTCACCGAACACGAGGCGCGCGCCGCCGCTGGCACATTCGATTTTCTTGATGCCGATGCCACGAGCGAGCAAGCGCAGCCGATGGGTTTCGATCAGCGTTTGCGTGGCATCCGGCAGCAGGCCGAAGCGGTCGATCAGCTCGACTTTCATGCGGTCTATCTCGGTTTGATCGGCGCAGTTTGCCAGGCGCTTGTACAGAATCAAGCGCGTGTGGACATCGGCGACGAAATCGGCGGGAATGAGCGCGGGCAGGCCAAGATCGACTTCGCTGGTCTGGCGTTCAAGCGGCCCGGCCAGATCGGGTTGTTTGCCCGATTTAAGCGCTTTGACGGCGCGATCGAGCAGGTCCATGTACAGCGTGTAACCGACTTCATGCATCTGGCCGGATTGACCATCGCCCAGCAGTTCGCCCGCACCGCGAATTTCCAGATCGTGTGTGGCCAGCGTGAAGCCAACGCCCAGTTCTTCGAGTGCCGCCAGGGCATCGAGGCGTTTGACGGCATCGGGGGTCATTTGCGCCGGTTCCGGCGTGATGAGATAGGCATAGGCACGGTGGTGCGACCGGCCAACCCGCCCGCGCAATTGGTGCAGTTGGGCAAGGCCGAATTTATCAGCACGATTGATCAAAATGGTGTTGGCGGTGGGCACGTCGATGCCCGATTCGATGATGGTGGTCGAAAGCAGGACATTGAACCGCTGATGATAGAAATCGGCCATGATCTGCTCCAGCCCGCGCTCCGAGAGCTGGCCGTGGGCAACGGCAATCCGCGCTTCGGGAATCAGATCGGCCAATTGCTTGGCCATCCGCTCGATGCTGCGCACCTCGTTATGCAGAAAATACACCTGTCCGCCGCGCTTGAGTTCGCGCTGTACCGCTTCGCGAATCTGGGCATCATCCCAGCGCAAGAGCAGGGTTTTGACCGACAGCCGTTCACGCGGCGGCGTGGCGATGATCGACAGATCCCGTATCCCGGAGAGCGCCATGTTCAGGGTGCGTGGAATCGGCGTAGCCGTGAGAGTCAGTAGATCGACCTCGGCGCGCAGGCGCTTGAGCTGTTCCTTGTGGCGTACGCCAAACCGTTGTTCCTCGTCAATGATGACCAAGCCCAGTTCCTTGAAATCCAAATGGTCGCTGAGCAGCTTGTGCGTGCCGATAACCACATCAACCTTGCCGGATGCCACGCTGGCCAGCACTTCGGTGGTTTTTTTGGCATTGCTCATGCGGGATAGGCCTTCGATGTTGATCGGCCAGCCGGCGAAACGGTCGCGGAAATTACGCAAATGCTGTTCGGCCAACAGCGTGGTCGGCACCAGCACGGCGACCTGTTTGCCATTCATCACGGCCACGAAGGCCGCCCGCATGGCGACTTCCGTTTTGCCGAAACCGACATCGCCGCATACCACCCGATCCATCGGTTGCGTGCGTGCCATGTCTGCCAGCACACTATCGATCGCCAATTGCTGATCGGGCGTGGTTTCAAAGGCAAAATTATTGGCGAATCGGGCGTATTCTTCCTCGGGCGTGGGCTGCGCCTGCCCGCGTTTGGCGGCGCGCCGGGCGTGAATGTCCAGTAGTTCGGCGGCCACATCGCGTACCTGTTCGGCGGCGCGCTTGCGGGCCTTTTCCCACTGGCCGCTGCCAAGCCTATGCAGCGGCGCGGTTTCTTCACTGCCGCCGGTGTAGCGGGAAATGAGCTCCAGTGAAGAAACGGGTACGTAGAGCTTGTCGTCTCCGGCGTAATACAGGATCAGAAACTCCTGCGCCAGCCCGTTCATTTCCAGCGTGACTAAGCCACCAAATCGCCCGACGCCGTGGGTTTCATGCACCACGGGTGCGCCTTCGGCCAGTTCGTTTAAGTTGTTGATCAGCGCGTCGGCATCGCGGGTGCGCGCGCTGGATTTGCGGCGCTGTGCCACGCGTTCAGCAAAAAGATCGGTTTCGGTCACCAGCGCGACGGGCGCATCGGGCAGATGGATGATGGCCCCGTGTTCGATGGGTGAGACCAGCAATCCCAGACCCGCATCGCTGCGCAACCAATCCCCAAAGTGTTCGAAAACAGTGACGGGGTGCGCTGCTTTTTGTAGTAATTCGCCCAAGGCTTCGCGTCGGCCCGGGCTTTCCGCCGTCACCAGAACACGTCCGGTGAAGGTCTCTATAAATGTTGTTAGACCGAGGAGCTCGGCTTCTCCTCGTTGCGCCAAGCGGGGTGCCGGCGCGCTCATGGGCGGCAGCGGTTGATGTGGCAGGACGATGGCCTGCGGCATGGTCGGGTCGTTTGTATCCAGCGTGATCAGCCGCGGCCAGCTTTTTATCTGTTGCTGGTATTGCTCGGCAGTTTGATAAAGCTCGTCTGGTCGTAGGATTGGGTGGCTGACATCCCCGGCGCGTTGGGTAAAGCGGGCGATGGTGTCTTCGATGAAATTGGCTAATGCCTCATCGACGCCGGGCAGCGTAAACAACAGGGCGTCTTTGGGCAGATAGTCGAACAGGGTACCCGTATGTTCAAAAAATAAAGGCAGATAGGTTTCGATGCCCGCCGGAATCAAGCCCTCGCTGATTTGTTTGTACACAGGGCTGCGGGTCGGATCACCCTCGAAGCGGTTGCGCCAATTACGGCGAAACAGGGCAATGCCTTCTTCGTTGAGCGGGAACTCACGCGCGGGAAGCAGGGTGATTTCTGCGACCGGATCGGCCGAGCGTTGGGTTTCCGGATCAAACAGCCGCAGAGTTTCAATTTCATCGTCGAACAGATCGATCCGCACCGGCTGGCTCATGCCCATTGGGAACACATCGATCAGTCCGCCGCGCAGCGCAAATTCGCCGGGTTGCACCACTTGGCTAACTGCCAGATACCCCGCATCGGTGAGTTGCTGGCGGTAGGCCTCACGATCGAGGGTGTCGCCTGCCTTGAGCAAAAAACCGTGGCCGGTGACGAACGAAGGCGGTGCCAGACGCTGTAACACGGTTGGCGCGGCGATCAGAGTGATACCACTTTGCGTGCGCGGCAAATGCCAGAGTCGGGCGAGCCGGTCGGAAATCAGGTCCTGATGCGGCGAGAAGCGATCGTAGGGCAACACCTCCCAGTCAGGGAAAATATCCGCAGGGAAGTCGAATAAAGCCAGCGCCTCGGCCAACTCGTTGGCTTGACGGCTGTCGGGCGTGATGACCAAAAGTGCCTGCGGGGTGCGCCGGGCAAATTCGGCCAAGCTGAAGGCTGTGCCGATAAAGCTGGCACTGCGGAGGAATAGCGGGTCGTTCGATGATTTCGGAGCGACGAATGGAACGGTTCTGGTGGGCGCCATGATCAGTTTCGAGTAAATAAACGAACAGGATTGTGGCCCATTTGGCGCCGATGCGCACCCGTTGTCGTTCAATTCAGGGTCGAATGGCGCCGAAATTCGGTTACAGTTGGGCCGAAACGGCGTTATCCCGAGTTACACCGGAACACGTTAAGCGATGCTCCAGTCTGAATAATCGTCAGACGCGAACGTCCAGCAGGGTGCCGGTCGAATCGGTGGATTTGTCATTGGGCGATGGGTTGCTGATGGCCGCCGCTACTTGCTCCGGGCTGCTGACCCGGTTGGGTGTCTGCGGTTCCACCGGCATGTTGCGCGTCTGGGCTGAGCTGAAATTCGGGTTCTGATTAGCCGTCAGGTCCAGTGCACCATCCGCCAGGGGGGTGTTGGTGTAGGCTGGTTGAACATTAATCATGACTGACTCCTTCGATCTGGCCTTCTCGATTTGAACTGGCTGAAATCACAAATGCCACTGCACGATGATACGACTCTTTTCTTGATGGTGCATTTGCTTGTGTTCATTTTGGGTTTGCCTTTCGGTCGTTCACTCCCTGCCGGAGAGCAGGAAATGTTCCGCGCTGTCGAGCTCCTCGGGCGCGCCGTAGAGCGTGAGCGTGTCGCCTTGCTGCAGCACAGTATCGCTCTGCGGGGTTTCGCCGCGAATCCCGGATCGATTAATGGCGTCGACCACAATGGTTTTATTGCTGGGCAGGCAGCCCTCTAGCGTTCGACCAATGGCGAACGCACCTTCAACCAGTGAAATGTTGCGCAGGGTCCGCGGCGCGAGCGGGATGAAATCGTTGCTGTCACGAGCGCGGTTGCCCGCATAGGTGTGCCTGAGAGGTGCATAATTCTCCCGACGGATTTCCTGAATCTGGCGGATGACCTTGGAAACCGGCACGTTCAGCGCACGTAAAACATTGCCCGAGAGCACCAGACTCATCTCGTAGATGCTGGCCACGACATCGGTGGCACCCGCTTCGTAGAGGGGATCGAGTTGCTCGTCCGTGCGGGCGCGTACCATGATCGGAATCTTTGCGACCAGGCTGCGCGCCACCTCGGTCGTCTTGATGGCCGCACTGTCGTCGAGGTGAGAAATAACCAAGGCGCGCGCGCGGCTCAAGCCGGCCGCTTCGAGAATATCTGCGTGGGTGGAGTTGCCAAAATGCACCGGCAGACCAGCTTGCAGAGCCTGTTGCACGATATCCGGATCAATTTCGATGGCGGCGTATTCAAATCCCTCGCTTTGCAGCAGCCGGGCGACATTCTGGCCTACGCGGCCAAAGCCGCAAATCACCACATGGCCACTGAGCTCGTTGGTGAATTGTGAAATCGCTTCGGTCTGCTCTGCTCGGTTTTTCTTATAACTCGGCACCATGTGTTTGGCAATCAAGCCGTTGATTTTGATTAAGATTGGTGTCAAAACCATCGAGAAAATAACCACTGCCAGCACGATCTGCCGTTGGTAGTCGGTCATGATTTCCGGTGCGGTGATCGCGAGCATGGCGAACCCGAATTCGCCGCCTTGCGCCAGCACCAATCCCGTGCGCAAGGCAACGCCCGGTTCTTCGCCCATGGCCCGGCCGATCACGAAGATGATGCTGGTCTTGATCACCACCAGCAGCCCCAGCAGCAGCAGGACCCAGACAAACACGTCCGGTAGTTCGCGCACATTCAGCATCATGCCGATGGTGATGAAAAACAGGCCGAGCAGTACGTCACGGAAGGGCCGCACATCCGTTTCGATCTGATGCTTGTATTGCGTTTCGGAGAGCACAATGCCCGCCAGAAAAGTGCCCAGCTCGTAAGATAATCCGACCTGATTGGTCAGCCAGCCCGCACCCAGAGCCACCAAAAGCACGGCAATGGTAAACAGCTCGGCGGAACGGGCGCGCGCAATTTCCCGAAACAGTGGCCGCAGAACCCAGCGTCCGCCGAAAAACAGGGCGGCAGCGGCGATGATGCCGGCCGCAATGGTGAGGGCGATCTTCAGGCTCAGTTGCGCGGTCGTCGCGTCTCCGGCTTGCACACCCAGAACAGGGATGATGATCAAAAAAGGGATGACCGCCAGATCCTGAAACAACAGCACCCCGACCGCGTTGTTGCCGTGACGGCTGTTGAGCTCCAGCTGTTCACCCAATTGCTTGATGACGATGGCGGTGGAAGAAACCGTCAGCACTCCGGCCAGGACGAAAGCGGCGGCAGGAGAAAACCCCATCAGCCAGGCCGCGACACCGGTCACAACGGCCGTGGCGATAACTTGTGCGCCGCCCATGCCCATGACCGCGCGGCGCATTGCGATCAGGCGCGGCAGCGAGAACTCCAGCCCAAGCATGAAAAGCAGGAATACCACGCCGAATTCGGCGATCAGGTGAATGTCTTTGACATCGCCGATCCAGCCCAGGCTGTAGGGGCCGGCGACAACGCCCACGAAGAGATAACCCAGGATTGCGGGCAGGCGCAAACGACGAAGCCCGACCACGGCGACGACCGAAATGATCAATAAAATGAGTAAGGAGGCCATCGTGTCGTGTTGCATCGTCATGTGCGTATCATTCGGTCAGTGTTCAGGGGCGTGAACCTTGATCATCGCGGCTGGCGCCGGTTTCGTCAAATGTCATCTTGCGGCGTCATGCTCCGGTTCAGACGGTGGATGAACAGGCTTCGCGACCATTCTTCCGCACCCAGGCTGAGCAGGTGCGTGGTTGTGAATTGGCAATCGAGAAAGTCGACCTCCCCCCAACTCTGATCGATGAGGATCGCCGCCAGGGCGAGTTTGGATGCATTCGGTACCCGGCTGAACATGGACTCACCGAACGCAGCGCGGCCGAATTTAGCACCGAATAGGCCGCCGACCAGTTGCGTGCCATCCCATATCTCGATGGAATACCCGTGTCCTGCCTGATGCAATTCGATGAACAGCTTGAACATGTCCGGCACGATCCAAGTACCGTCCTGATCTGATCGTGGAGCAGCACAGCCAGCAACCACGTCCGCGAAGGCTTCATTCACCGAAATTCGGTAACGTTGCTGGCGGCGCCATTTGGCAAGTGAGCGGGAAAGGTGAAAGCCGGTGGGTGTCAGTACCGTACGCGGATCGGGCGACCACCAAAGCACGGGATCGCCTGCGCCAAACCAGGGGAAAATGCCGCGTTTGTAGGCGCAGATCATGCGGGATAAAGTTAAATCGCCCCCTACCGCCAGTAATCCATTGGGTTCCGTGAGTGCCCGGTGTACTGGTGGAAAGTCGTCGGGATCCGCATGTTCACCTTCGCTCAGAAAAGGCAGAATCATGGTTTTAGTTAAAACCCGTTAACGACGGTTGGTTCCTGGGGTGGCTTTGGGTAGCGCCAAACGCGTACCATCCGGATCGGGGCGGTAAAACACGGCGATGTGCCCTACAGACTGCACCAACTCGGAACCGGTCGTGGTGGCGATCTGCTGCATCATATTCTTCTTGTCGTCCCGATCCTGGCCGGGGATGCGCACTTTGATGAGCTCGTGAATACTCAGTGCAAGCTCGATTTCAGCCATGACGGCATCGGTTAGCCCGTGTTGACCAAGAAGTACGACAGGATTGAGGTGGTGGGCCTGTGCGCGCAGAAACTGTTTTTGTTTGTTTGTGAGAGCCATGCTGATCTTGCTGGTGAGAAATGGGGCGGTATCGGCATACCGAAGACATAAAGAACCAAATGGAAGCAGCCAAGAAGGAAGTGTGTGAAATCACACATTGTGACTGGTGCCCAACGACAGGCATATTAACGGTTTAATCATTTTTAACCAATCGATTCCCGGCGTGGTGGAAGCATGGCTGCGGTGATGGAACAATAATTTTGAAAGGTGCATTTCATGTCGCATGCTCGTTATGGCCGTCGATTCCCGCATGTGTCGCTGATGTTGGTGCGTGTTCTGGCGCTGCTGGCCTTGGGCGCATTCGTCTCGCTCGGAATTTCTGCTTGTGGCGACCAGAGTCAGACTGGCTCGATCAATGAGCGTGCAGTCAATATTCAGCGGCTGTCCGCTTTCGAGCCGAAGGATTTGCTGGTGATGCGTTCGCTGAAATCGCCCATCAGCGTGCCGCCTGCCGAATTCATGACGGCAAACGGGCTGGTCAAGACGCCAGAGTTATTCAAGGGGCATTGGACGCTGTTTTATATTGGTTATACCTTTTGTCCCGATGTGTGCCCGACCGAGTTGACCGCTTTGGCGGGGTTGTTGCCGAAGTTACAGCAGTCATTGCCCGGCGTGAAATGGCAGATTGTGTTTCTGTCCGTGGATCCCGAGCGGGATACGCCCAAGCGGATCAATGAGTACGTTCATTATTTCGATAAGCAGTTTATTGGTATGACGGGCGCGCGGTCGATGATCGATAAGGTCACCAAACCGATGAAGGCGGGCTACCGAATCTCGGCGCATAATCCCGGTGACGCAAGTTATGAAATTGATCACGATACCGCGTACCGGTTGATTTCCCCTGATGGCAAGATGGTCGCCATTTTGCCATCACCGCATGATCCGGCGGCGATGGATCAGGCTTTGGTTCGATTTTTCAAAGAGGTGGTGCAATGAAACGAGTGTTCGTGGGTTCTCTGTTTATGGTGATGAGTAGCGGTGCATTTGCGGCGCCCGTGATTACCGATGCCTGGATTCCCGAGCAACCTCCGGGGGCAATGGCGAGCGCGGTTTTTCTCAACATGATCAACCAGACCGACAAGCCGGAGGCATTGGTCAAAGCGGAGGCGCCCGGCTTCAAACTTGTCCAGTTGCACCAGTCGATCGAAGTTAATGGCATGCATAAAATGATCGAGCAAAAAGAGATCGTTGTGCCGGCCCACGGTGAAACGAGATTGGCTCCCGGTGGTTATCACATCATGCTGATCCAGCCTGAAAAACGGCTGCAAGCGGGCGACTCGCTGCCGGTTACACTCACGTTTGCCGATGGCTCGCATGAAACGGTCAGCGTGCCCGTGAAAAAACGGTCTGCGATGTCCGGTATGATGAAGCACTGATCAGTCTTGACCAGAAGCGGTCGAGGTAACGTAAAAACCGGTTTTGATGGCCGGTTTTTTCTTGCCTTCCGGTTTGGTGAATGCCTCGCTTCGAGCGATAATGCCCGATTAATCGACGATCAGGGGAGCCTATGGCCCGGTCTAATAGCAGCCAACGTTGGCTGGCTGAACACTTTCGTGACGAATTTGTCCTGCGTGCCAAGCGGGAGGGTTATCGCTCGCGCGCCGTATACAAGCTCATGGAGCTCAACGAACGGGACCGTTTCTTGAAACCGGGGCAACGTGTGGTTGATCTTGGTGCTGCGCCGGGTGGGTGGACGCAATATGCCGCGCAGGTCGTGGGCGATCGGGGGCATATTTTTGCGCTCGACCTCTTGCCTATGGATCATTTTGCCCATACAACGGTAATTCAGGGTGACTTTTCCTCGGAAGAAGTGCTGGCGCATTTGACCGCGTTGCTCGGTGATGCGCCGGTCGATCTTGTGATTTCTGATATGGCGCCGAACATGAGCGGTGTTGAAACCGTCGATATCCCGCGTGCGATGTATCTGGCGGAACTCGCTTTGGATTTTTGTCATCACATGCTCAAGCCCGAGGGGGCATTTGTGACTAAAGTATTTCAGGGAGAAGGTTTTGATGCGCTCATGAAGAATGCCCGGAGCGCCTTCAAAAGTGTCGTGGTGCGTAAGCCCAAGGCATCCCGTCCGCGCTCGCGTGAAGTGTATTTGGTGGCGCGCGGCAAGCGCGTGGTATATGGTTAAGGCTATAAATTTTACTTGTCGGGGTATGGCTGCCCGTCAATTTGGAGCAGAGGTGGCGTGTTGAACGATTTAACGAAAAATATTCTCGTCTGGGTGGTGATCGCGGTTGTTTTGATGACCGTGTTCAACAGTTTCAGCTCTCGCTCGACGGCGACTCAACCGATGAGCTATTCGCAGTTTTTGAGTGATGTGAAGGGTGGAAGCATCGATTCGGTCATTATCGAAGGCAAGACCATTACCGGCAAAACCAGCTCGGGTGCCGCTTTCCAGACTTACAGCCCGGAAACGGATAATCGTGCGATGGTCGGTGACCTGTTGAGCAATAACGTCAAAATCAATGCCGTGCCGCCAGAACGCCCTTCCTTGTTGATGACAATTTTCATCCAGTGGTTCCCGTTCCTGTTGCTGATCGGTATCTGGATTTTCTTCATGCGTCAGATGCAGGGCGGTGGTGGCCGTGGCGCCATGAGTTTCGGCAAATCCAAAGCACGTCTGTTAGGTGAAGATCAGGTCAAGGTGACCTTCAACGACGTGGCCGGTGCCGATGAGGCCAAGCAGGATGTCGTGGAACTGGTCGACTTCCTGCGCGATCCGGGCAAGTTCCAGCGTCTGGGTGGACGGGTGCCGCGTGGCGTGCTGATGGTCGGCCCGCCAGGTACCGGTAAAACCTTGCTGGCGCGCGCGGTGGCGGGCGAAGCGAAAGTCCCCTTCTTCACGATCTCGGGCTCCGATTTTGTCGAAATGTTTGTCGGTGTGGGTGCTTCCCGTGTTCGGGACATGTTCGAACAGGCCAAAAAGCAGGCCCCTTGCATCATCTTTATCGATGAAATCGACGCGGTCGGTCGTCACCGTGGCTCCGGCATGGGTGGTGGCCACGACGAGCGCGAGCAGACTCTGAACCAGTTGCTGGTCGAGATGGACGGCTTCGAAGGCAATGAAGGCGTGATCATCATTGCGGCAACCAACCGCCCCGACGTGCTCGACAAGGCCTTGCTGCGCCCGGGTCGTTTCGACCGCCAGGTTGTGGTTGGCCTGCCCGACGTGCGTGGTCGCGAGCAGATCCTCAAGGTTCATCTGCGCAAGGTGCCGGCTGCTGCCGACATCGTTCCCAACCTGATTGCACGGGGTACGCCGGGTTTCTCCGGTGCCGATCTCGCCAATCTGGTGAACGAGGCGGCCTTGTTTGCCGCTCGTGCGAACAAATCCGAAGTGGTCATGGCTGATCTTGAGCGCGCCAAAGACAAGATCATCATGGGCGCCGAGCGCAAATCCATGGTGATGAGCGAAGCCGAGAAGAAACTGACTGCCTATCATGAGGCGGGGCATGCGATTGTTGGTCGTTTGGTGCCGGAACATGATCCGGTGTACAAGGTTTCCATCATCCCGCGCGGTCGTGCGTTGGGTGTCACCATGTTCCTGCCGGATGAAGATCGCTACAGTTACTCCAAGCGCAAGCTCGAATCCAATATTTCCAGCCTGTTTGGCGGGCGGATTGCTGAAGAGCTGATTTTTGGCGCGGAAGCGGTCACCACCGGGGCATCGAATGACATTGAGCGTGCGACCGAAATTGCCCGCAACATGGTCACCAAATGGGGTATGTCGGACAAACTCGGTACGCTCGCCTATTCCGAAGAGGACGGCGACGCCATGTTCGGCCGGTCGGTGCCGGGGGGTAATATTTCCGATAACACCGCCAGTGTGATCGACGCCGAAATGCGACTCGTGATTGATCGCAACTACGAGCGATGCCACCAGTTGTTGACCGACAACATCGACATTCTGCATGCCATGGCTGATGCCCTGATGAAGTACGAAACGATCGACGTGGCTCAGATTGATGATCTAATGGCGCGTCGACCGGTTCGAGATCCTGCTGACTGGGGTGCAGGCTCTGATTCAGGCAGCAAGACGCCCCCAGCAAGCGGGGAGACGGTGTCTGAGACTAAGCAGCCTGAAGAGGCATCTCCACCTGCGGAAAAACCCGCACCACCGTCGGATACGGTTGGTGGTCCGGCTAACCAGCACTGATATTTCCGTGCGGGGTTCGATTGTGTCGCGGCTTCCCCATAAGTCGCCACGAATCATGGCGATTTTGAATATCACTCCTGACTCCTTTTCGGACGGGGGTGTTTTTTTTCGACACGAGAAAATCGATATCGATAAGGTGGTCGACGTTGTTGCGACCTTGCTGGCAGATGGAGCCGATATCCTTGATGTGGGCGGCGAGTCGACACGCCCCGGTGCCGCAGAGGTCGGAGTCGAGCAAGAACTCGATCGAGTCGTGCCGGTGATCGAGGCCATCAGGGCGCGTTTCGATCTGCCTGTTTCGATCGATACCAGTCAGCCTGAGGTTATGCTCGCTGCGACAAATGCGGGTGCATCCATTATCAATGACGTGCGGGCGTTGGTTCGTCCGGGGGCGCTGGAGGCGGCGCGGCAAGCCGTACAGGCTTCGGGTGCCATGGTGTGCTTGATGCATATGCGGGGTGAGCCATCGACGATGGCGAGTCTGTGCCAGTACGAAAATCTGGTGCCAGATGTGCTGGCGGAACTGGATGAGCGGGTGAAGGCTGCCATCGCTGCGGGTATTCCTCGGTCCCATCTGATGCTTGATCCGGGCTTCGGTTTTGCGAAAACTACCGAGCAGAACTTCGAACTTCTTGCTCAGTTGGGGCAATTTCAATCCAGAAATATGCCCATCCTTGTCGGACTTTCGCGAAAGAGAATGATCGGCGAGGTGACGGGGCGAGCTGTTTCCGATAGGGTGGTTGGAAGCGTCGTGCTCGCTGTGATGGCAATGGAGCGCGGGGCGGACATTGTTCGGGTCCATGATGTGGCGGCGACGAGAGACGGGCTTCGGCTGTATAAGGCAACCTGTTTGTCTCATTTTTGATTTGATTTCATTGCCGTGACCATATATTTATTTATTGATGCATAAGACGCATCCGGTTGTTCCCCATTAGTGTTCTCTGATATTTTACCTAGTCGGGGGTATTTGATCGGCGTGTGCCTGTTGAAGTGCATTGCGTTCAAATTGTCATGATAAAAACGAGAGAGTAACTATGAAAATGATGCGTCGTTCGCTATTGGCTGTCATGTTGGGCGGTTTGATGATTCAGCCCGTGGTTTCAATGGCCGCAGGTGATGCTGCTGCGGGTAAAACAAAATTTGCAACGTGCGCAGCCTGCCACGGCGCAGATGGAAAAGGTAACGGGGGGGCTTTCCCCGCGTTGACTCATTTGAACGCGGCGGATGCTGAAACCATCCTGACTGCGTTCAAAAAAGGCGATATGGCTACACTGAAGGCTCATAACCTTGGTGGCGCACGCTATGGCACCATGGCGCCTCAGGCCGCCAACCTGTCTCCGGCAGATATTGCTGACCTCGCCGCTTACATCGCTACCCTTGGTGGCGGTGCACAGGCAGCAAGTGCGCCTGCTGCTGCGGCACCGGCTGCTGCTGCGCCTGCAGCCAACATGATCAAGGCAGATGCCAACATCGGCTTTGGTCATGCGCTGTTCTCAAGCTGTGCCGTCTGTCACGGTGCAGAGGGCGAGGGTGGAAAACTCCTGAATGCACCGAAGCTTTCTGGATTGCCGGTTTCTGCAACCACTTCAATGCTTGAAATGTACAAGTCTGGCAAGCAGTTGGGCCAGTACTCTTATGTCATGAACGCACAAGCGAAATACCTGACGCCTGAAGAGATCCGTGACTTGGCCGCTTACATTTCTCAAATGAATGTTAAAGGCGCTGACAACAACATGGCTCAGACCGAGTAACAGTATCGATCGCCACCTCCTTAAGGTGGTGTTGTCCCTATGAACCGCCTTTTGATGAGGCGGTTTTTTGTTTGGGCGATTTCTCTGACTGAGCACTATTGAGTGGCGGCAGGCGCGATTTCGGTTAGGATGCGGGCGGCAGAAGAAGTTTAAGGTGAACGGGTATGAAGGTTTTTGGGACCGATGGTGTCCGAGGTACTGTAGGGCGATGGCCAATGACGCCGGAGTTCGTGCTTAAACTCGGCTGGGCCGCAGGCATGGTACTGGGTCAGGAAGGACGCCGTCGGGTGCTTATTGGAAAGGACACACGAATTTCCGGATACATGTTCGAGTCGGCACTTGAGGCGGGTTTTTCTGCTGCAGGCGTCGATGTTCGTTTGCTGGGGCCAATGCCCACGCCAGCCATTGCCTACCTGACGCGCACGTTGCGAGGATCGGCTGGTGTGGTTATCAGCGCTTCTCACAACCCGTTTCAGGATAATGGTGTTAAATTTTTCTCCTCACATGGAGAAAAATTACCGGATGTGATCGAGGCTGAAATAGAGCGCATGCTGGACGAACCCATGACCGTGGCCCGTCCACATTTATTGGGCAAGGCGCAACGTATTGACGATGCCCCGGGTCGCTATATCGAGTTCTGCAAGAGCTCAATCGAAACCGGTTTGTCCTTGTCGAATCTGAGGATCGTTGTCGATTGCGCCAACGGAGCCGGGTATCAGGTTGCACCGCGCGTGTTCACGGAGCTCGGTGCCGAAGTGATTCGAATTGGCGTTGAACCGGATGGATTAAATATCAATGCAGGCGTGGGGTCGACCGATCCTGCCTCGCTTCAGCGGGCAGTTACAGAGTTCCGTGCGGATCTTGGTGTGGCACTGGATGGTGATGGAGACCGCGTGTTGCTCGTCGATGCCGAGGGTCAGGTGCTGGATGGCGATCAGTTGCTGTACATCATTGCGGCGGATCGTGTCAGTCGATCAGGTTACAACGGTGGCGTGGTCGGCACGCTAATGAGTAACCTCGGTCTCGAGTTGGCAATCAAGGCGTTGGGATTGCCCTTTGTGCGGGCTAATGTTGGTGATCGCTATGTGCACGAAACCCTGAAGCGTCATGACTGGCTCTTGGGTGGCGAGTCCTCCGGACATATTTTGTGTCTGGACCGGCATACCACGGGCGACGGTATTGTGGCTGCGCTACAGGTTCTTTCAGCGATGAAGGCCAGTGGTCAAAGCTTGCGCGCACTCACCCAAAAAATGTCAATTTTTCCGCAGACCCTGATCAATGTGCGCACGGACCAGAAGTGTGATTTGAGTCAGCCGCGCATCACCTCGGCGGTGCAGGCTGTCGAAAAAGTTCTGGGTGATGATGGTCGCGTCCTGCTTCGTGCATCGGGTACTGAGCCCCTGATTCGAGTCATGGTTGAGGGTAAGCAGGCTGATTTGGTTGAGAAACAGGCGAAAAAGCTGGCGCAGGAAGTAACGGACATCGCTCTATCCCATGAGGATTAGTCGTGATAAGTGCGTATGAGTGATTGATTTAACGCGTTTGTACAAGTAACCTAATCGGCCTTTTTGATAACAGATTGGGCGCGGGTGCGTTCCAGAAAGGGCAAAACCAAGGGGAAATAGGACGGCATGCGTAAGCCAATCGTACTCGGAAACTGGAAGCTTAATGGCTCTACGGCCTCTTCGGAGGCGTTGGTGGCGGGCATTCTTGCCGGGGTAACGGGATTGGATGCGATCGACGTAGGGGTTTGCCCTCCGTTCGTTCTTATTCCGCAAACGGTGCGCCAAGCAGCGCATACGGATTTGAAGGTTGGTGCTCAGGATTGCTCGGAGTATGTCGAGGGTGCCTACACGGCCGAAGTCTCGGCAGACATGCTGCGTGATGTAGGTTGTCACCATGTGCTGATCGGTCACTCCGAGCGCCGGGCACTTTTCGGTGAGCAGAATGACGTGATTGCTCGCAAAGTCGGGCGCGCTCTGGCAGCCGGTCTCATGCCCGTTCTGTGTGTGGGCGAAACTTTGGAAGAGCGTCAATCCGGGCATATGGATGAAGTCGTCTGCTCTCAAGTGCAGGCGGTCATTAACGAGGTTGGTGTCGCTGCATTTGATCGAATCGTTATCGCGTATGAGCCTGTCTGGGCGATCGGGACCGGTTTGACTGCTTCGCCCGAGCAGGCGCAGGCAATGCACGCTACGATTCGTGGTCTGATTGCAGGGCAAAACGCATCGGTCGCGCGTGCCGTGCGCATTCAGTACGGTGGATCGGTGAAGCCGGATAACGCTGCCGAACTGTTTTCCCAGCCTGACATTGATGGCGGCTTGATTGGCGGCGCATCCTTGAAGGCCGAAGATTTTATGATTATTTGTCGTGCTGCGGCCGACTCGCTTGGAACCGTGTGATGCAAACATTGATTTTGATTGGGCATGTACTGATTGGTTTGGCCTTGATTGGCTTGGTGCTGATCCAGCATGGCAAGGGTGCAGATGCCGGGGCTGCGTTTGGCTCAGGCTCGTCTGGCACTGTATTTGGCGCGCGTGGCGCAGCTACCTTTCTGCAAAAATTGACGGGTTGGCTTGTGGTCGCTTTCTTTGCAACCAGTTTGCTTCTTGCCTACGTCATTAATACTTCACATAGTCCTTCCAGCGTGGTAAATTCTGTGCCCGTTTCAAAGACGGACTCTGGGGATGGTTCTAAGCCAAATCCACAGAATTCAGTGCCTTCAACTTCTGAGTCAGTGACCCCTGCACCAGCGAGTCAAGGTAAACCTTCTGATGTGCCATCCACATCGGGGGGCAGCGAGCAGGTCGCGCCGGCGGCTAATGGTTCAACCAAGCCGGACGATGTGCCGAGTAAGTGACCTGGTAAATGACCTGGCTTGTACAGAGTAGAAAGTCTGTTGCGCCAGTTTGATCGCTGGTGAAGGCAGGCGCAGATTTCGCGGACGTGGTGGAATTGGTAGACACGCTATCTTGAGGGGGTAGTGGCGAAAGCTGTGTGGGTTCGAGTCCCACCGTCCGCACCAATTTATGTACTAAAGTAATAATAATAACAACAATAACGTTGGCCAGTCCGCAGGAGATGCTTGTGTGCTGGGTTTTAGTTTGCGCGCTAAAAATCAAGCGAACGTTGGTTCGCGCTGACCGAGAGGGTGCCCCGTGCTAGAAGGTTATCTTCCCATCCTGATTTTCTTCGGCGTTGCCGTACTGTTCTCATTGGGGCTGTTGTTCGGCGGTAAGCTTCTGGCTCCCTTCCGCCCAGATTCTTCGAAGAACGCTCCGTATGAGTGCGGTTTTGCTGCATTTGAAGATGCTCGAATGAAATTTGATGTGCGTTACTATTTAGTTGCCATACTTTTCATTATTTTCGACTTGGAAATCGCCTTTTTGTTCCCTTGGGCTGTAGCCCTGGATCAGATCGGCCATTTCGGTTTGATTGCCATGGCCATCTTCTTGGGGGTTCTGGTCGTCGGGTTCGTGTACGAGTGGAAGAAGGGGGCGCTGGAATGGGAATAGAAGGTGTTCTCGAAAAAGGCTTCGTCACCACTTCTGCCGACAAGCTGATTAACTGGGCGCGTACCGGTTCGCTCTGGCCCATGACGTTCGGTTTGGCCTGTTGTGCGGTCGAAATGATGCATGCGGGCGCTGCCCGATACGATCTGGACCGGTTCGGCGTTGTTTTCCGCCCCAGCCCGCGTCAGTCGGATGTGATGATCGTGGCTGGCACCCTGGTCAATAAAATGGCCCCGGCTTTGCGCAAGGTCTACGATCAGATGGCTGAACCACGTTGGGTTATTTCCATGGGGTCCTGCGCCAATGGTGGCGGCTACTATCATTATTCTTACGCCGTTGTGCGCGGTTGCGACCGGATTGTGCCAGTTGATATTTACGTTCCGGGCTGTCCGCCAACGGCCGAAGCCTTGCTGTACGGGATTATTCAGCTTCAGAACAAGATTCGCCGTACCAATACAATCGCACGGAGCTGATTGTGTTGGCGCAAAACAATAGGCAAAGTAGATCATTATGACTGTGCAGCAAAGGCTTAATCCGGCCCTGAAACCAGCCCTGGAATCTGTGCTTGGCGATCTGTTGGTTAATCTGACCGTTGCGTTGGATGAAATCACTATTGAAGTGGCGGCGGCGCATTGGCAAGAAGTGGCAAAGCGTTTGGCTTCTGCGCCTGAAACGCACTTTGATCAATGCGTCGACCTGTGTGGCATCGACTATTTGGAATTTGGCCGGCAAGAATGGGCAGGCGAAGAAAGTGTGTCCTACGCGGGTTACAGTCGCGGCGTTGAACCGGCCAGTAATGCTCGCCTGAAGTTCGGGGATGAGATGCGGTCAGGTAATCAGGACCGTCCTCGTTTCGCCGTCGTGGCTCATTTGCTTTCATACAAGCACAACTGGCGTGTCCGTGTCCGGATTCCCTGCGTCGATGCTGAATTGCCTACGGTTCCTTCGGTCGTGAGCGTCTGGCCGGTTGTAAATTGGTTCGAGCGTGAAGCCTTCGACCTCTTTGGTATTCTGTTCGATGACCATCCCGACATGCGCCGGATCCTTACGGATTACGGCTTTGTGGGTCATCCGATGCGCAAGGATTTTCCATTGATCGGTAACGTCGAAGTTCGGTTCGACCCGGAAAAGAATCGGGTGGTTTACGAGCCCGTTTCCATTGAGCCGCGTGTGCTGGTGCCCAAAGTACATCGCCACGATAGCCGTTACGTCGTGCCCGAAGAGCCCACACGGGGAGGGCGCTGATCATGCCGGAAATTGCCAATTATACGTTGAACTTCGGTCCGCAGCATCCATCTGCCCACGGCGTATTACGCCTTGTGCTGGAGATGGATGGCGAGACCATTATTCGCGCCGATCCGCACATCGGTCTGCTTCATCGTGGAACCGAAAAACTGGCCGAGAGCAAACCTTATAACCAGTCTATCGGTTACATGGATCGACTGGATTACGTTTCCATGATGTGCAATGAACATGCCTATGTTCGTGCTATCGAGCAGTTGGTCAATCTCGAGATTCCCGAACGGGCGCAGTACATACGCGTTATGTTTGACGAGATCACCCGTATTCTGAACCACTTGCTCTGGCTCGGGGCGCACGCACTGGATATCGGTGCGATGACCGTTTTCCTCTATGCCTTCCGCGAGCGGGAGGATCTGATGGATTGCTACGAAGCGGTCTCCGGTGCGCGCTTGCATGCCACATATTATCGTCCGGGCGGCGTAGCGCGGGATTTGCCCGACTCAATGCCGCAGTATGAGAAATCACAGTGGCATAGCGAGCGCGATGTCCGTCGGATGAACGAATCTCGCCAAGGCTCCCTGCTGGATTTCCTCGAGGATTTCACCCAGCGATTCCCGGGTTATGTGGACGAGTACGAGACGCTGCTCACCGATAATCGAATCTGGAAACAGCGTACGGTTGACATTGGCATTGTTCCACCGGATCGCGCGATTGCGTTGGGTTTTACCGGCCCGATGCTGCGAGGTTCCGGTATCGAGTGGGATCTGCGCAAGAAACAGCCTTATGCCGTTTATGACCAACTGGACTTTGACATTCCTGTGGGCGTCACGGGTGATTGCTACGATCGGTACCTCGTTCGCGTCGAAGAAATGCGGCAGTCCAACCGAATCATCACGCAATGTATCGACTGGCTACGCAAGAATCCAGGTCCGGTCATGGTGGATAACCGTAAGATCGCCCCGCCGCGCAGAGAAGAAGTTAAGGCGGACATGGAATCGCTGATTCACCATTTCAAATTGTTCACCGAGGGTTATTGCCTCCCAGAAGGCGAGACCTATGCCGCGGTCGAGCATCCCAAGGGTGAATTCGGTATCTATTTGGTGTCTGATGGCGCCAACAAACCTTATCGCTTGAAAATCCGCGCGCCGGGCTTTGCGCACCTTTCTGCTTTGGACGAGATGTCGCGTGGTCACATGCTGGCCGATGTCGTGGCGATTATCGGCACGCAAGACATTGTTTTTGGTGAGGTGGACCGTTAATGAAAGACAGTAAGATCCATTTGCTGAGCGATCACACGCGCCATGAGATTGATCATTGGCTTAGCAAGTATCCGCCCGAGCAGAAGCAGTCGGCCGTGCTGGCCGCACTTCGCGAAACGCAGCACCAGAATGAAGGTTATTTGACTACGGATTTGATGGATGCGATTGCCGAGTACCTCGAAATGCCGCCTATTTCGGTTTATGAAGTGGCGACTTTCTATTCCATGCTGGAAACCAAACCCTGTGGCCGGCATCACGTCTCCATCTGTACCAACATTTCATGTGCTTTGATGGGTTCGGACGAGATTGTGGCGCATTGTGAGAAGAAACTGGGTATCAAGCTCGGTGAGTCGACTCCTGATGGCCGAATCTACCTTAAAGTGGAAGAAGAGTGCCTGGCCGCCTGCGACGGCGGTCCGATGATGCAGGTCGATCATGTCTATTACGAACGGCTGACACCTCAAAAGGTCGACGCCATCCTCGATAAGCTGGAGTGACGCGATGACGGAACAAGTCTGCTTTGCGACGATGCAGTTTGATGAGCCCTGGACGCTTGAGAGTTACCTCAAGACCGGAGGCTATTCGGCCTGGCGCAAAATCCTGGCCGAAAAAACCGATCCCGCACTGATTATCGAAGAACTGAAAACCTCAAACCTTCGCGGTAGAGGCGGTGCGGGCTTCCCGACCGGCCTCAAATGGTCCTTCATGCCGCGCAATGCGCCCGGTCAGAAGTATGTCGTTTGCAACTCGGATGAGTCCGAGCCGGGTACTGCGAAAGATCGTCAGATTTTGCTTAATAATCCTCATGCTCTGGTGGAAGGCATGGCGATTGCGGGTTACACCATTGGCGCCACGGTGGGTTACAACTACATGCGCGGCGAGTTCACCGACTTGGTGTTCCGCCGTTTTGAAACCGCGGTCAAGGAAGCGTACGAGTTGGGCTTGCTGGGCAAAAATCTGCAAGGCTCCGGCATTGATTTCGATCTGTACGGCTCGTTGGGCGCCGGCGCCTACATCTGCGGGGAAGAGACGGCCTTACTCGAATCTCTGGAAGGCAAGAAAGGCCAACCGCGATTCAAGCCCCCGTTCCCGGCAAATTTTGGTTTGTACGGACGTCCGACCACGGTAAACAACACCGAAACACTGTCGTCGGTTCCCGCCATCATGCGCAACGGCGGCCAGTGGTTTGCGGACTTGGGCGTGCCGAACAGCGGCGGCCTCAAGTTGTTCTCGGTTTCAGGTCATGTGAACAAGCCGGGTGTCTTTGAAATCCCCATGGGTTTACCCTTCAGTGAACTGCTGTCCATGGCCGGTGGCGTACGCGAAGGTCGCAAGCTCAAGGCGGTGATCCCGGGCGGTACCTCTACTCCGGTAGTGCCGGGTTCCGTGATGATGCAGACCAACATGGATTATGACTCGATCGCCAAATCAGGCACGTTCCTTGGTTCGGGCGGCCTGATCGTGATCGATGACTCGGCATGCATGGTCGAAGCCTTGCGCCGCATTTCTCGCTTCTACTATTCGGAGTCATGCGGTCAATGCACGCCCTGCCGTGAGGGTACTGGTTGGCTTTACCGGATGCTCACCCGCGTTGTTGAAGGCAAAGGCGCCATGGCCGATTTGAACCGATTGGATGATGTGGCCAGCAAGATCGAAGGGCGAACCATTTGTGCGTTGGGCGATGCGGCCGCCGTTCCTGTGCGGAGCTTCCTTAAGCATTTCCGTCACGAATTTGAATATTACATCGAGCATGGCCACAGCATGATTGCTGACGGTTTGGCGACGGTCTAACAGAAACAGGGTTAAGTCTTTGAGTATTCATGACGATTTGATCACCATCGAAGTTGATGGCCTCCCCCTGAAAGGACGCAAGGGCGATATGCTGATCGAAGTGACCGATCAGGCGGGCATCAACATTCCACGCTTTTGCTATCACCGCAAACTATCGATCGCGGCCAACTGCCGCATGTGTCTGGTTGAAGTGGCTCGTGCGCCTAAGCCGTTGCCCGCCTGTTCCACGCCCATTTCCGAAGGCATGAAGGTGCAAACGCGCAGCCCGAAAGCGCTGGCGGCGCAACGTGCGACCATGGAGTTTTTGCTGATCAACCACCCGCTTGATTGCCCAATTTGCGATCAGGGCGGTGAGTGCGAGTTGCAGGATCTGGCCATGGGTTATGGTGAAGGCGTCGGGCAATACTCCGAGGTCAAGCGGGTCGTCAAGGATAAAGACATCGGTCCACTGATTGCCACCGATATGACGCGCTGCATCCACTGCACGCGCTGTGTGCGTTTCGGTGAAGAAATCGCCGGTTTGAAAGAATTGGGTGTGGTTGGTCGTTCCGATCACATGGAAATCGGCACCTACATTGCCAAAAGCGTGACATCAGAATTATCCGGCAACGTGATTGACCTGTGCCCGGTGGGTGCCCTCACGGCCAAGCCGTCGCGATATACCGCCCGTCCGTGGGAATTGGTGCAGCAAGCGCACATCTCAACTCATGATGCCTTCGGCTCTAATCTGTACCTCCACACGCGTGATGGACAGGTCATGCGTACGGTGCCGCGCGATAACGATCTGATCAATGAAACCTGGCTATCGGATCGCGATCGTTATGCCTACACCGGCTTGTTTACCGAAGATCGTCTGGCACAGCCGATGATCAAGCGAGATGGGCAATGGCATGCAACGGATTGGGATACCGCACTCGCTCTTGTGGCCGAAAAAATTCAAGGCATCGTGCAGCAGCAGGGCGCTCAGGCCCTGGGCGGACTGATCTCTCCCAACTCGAGCCTTGAAGAACTGTACCTGTTCCAGAAAATCATTCGTGGCATGGGCTCGAATAACGTCGATCATCGCCTGCGCCAGACTGATTTCTCGGCCGATGCGGGCGATCCGGTCATGCCGTGGTTTGGCATAGACATCGCCCAGATCAGCCAGCTCAAATCGGTGCTGGTGATCGGTGGTTCGATCCGTGAGGACATTCCACTGTTTGGTCATCGTCTGCGCATGGCGGCGTTGACCAAGCGCGCCCGAATACATGTGGTTTATCCGGTTAAAGAATCTCTGACCTTCTCCGCTGCGCAATGGGCTTGTGCTCCAGACGGCGGTTTGTTGGATGTGCTGATTGCCTTGAGTCGAGCCTCAGGCGTGACTTTGCCCGAAGGGCTCACAGAGTCTGCACCGGTCGATACGGAACTGTGCACTCAAATTCTTGCTGATCTCAAAAAAGGCGCGAATACTGCGATCTTCTTGGGGCATCTGGCGCAGAACGATCCGCAGTACGGCGCGATTCGCTATCTGGCCGGTCGTTTGTCCAAGGCGCTTGATGTTTCTCTGGGCATTCTGCCGCAAGGCGGTAATCAGCCGGGGGCTTGGTTGGCGGGCGCCGTGCCGCATCGTCTGGCGGGTGGTCAGGCTGCTGTCGGATCAGGAGCAAATGCCCAAACACTGCTGCAGTCGCCTAAGCCTGCGATGTTGTTGTGTGGTATCGATCCGGATCTCGATACTCAGGCGGGCGCTGAAGCGTTGGACCGCTTGCGTGCGGCAGAATGCGTGGTCAGTCTGGTTTCTCACCTCACCCCCAGCCAACTTGAGTTTGCGGATATTTTACTGCCGATTGGTACCGCTGTTGAATCTGCGGGCACGTGGGTCAATGGCGAAGGCCGTTGGCAGCCACAACGCGGCATCGTCCGCTCTTGGGCCCAGTCCCGTCCGGGTTGGAAGGTACTGCGCGTTCTCGGTAATCTACTGGATCTGAGTGGCTTTGATTTCATGGACGCCGCCGAGGTGCGTGCGGAAGTGCAATCCCAGTGCGCTCAGGTCAGCCTGAGCAACGAAAGTGACGTACTCGGCGCTGTCCGACCGGCGACTGCCCCATCGGCGGATGGCTGGGTGCGCATTGCACCAGTGGCGATGTATGCCGTCGATGGCGTCATTCGCCGTGCCAAGCCTTTGCAAGTAACGGATTTGGCGAATAAACAGCGCCATTGCCTCGTTAACCCGGCTGATGCTGCGCAACAGAACTGGGATGAGGGCAGTGTCGTGACCATCACCCAGTCCGGTTGTTCAACGGAGATGACGGTTAAATTCGATGATTCCGTGCCGCAAGGCGCATTGCTGATTTATGTCAGCGAAGCGAGTGTTGCGCTGCCAGCCATCGGCGGTTTGGTTGAAGTGTCACGGGAGGTCGTGGCATGTTGACCCAATTCTTACATCCGGTCATCGGCTGGATGTCACCATCCTGGCAATATCTGGTGGTCAATACACTCTGGGTACTGGTCATCCTTCTCCCGTTGGTTATTGCCGTGGCTTATCTGACGTATTTCGAAAGAAAGGTCATCGGTTACATGCAGGTGCGCATCGGCCCGAATCGGGTCGGCCCGTTAGGTTTGTTCCAGCCGTTTGCCGACGTGTTCAAACTGCTCTTCAAAGAAATCATCACCCCAAACGTCGCCAATAAATTCATTTTTTATCTGGCGCCGGTGTTGATTCTGGTGGCTTCTTTCATCGGATGGGCGGTCATCCCCTTCGATAAAGGCTGGGTACTTGCCAACATCAATGCAGGCTTGCTGTACGTGCTGGCGATCGGTGCGGCCGGTGTCTATGGCGTGATTCTGGCCGGTTGGGCATCCAACTCGAAGTACGCTCTGCTGGGCGGAATGCGTTCCGCCGCACACAAGGTTGCGTATGAGTTGGCGATGGGCTTTGCGCTGGTGGGTGTGCTGATGGCGGCCCGGAGTTTGAACCTGACCGAGATCGTCGAGCATCAATCCGGCAACATTCTGACGTGGTACTGGTTGCCGTTGCTGCCCATGTTCGTGGTGTATTTCATCTCCGGCGTGGCCGAAACCAACCGCGCACCGTTTGATATCACGGAAGGCGAATCGGAACTCGTCGCCGGTTTCCACGTTGAATACTCGGGCATTACGTTTGCTCTGTTTATGTTGGCCGAATATGCCAGCATGATCCTGATTTCGGCCCTGACCGCCGTGTTGTTTCTCGGTGGCTGGCTTTCTCCTTTTCAGGGCACCGCGCTGGAATCGGTTTTTGGGTTCGTTCCCGGGATCTTCTGGTTCTTTATCAAGATTGCGATCCTGCTGTTCCTGTTCTTGTGGTTCCGGGCTACGTTTCCACGCTATCGGTATGATCAGATCATGCGGTTGGGCTGGAAGGTCTTCATTCCCGTAACCATCGTCTGGATTTTCGTAGAGGGTGTGTTGGTGTATTTCAAGGTTGGGCCTTGGTTTTCTTGAGCTTGGGTTTTCCTGATCTCGGGTTGACCAAATTTGATTTGGCACGAGATAACACCCAGAGGTAATGGGCGATGAACGCATTCAAACAATTTGTAAAAACTTGGTTTTTGTGGGAACTGTTCCTGGGGTTGTCGGTGACCGGCAAGTACTTTTTTGGCCGAAAGTTCACCGTGCAGTACCCCGAAGAAAAAACCCCGATGTCCCCGCGATTTCGCGGGTTGCACGCCCTTCGTCGTTACGCCAATGGCGAAGAACGTTGCATTGCCTGCAAACTGTGCGAGGCGGTCTGTCCGGCGCTAGCGATTACCATCGAATCTGAGCAGCGGGCAGACGGTACCCGTCGCACCACGCGCTACGATATCGACTTGTTCAAGTGTATTTATTGTGGTTTTTGTGAAGAGGCTTGCCCCGTAGATTCGATTGTCGAAACTCGCGTATTCGAGTATCACTTTGAAGCGCGCGGCGAGCAGATCATGACGAAAGAAAAACTGCTGGAGATTGGTGATCGCCTAGAGTCGCAGATTGCAGCCGATCGACTGGCCGACGCCCCGTACCGTTGAGATTGGTTGTGATTACTCGTCATGAACAGTCGGTATTACAGCCGGAATTAATCAGGAACGCTTGAATGACTTTGTATCAGTTTCTCTTTTATGTGTTTGCCTCATCGGCCGTCATTTCGGCCATACGGGTGGTCACGGTTAAAAACCCGGTTCATGCGGCACTGTTCCTGGTGCTGACATTTTTCACCACCTCGTTGACCTGGATTCTGATGGAAGCGGAATTTCTCGGCATCGTGCTGTTGCTCGTGTACGTCGGTGCGGTGATGGTGCTGTTCCTGTTTGTGGTCATGATGCTCGATATCAATCTGGCACCATTGCGCGAGGGTTTTGTGCGCAACTTGCCGGTCGGTGTCTTTGTTGCGCTGGTGATGGTGATCGAGTTAGGCCTGATCGTCGGTTCTCATGCCTTTGGTCTGGCGAATTATCCCGCGCCGACCGCGGCGGCAGCAGGCACCTCCAACACGTTGGCTCTTGGGTCGGTTCTGTACACCGAATATGTCTATCCCTTCGAAATTGCGGCATTCATTTTGCTGGTTGCGATTGTTGCGGCTATCTCATTGGCACATCGCAAGCGTGAGGGCGTTCTTTACCAGAACATCGATCAACAGGTGAAGGTCAATCGAGACGACCGGGTTCGCATGGTGAAGATGGTTTCCTCGACACCCGTCGTATCGGAGGCCGACGACGGCAAGTCAAATTCATCGGGAGAAAAGCGCCGTGATTAGTCTGTCCCAGTTCTTGGTATTCGGAGCCATCCTCTTTTCCATCAGCGTAGCGGGTATCTTTCTGAATCGGAAAAATGTCCTCGTCCTGTTGATGGCGATTGAGTTGATGCTGTTGGCAGTCAATGTCAATTTCATCGCCTTCTCGCATTTTCTCGGCAATATCAATGGTCAGGTATTTGTGTTTTTCGTGTTAACCGTAGCGGCTGCGGAAGCAGCGATCGGCCTGGCCATTCTGGTGACGCTGTTCCGTAATCGCCGGACCATCAATGTCGAAGATCTGACGGCGATGAAGGGTTAAGGTATGGAAAAAATCTATCTCATCATCGCCTTGTCCCCATTGGTCGGCGCCTTGATCGCCGGTCTGTTCGGAAAGCAGATCGGCCGTGCCGGTGCCCACTGGGTGACCAATATCGGCGTCGGAATCTCGTTCATACTCTCCTTGTACGCTTTTTACATGCATGTCTGGGGCGGGTTGCCCACCTACGACGCCACTGTGTATACCTGGGCGGCAACGGATGCGTTCCATTTCGATGTTGGCTTCATGGTCGACCGCCTCACGGTTCTGATGATGGTCGTCGTCACCAGCGTCAGTCTGATGGTGCATATATATACCATCGGGTACATGGCCGATGATCCGGGTTACCAGCGTTTCTTCAGTTACATTTCTTTGTTCACCTTCTCCATGCTCATGCTGGTGATGGCGAACAATCTGCTGCAATTGTTCTTTGGCTGGGAAGCGGTGGGGCTGGTTTCTTACCTGCTGATCGGTTTCTGGTACAAAAAGGAAAGCGCGATTTTTGCCAATCTCAAGGCTTTCATTGTCAACCGCGTGGGCGATTTCGGCTTTCTGCTGGGTATTGCTGCCATCTTGATGTACACCAACACGCTGGACTACGCCACGTTCTTCGAGCGCCTGCCTGTCTTGGCCAGTGTAAAGGTCGAGTATTGGCCCGGTGTGGAATGGTCGTTGCCGACCGTGATTGCCATCCTGCTGTTTATCGGCGCCATGGGTAAATCGGCTCAGGTGCCTTTGCATGTGTGGCTGCCTGATTCGATGGAAGGCCCGACGCCAATTTCTGCCCTGATCCACGCCGCGACAATGGTAACCGCCGGTATTTTCATGGTGGCGCGCTTCTCGCCTCTGTTCGAAATGTCCGATGCGGCACTGTCATTTATTATGGTGATTGGTGCGATTACAGCGTTGTTCATGGGGTTGCTGGGCATCGTTCAGAACGACATCAAGCGCGTCATTGCCTACTCAACCCTGTCCCAGCTCGGTTATATGACTGTGGCGCTCGGTGCTTCGGCTTACTCTGCCGCGATTTTTCATCTCATGACCCATGCTTTTTTCAAGGCCTTGCTGTTCCTCGCCGCCGGCTCGGTGATCATCGCCATGCACCATGAACAGGACATCCGCAAGATGGGTGGCCTGTGGAAGTACATGCCGGTCACGTTCATCACCTTCCTGATCGGCTCACTGGCCTTGATCGGTTTCCCCGGTACATCGGGATTCTTCTCAAAAGACAGCATCATCCTGGCAGTTCATGCTTCCCAGCTACCCGGCGCAACCTTCGCCT
Organism: Halothiobacillus neapolitanus c2; assembly: GCF_000024765.1. Lineage (GTDB taxonomy): Bacteria > Pseudomonadota > Gammaproteobacteria > Halothiobacillales > Halothiobacillaceae > Halothiobacillus > Halothiobacillus neapolitanus. The sequence goes on along the minus strand of NC_013422.1, from coordinate 2,089,490 downwards.
ATTGGGCAGTGCTGCTGGGCGTGTTCGTGACGGCCTTCTATACCTTCCGGATGTTTTTCCTCGTGTTCTTTGGCAAGGAGCGTATGGATGCGCACACGCGTTCGCATTTGCACGAATCACCCAAAGTGGTCACGGTGCCGCTGATTCTGTTGTCCGTACCTGCATTACTGGTTGGCTTCTTCGCTATTGATCCGCTCTTGTTCTCCGGTTTCTTCGAACAGGCGATTGTGGTTATGCCGGGTCATGATGCGATGGCTAATCTGCACGAGCATTACCATGGCGCATTGGCCATGATGGGACACAGCCTGAACAGCCCTGTTTTCTGGCTTGCTATCGCTGGCGTGGCGCTTTCCGCTGTCATGTATCTCATCATGCCCGGCTCGCTTCCAGCGATGTTCGCCAAGGTATTTGCCTGGCCGAAGCGAGTTCTGGACGGTGCCTACGGCTTTGACGATTTCAACAACGCTGTGTTCGGTGGCGGTTCACGGTTGCTGGGGCGTGGCTTCTGGCGTATCGGTGACGTACGGCTCATCGATGGCCTGATGGTAAATGGTACGGCGGGCGTAATCGGTGCAACGGCCATGAAGTGGCGCAAGCTTCAGACGGGTTATCTCTATCACTATGCGTTTGTCATGATTTTGGGCTTGATCGGTTTAATGACCTGGATCGTGTTTTTACGTTGACCTTTTGTAAATGGATACTGGTTTAATGCTTCCTTCTTCTTGGCCGATGCTTAGCCTGATTGTTTGGCTCCCGATTATCGCGGGTATCTTCGTGATGTGGTTTGGGGCGGGTCGTGCCCGCTTTGCCCGTTGGTTCGCTCTGGCCAGCTCGGTTGTTGTCTTTTTGCTCAGTCTTGCCTTGTTACCCGGCTTTGATACCCATACCTACGCCATGCAATTCGTCGAACGAGTTGCTTGGATTCCGCAGTTCGGTATCCATTACCACCTCGGTGTGGATGGGATTTCCTTGCCCCTGTTGATCCTGACGACGTTCACGACGGTGATTGTCATCGTGTCCGCCTGGGAAGTTATTCAAGAGAAAGCGCACCAATATCTGGCGGCCTTCCTGATCATGGAAGGCATGATGAACGGCACTTTCGCCGCGCTTGATGCCATCGTCTTCTATTTCTTCTTCGAAGGGATGCTGATTCCGATGTTCGTCATCATCGGGATTTGGGGTGGTCCGCGGCGCGTGTACGCGACGATCAAGTTCTTTCTTTATACCTTCCTCGGTTCGGTGTTCATGCTGATCGCGCTGATCTACATGTACTTCAAGGGCGGCAGCTTCTCGATCCTGCACATGCAGCAACTGCCGTTGACGCTGACCGAGCAGGTGCTGATTTTCCTGGCGTTCTTTATTGCGTTCGCCGTCAAGATCCCGATGTGGCCGGTTCATACTTGGTTGCCCGATGCGCACGTCGAGGCGCCGACCGGCGGTTCCGTGATTCTGGCAGCCATTATGCTGAAGATCGGCGGGTATGGCTTCCTGCGGTTTTCGCTGCCGATTACGCCCGATGCGTCTGCATTGCTGGATAGCATGATCATCGCCTTCTCGCTAATCGCAATTGTCTACATCGGTTTTGTTGCCCTCGTTCAGAGCGACATGAAGAAGCTGGTTGCCTATTCGTCCATTTCTCATATGGGCTTTGTGACACTGGGTATGTTCGTGATCTTCATGATCGCGGCCAACCCGCTGAATGTCAGCGGTAGCGGTGTGCGTTTGGCACTCGAAGGCGCGATGGTGCAAATGATTTCCCACGGCCTCATTTCAGCCGCCATGTTCCTCTCGATCGGCGTGCTGTACGACCGCCTGCACTCCCGGGAAATTTCTGCCTACGGTGGCGTGGTCAATACCATGCCCTGGTTTGCCGCGATGGTCGTGGTGTTTGCCATGGCGAACGTCGGCCTGCCGGGCACATCCGGTTTCGTCGGTGAGTTCATGGTTATTCTTGCCTCATTCAAAGCCAATTTCTGGATTGCCCTGCTGGCTGCGCTCACGCTTATCATTGGTGCCTCGTACACCTTGTGGATGGTCAAGCGGGTTATTTTCGGCGACGTTCAGAACGAGGGCGTGGCCAAACTCAAGGACGTCAACAAGCGAGAAGCCTGGATGCTGGGCAGTCTTGTCGTCTTGATCATTCTGGTCGGTATCTGGCCAAATCCGCTGCTCGACTTGATGCACGCCACGATTGAACATCTCGCGCAACAAGCGCTGACCTCAAAACTGTGAACCTCGACATGCCGAATTTGACCTCCTTGAATCTGATGCCGGTACTCCCCGAAATTATCCTCGCGGGGATGGCGTGCCTGATTTTGCTGATTGATCCGTTCATGCCACGACACGGACGGAATGTGAGCTATGCGCTTTCATTGCTCACCCTCGTGGTTCTCTTCATCGTTACGCTGATGCAGATGTCGCCCACGGTTCGTATGAGCTTTGGTGGCATGGTGGTCAATGACCCCATGTCCGACATCATGAAACTGGCCTCTTATATCTCTCTTGCTGCCGTGTTGATCATGTCGCGCGGGTACCTGCGTGATCGAGGCATGGACAAGGGCGAGTACTACATGCTCGCGATGTTCGGCTTGCTGGGCATGATAATCCTGATCTCCGCAAATCATCTGCTCTTGATTTATCTGGGCCTTGAGCTGATGTCGCTGTCGATGTACGCCCTGACGGCATTCAAGCGTGACGATGGTCGTGCTTCCGAGGCGGCGATGAAGTATTTCATTCTCGGTGCACTGGCTTCGGGGTTACTGCTTTACGGTATGTCCCTGCTGTATGGCGTCACCGGTGGTCAACTCATGTTGACCGATATCGCCTCCGCATTGAGCCATGATTCCAGTTCGCTGGCATTGAAGGCAGCCGTGGTGCTGATCGTTGTCGGCGCCATCTTCAAACTCGGCGTGGCCCCATTCCACATGTGGTTACCGGATGTGTATGAAGGCGCGCCTACCGCCGTCACGCTGTATCTCTCCACGGCACCCAAACTCGCCGCATTGGCGATGGTGATTCGTCTGCTGGTAGATGGCATGGGTGGTGCCTTTGCAGACTGGCAACCGGTCTTGATCGTGGCTGTCGTGCTCTCACTGGCGATTGGTAACATCGTCGCGATTGCTCAAACCAGCTTCAAGCGGATGCTGACCTATTCCACCATCAGTCACGTCGGTTTTGTGATGCTGGGTATTCTCTCTGGTACAGACGTGGGCTATTCGGCCGCGCTGTTCTACACCCTGGCTTACATTGTGATGACCACGGGCGGTTTCGGCATGATTCTCCTGCTGGCCAAGCAGGGTTATGAAGCGGAGAGCCTGGATGATTTGCGCGGTTTGAACGACCGAAGCCCGACCATGGCCTTCGTGTTTCTGCTGTTGATGTTCTCCATGGCGGGAATTCCGTTCACGCTGGGCTTCTGGGCGAAACTTGCGGTGCTTCAGGCTGTCGTAGGTATTGGCATGTGGTGGTTGGCGGTTTATGCGGTCGTCATGTCGGTTATCGGTGCGTTCTATTACCTGCGCGCTGTGAAGTTCGTCTACTTCGACGCACCAACAGACCAATCACCCGTCAATCCGGACTGGAATGTTCGCGGCGTACTTGCTTTGAGCGGACTGTTGGTGCTTGTTTTGGGTATCTTCCCCGGCGCTCTGGTTGGCTTGGCATCCCGCGCATTTGGTGGTTTTTAAGATTTGATACATGGGCTTTGCCCTGCCATTTTGATGAATGGCATTAATGGCGTTTAGATTGGCCCTGGAGTGTTTTGATGGTTAACGAGACCTTGGTTCAAGGATACATAGTCGCCCTGTTGGTGCTGGCTAACCTGCCCTTTATCAATCAGCGCCTGTTCGTCCTGATTCCGGTCGTCAAGGCCGGTCAGCGAAAGCCATTCTGGTTTCGGCTCGTGGAATGGTTTGTTCTTTATGCCGTCGGGATCGGGATCGGGCTTTACCTTGAAGATCAGATCGGCGGTATTCAGCACAAGCCTTGGGAATTCTGGGTGGTAACACTCTTCATGTTCGCCACATTGGCTTCACCAGGGTTTATCTGGCAGTACCAGCTCAAAAAGCAATTGGTGTCTGCTCGATAAGCAGCCGATTCCCTAAGATCAGCAGTTTTCCGGGCCCACTTCGCGTGGGCCTATTCGTGTCCGAGGCTTAGCTTGCGCACGGCTTTTAGGTATTGACCGCGACGGAGTAACAGCGCCCAGCGTGTGCCGCCGACTTGTCGCCACAACACGGTCGCCCGTACGCCTGCAAGCAGCAGACTACGAATGTGGCTGGCGATTCGCGGTTCTTCAAGAAATCGTTTTTCACCATTGATGACGATGCGAACGGGCAGCGTGCTGATGGTTTCCCGATACAGCTGGTTGAGATCGGTCATCAGTGCATCATCCACACCATGCTCCAGAAACGCAGGTTTGAGGGTTTCTAGCCGTTGGTGCAGCTTGCGCATCATGTCTGAGTCATTCATGAAGGCTTTGGTCACGCCGATCAGATTGACGGCATAACGGATGATTTCCGTATCGGATGCCTGACGCTCGCCACCAGAAAGCAGTTTCAGAAAGCTTTCAAGGCCTAGGTTCAGGTCATGGATATTGCCACCGAAGGTATCCGCCGTATCCTTGGGGTCGAAGTTGAACAGAGATTGTATATTCGCGGCGATCAGGTGCTCGTGTTCGATGCGACCTTCGTAGGCAAGTTCGCGCACAAGTCGGCAACACTGCAAAACCGCGGCAATGGCGATGGTCTGGTCTTCAATCGTACTCATGAGGTTTCGGCTCGGAGGAATGGTTGGGTTGCGGCTCAGGTTACGGCTTCTTCAATCACGGCGCCACCAAGACAGACATCTCCGTGATAGAAGACGATGGACTGTCCCGGCGTGATGGCGCGTTGGGGCTGATCGAATACGACTTGGAGCTGGTCTTTGGATATAGTCATGACTGTGCAGGGTTGATCGGGTTGACGGTATCGAATCTTGGCAGTCAGGCGAAGCGGGTAGGGGCCAACAAGCTTCGTTGGATCATTGATCCAGTGAATCTGTCCGGCGCGCAACGCGGGGGCAAATAGCGCCGGGTGATCTTGCCCCTGAGCCACGATAAGCGTGTTGTCCCCGAGATTTTTCCCCGCGACATACCAGGGTTGATCACCCTGATCCCGCAGCCCGCCAATGCCCAAGCCTTGCCGTTGACCGATGGTGTGATACATCAAGCCCTGATGTTGACCAACAACCTGGCCATCTACGGTAACAATGTCGCCCGGTTGCGCCGGCAGGTAGGTCTTCAGGAACTCGCTGAATCGACGTTCGCCGATGAAGCAGATGCCCGTGGAGTCTTTTTTGGTTGCTGTTTTGAAGCCCGCTTGTTCGGCAATACGCCGTACCTCGGGCTTTTCCATTTCACCGATAGGAAAAAGTGCCGAGGCAAGCTGTTCCCTACTGAGCGCATGCAGGAAGTAGCTCTGGTCCTTGTTGGCATCCAGTCCTTTCAATAGGCACGTTTCGCCCGAGTCATCGGGTAACGCGTGCTGGACACGTGCATAGTGTCCTGTGGCGATGTAATCTGCGCCCAGCGTTCGGGCGTGATCGAGAAACGCACGAAACTTGATTTCACGGTTGCAGAGGATGTCGGGGTTGGGTGTTCTACCCGCGCGGTATTCATCCAGAAAGTGGGCGAACACCCGATCCCAGTAATCCTGGGCGAAATTCACAAAATGAAACTCGATCCCGAGGCGATCGGCAACAGACAACGCATCGAGCATATCGGCCTTGGCTGCGCAGTACTCGTCGTTGTCATCACCCTCCCAGTTCTTCATGAACAGGCCTTCGACCTGGTAACCCGCTTCGATTAAACGCAGGGCGGCAACCGAGGAATCCACCCCGCCGGACAAGCCAACAATCACGCGTGTATCTTGCGGGCGTTTAAGCGTGTTCTGCGTCATGTTTTTATTCCAGTCAAGGAATGAAGCGCGGCAAGATCAAAGCATTGCCCCTGCTGGAAATCCTCGATGCAGCGCAGGACGAAAGGCGAGCGAAGGTCGGCCTGCCTTGCGCTGATTTCCTCTTTTGTAAGCCATTCTATCGATTGTATGGTCGCATCCAGGGGTAAAGACAGATCGGGTGAGGGGTCGACGCTGCCGATGATGGCTACCCGCATGATTCTGTGACCCGTAGCCGGATTATGGTGATAAACCCCCAATAAGGCCTCAGGGTGGAAGTGATGTTGCGTTTCTTCCAGAACTTCCCGTTTGACGGCTTCGATAAGGCTTTCACCCGGTTCGACGTGTCCGGCAGGCTGATTGAGTTTGATTTGCCCGTCAATCAATTCCTTTACCAGCAGAAATCGTTCCTCACGAAAAATGATGCCAGCAACGGTAATGGCAGACAGGGGGCGATGGGTGATGGGATTCATAGCGAAATTATACGCTCAGACGGACCAGCTCGGGGTGCTGAGGTCGATAAGTGTTACGACGAAGACTCATTCTTCTGAAAAGTCGACATAAACTCAACCAGCTTCTCGACGGCTTGGAGTTCTAGCCCGTTGTACATGGACGCACGAATCCCGCCAATGACTCGATGTCCGGACAGGCCAGAGAAACCGGCATCTCTGCTGGCAGACAGGAAGCGTTGCTCCAATTCCGGCGTTTTGAGATTGAACACGGCATTCATCACTGAACGATCCGTTCGTGCTGCACGCCCAAGATAAAAGCCGTCGCTCTGATCGAGTGCTTCATAAAGCAGGGCTGCTTTGCGTTGATTGAGTGTGTTCATGGCGTTCAGCCCGCCGATGTCGTCCAAAAGCCAGCGTGTGACGAGCAAGACGACGTAGATGGCGAAAACCGGCGGGGTGTTGTAATTCGAATGAGCCTTGATATGGCTGCGATAGTCCAGCCAACCCGGAAGGTTATCGGGCATGTTCTGCAGCAATTCGTCTCGAATCAGGACGACGGTCACACCCGCCGGGCCGATATTCTTCTGCGCATGGGCATAGATGATGGAAAAGCGCTCGGCTTCGCAAGGTTTGGACAAGAAATCAGAAGACATGTCGCAGACACGCGGCACATCGTCTCGCCCCAAAACGCGATGAAACTGCAACCCTTCGACCGTCTCATTGGAGACATAATGCAGGTAGGGTGCGTCGGCGGAAAAATCCAGCTCGTCATTGGCAGGAAGCCTGTGGAAACCATCTGACTCTCCACTCCACAAGACATGCGGGTTGGTTTCTTTGCGGGCTTCACCCAGCACTTTACCGCTCCAGTAACCCGTATGCAGATATTCCGGGTGTTTGTTTTTTCCGTGCAGCAGGGTCATGGGTACCATGGAAAACTGTTGGGTCGCACCGCCTTGCAGGAACAGCACGTGGTAGGACTTATCGAGCCCCAGCAGGCGTCGAATATTGTTTTCAAGCTCTGTCACAACGCCTAAGAACCAGTCGGATCGATGACTGATGCCAAGAATGGAAAGACCAACCTCAGGCACGCACATAATGGATTTCTGAACCTGCGCGAGGACGGCTGCGGGTAGCGCGCCCGGCCCACCGGAGAAATTCAGGCCGTTATTCAAATTTTGCTGCAAAGGCATCGGTTTATCCCGTTTCAGCGGTGGATGTTGCCAATAACTGACGAAAGGCGGTCTGAATTTGCTGGATCGGCTCTCGTTTATAAGGGAACAACTCAACCGGGTCCATGGCGTGCACGACCATCACATGATCGATTTCGAAAATAAGCAGATCTCCTGCTTGCGTTTCGGCGCCGTCAAACAAGACATAGTCCAACCCCATTCGTTCCGCGATCATGTCGAGCGCCTGGCCATGTCGGGCGATGAATGCGTCAAAATTGATCATGAAGCGTGCTTCTTCCTGCCGTTTTTCCGCATCTTCATACATGCCCGCGTTGACGTAATGGATCATCCAGTGCGCGGAAACAGCCATGTGAACGGCAAAGGGTTTTCCATCGACCAGTGCGATGCGGAACTTGCGAAACAGGCCATCGGATCCGCTGTAGTCGATGAAGGGCGCGATGAAGAACTCTGTTGAGGAAACTTGATCCAGATAGCGCTGTAATGCAGCTCTATCTGCCACGCGTTCAAGATCACGACCGGCGTGGGAGTCGAGCGGGCGCACGATCAGCGGGAAGTCGAGGCCAGCGGCAATGACCGATAGGGTGTGTGAGGTTTCGGCAATGGCTGTCAGTTGTGCTCGGGACGTGCGGTACGTCGTCGGTATGAGTAAGCCCGGGATGTCCTGCAGTATCTGGCAGGCCGTGTCCCGTTGGGTATTCGGGATGGCTTGCGGGGAATTCAACACGCGCACGGGCCAAGCTTGGAGCGCGGCGGCCAGTTCGGTCAGAAGTGCGCGGTGCTGTGGGGCATCGCCTATCGCAACGAAAACAGCATCATGAGCCGGTAACGGGTCGGGTAGGAGCGCGTCGAGTGCGCAGTAGTGGCAAATCAGATCAATATCACTGCCTTCGAGCAAGCAATCCAGCGGTGTATTGGCCGCGATGTCACCCGGAACCATCAGCATAAGAACGCTGAAGCTGCTCGGCTGCGCCAATGCAGGAATCTCAAAGCTGCGTTGTAGCGATAATCCCTGATTCAGCGTGGCAAATGCGGATTCACGTTGCCCCAGACTGAACATCAAAGTGGACAGGTTCATCCAGAGGTTTGCATCCTGCGGGAATTGGTTCAGGTTGCCTAGAGCCGCTCTGGCAAATGCCTGCAAATCCTGCCCTTCGATGCTGGCTCTCAGAAAGGGAGCCAACCCCAAGAAAGGGGTGGAGGGAATGTCCACGTGGTCTTCTTCAGTCATGTCTTCATTCTCATTCAACTCACTCTATCCACCAAGCAAAATATCGAAGGCGGATTTGGTTCTTGCGGGGCAGTAGGTTATGCAGCCAGAGAGGATAACCTTTTGTGAGAGTTCGGACTGTGGTTGATGTGAAGATTGCTTGTTTTCCAGAGGATCGAGAGGGTGCCCAGATGACACGGTGTCTCGGCGATCATTTTATTTGTATAAGGGTGGAACTTTCTCTCTTGAGGGTTGTTTAATGTGCATAACTTGTGCATTCGGTTAGGTTGTTATCAAGATTCCGCTGTTCTTTTGAATTATTTCTCTTGAATAAGCTGTTTTCCTATGCAAAAGTTATACAACTAATTGACTCGGGTTTTCTTATATGCGAGGTGCCATCCATGGGTAGTGTGACGCAATACAAAAAGTCTGTCGGCAGCGACGGCGTTCAGATTTCAACACGTCAACGGATAGCACCTGATCCTGTGGACGAAGAAGAACTGCTTGCTGTGGATGATGTCGAGTTGGACGACGATATTGACTCTCCGGAGAAAAATGAGGAAGAACTGACAACGACCTTTAGTGCCAGCGATTCTGAGTCGGTTGATCCTGTTCGCTTGTATCTTCGTGATGTTGAAACCGAGCGCTTGCTGACGGCGGAAGAAGAGGTGATTTATTCACGGCGAGCGCAAAGCGGTGATGAATCCGCACGACAAAAAATGATCGTCTGCAATTTGCGCCTGGTGATCAAGATTGCGCGACGTTACATGAATCGAGGCCTCGATTTGCTTGATTTGATCGAGGAAGGAAACATCGGTTTGATGAGAGCGGTCGAAAAGTTCGATCCCGAGCGCGGATTTCGTTTTTCCACCTATGCCACGTGGTGGATTCGGCAGACGATCGAACGCGGTTTGATGAATCAATCCAGAACCGTTCGTTTGCCAGTGCATGTCGTCAAGGAAGTGCATACTTTTAACCGAGCGGCCAGAAAGATTGCGCAAAACCAGAATGCCGAAGTGACCGCTGAACAAATCGCTGATCACCTGGACCGACCCGTAAATGAAGTGCTAAAAATCATGGCATTCAACGAGCGGCAGTCCTCGTTCGATAGCCCGCTGAAAGGCGATGGGGAATTCTCGTTGCTGGACCTGATACCCGATCAGGAAAGCAACCAGCCAGATGAACTATTGCAGGATGCTGGCGTTCATGGATTTCTCGATCAACTCATCGCCCAGCTTGAGAGCAAGCAGCGAGAAGTATTGGTGCGTCGGTATGGATTGCGCGGGTACGAAACGCATACACTCGAAGAAGTGGGCAACCATTTGGGCGTAACACGCGAACGCGTTCGGCAAATTCAGTTGGAAGCAGTGCGGCGATTGAAATCACTGGCTAAAAAGGCTGGTGTTACCGCCGAAGTTATTTTTCCCGACTGATCTGTCTTCTGCGGCGTTGAGTTAGTCGGCGCACAAGATTTGGTATAATCCGAGTTATTCAGAGGAAAACCGCCACTCATTTCGAGAGGCGGTTTTTTTATCGCTGCAAAATTAGCTTAGGTGGGTAATAATTTAAGACCTGAAGGAATCATTTAGGTAAACCGGCCTCATAGAGAGGACCGTCGGCTACTATGGAGATATACTGAAGGGCACCTCGAATAACCCGAGGTTTTCAATGAATCCCGGCGCGCAATGATGACAGCGACCGAATTCTGTTCAATCTCTCAGGCAAAACACCGCTTTTCCGACGATGCCGCCCCGTTTTTACCTCGAATCGCCTCGGGTATCGGCTATTCTAACCATTTCTGGCGTCAGAAAGCCGTGATGCCCACTCGCTGGAAATACGCCAGCCGCTTCAGGTTGTAGCAGGCCGCCATCATTGTCATCGCAAAGTTTGCCCGCGCCTGACCAATGGTGCGCAGCAGCTTGCCCCCCATCTGCTCAATGGCACCGAACACATGCTCGACCCTGGCGCGTGTTTTGGCGATGCGATGGTTGCGTCCCTGTTGAGCTTCGGATAACGGCTTGTTCCGTTTGCCCTTACGCTGAATCCGGTTCCGGTATCCATTTGCCTTGAGCCATTGTTCGCGTTCTTCGGACGGATAACCCCGATCAGCGTAGACATCCCGACTCGTATTGGCCGGATCGATCACTGCATCGAAATGCTGACTGTCGTGGGTACTGGCCGTGTCCGTCACGATTTTGCGGATGAACTTGTGCTTCTTGTCAACATTCACTGAAAGCTTGTAGCCGTGCTGGCTCTTGCCATGCTTTTTGGTCCAGGTCGCATCCAGGTCTTTTTGACGGCGCTTGCCCGGTTGCCAGTCGGCCGGCATCGCATCCGCTTTGAGCTGTTCCTTGTCTTCCTTGGAAAAAGACTGCTTCGGCGCTGGCACCAGCGTAGCATCAATGATCTGGCCACCACGGGCGATAAAGCCCTTCTTCAAGAGTTGTGTGGTGACGCCATCAAAGATGACCTGGGCTCCGACTTCGCCGATCCGGTTCTCGAAGGTCCACACGGTGGTGCGATCAGGGATGTTGGTTGCCTGGGACAGACCACAGAAGCGCTTGTAGCTCATGCGGTCAAGCAGTTGGTATTCCATCTGTTCGTCGGACAGGTTGTACAGGCGTTTCAAGACCAGAATGCGCACCATGGTCTCGGTCGGGTACGGCGGACGACCGCCTTGAACACTGACGGGCCGCGGCGCAATGCGATCGACTTCTGCCGCCAGGGCGGCAAAGTCGATGCAGGCTTCGATTTCTGCCAAGGGGTCGCCCAACGTGTCAAGCTTATCTCGGTGATGGGTATCAGCAAACAGGTCCGTCTTAATGGCACTACGCTTTTTCATCCCAGTCGGCTCCGCAAACAATCACATGGGAGAATTTTACCCAAAATTGCATGACTGAGGTTTTTCGAGGTGCCCCGTAGTGAGCGGCGCGCTGTTTGTGGCCTCCCCACCAGTCACGACTGGTCCGACGGAGTTGTTTGCTTTTGCATTGAGAATTTGTCACTAGACGTCCTCTCTCTTTGTTGAACCCTGTCGCCACCAATGGCGCATTCAGTCCAGATATTGCCGTATCAAGTCCACAACCAACTTCGGTGATTTCCCCGCTGTTTCGATAATAAGATCGGCAGCCTCGCGGTAGAGCGGCTCGCGCTTCGTCATCAGTTCGTTCAATTTGCCCACTCTGTCTTTTGTCTGAAGCAGCGGTCGCTGGGTATCCATTGCGGTACGTTCCGCCTGTTGCTGAACGGTAGCGTGTAGATAAACCACGAAGCCGCGCTCGGTAAATACTGCCCGATTCTCCGGACGCAAAATCGCTCCGCCTCCCGTAGCCAGAACCCATCCGGAGGTTTGCGTGAGTTCATCGATAACCGCAACTTCCCGATCCCGAAATCCTGACTCGCCCTCAATCTCGAATATCAAAGGAATGGTTGCGCCCGTTCGATGCTCGATTTCCTTATCTGAGTCAAAGAAAGGCAAATTCATGCTGTGGGCTAGCAGTTTACCAATCGTACTTTTGCCTGCCCCCATGGGGCCGATGAGAATAATATTGTTCATTTGGTTATTTTAAGTGAGAAATGAAAAACCCCGCATGGGCGGGGTTTGCTTCGAGTGAAACCCGTTGGGGCTTAGTCGTTGTTTACCAGTGATTGGTCGCTGTTGATGATTTTCGGTGTGACGAAAATAAGCAATTCAAGACGTTGGTTTTTTACTTCTTTATTTTTGAAGAGGTTACCTATGCCTGGTAAGTCTCCAAAGAAAGGCACCTTGTTAATCGAGTTGTTGTTTTCAAACTGATAGATGCCACCAAGTACAACGGTCTCGCCATTTTTAACTTCGACCTTGGTTTTGACCTCACGCGTATTGATTGGCGGATTGGTTGTCCCAGGCAGCAGATTGGTATAATCCGGCTCATCCTTTTTAACGTCAATATCCATGATGATATTGTTGTTCGGAGTAATTTGCGGAGTGACCTCTGTTGAGAGGACGGCTTTCTTGAAGCTGACCGTGTTACTGGCCACACCACCGGCCGTTTGAGTCGCAATGTACGGAATCTCGGTCCCTTGAGAAATCAAGGCCGTATGACCATTGGTGGTTATCACTTTCGGGCTGGAGACGATTTCACCGGTGCCCTCGGATTGAAGTGCAGAGAGCTCCAGATCAAGCAGCACGTTAGAACCCAGAATGGCGAGACCTAAACTGCCGGCAGGGGTGCCACTGATTGGGGTATTAACCATCCAGTCAGTGGGCGCTGTGCCAACCGTACCCGTAGATGCTCCCGCTGTCGGCAAACTTGTTCCTGATGCGACTAAGGGTGCTGTAGATCCTAAACCAAAAGTACTGTTGCCCCGGTTGAACCCGGCCTGCACACCCCAGCGAACACCCAGTTGACGGGCAAAGTTATCGGTCGCAATGACGATGCGGGTTTCAATCAGAACTTGCTTGACGGGTTTGTCGAGTTTGTGGATGAGATCGCGGATGCGGTCAAGCGCACTGGCGGTATCGGTGACAATCAGGCTATTGGAGCGAGGGTCGACTGTAACGCTACCTCGGTCACTGATGAAACGTTGCGCTGTATCACCACCTTTGCCATCCGCAGATGTTTTGCCCGTTTTGGAGGCTGATTCAAGTAGCTTGTAGATATCATCTGCCTTTGCGTAGTTGATCTGGATGATATCTGTTGAAAGAGGTGCGAGTTGTTGAGATTGTTGACGCGCCTCAATTTCAGCTTTGTCGCGCGCCACAATGTCTGCTGTTGGCGCTACATACATGACATTGCCATTTTTGCGCATGGACAAGCCTTTGGTCGTCAGGATCAGGTCGAGTGCCTGATCCCAAGGGACATTTTCGAGACGCAAACTGATAGAACCTTTCACGTCATCACTGACGACAATGTTGTTGCCAGTAAAGTCAGCAATGAGTTGCAGCAGTGGGCGAATCTGAATGTCTTGGAATTTGAGCGTCAGGCGTTCACCGGTGTATTTTTTCTCGCCGACATTCTGTGCGCCTTCAGCTTTAGGTACGGGCTTGACTTCAACGACCAGACGGTTATCCGTCTGATAAGCCATGTGCTCGCCTGCGTTGCGGGTTTTCAGAGTAATGCGACTACCGCTTCCCATTGGACGGACATCTACAGATTCCACTGGGGTGGCAAAGTCTTTTACGCCAAAACGACCGGACTCGACACGAGTGTTCGGCAGATCAATGATGATATTGCTGCCTTCGCTGCGCATTTTCATGGGCGCATTCGGGCCGGAGGTCTGGATGAGCAGTCGACCGGCACCATCAGCTGAACGGCGGAAATCAATGCTTTGCCCACGGTCCATCGCGGTAGCAGGATTATTGTCAGCCATGGTGCTGACCGCCAATCCAGTTGCTGTCGTGTTGCTTGTTGCGGCGGGTTTGAAGGTAACGGTTAATTCGTTGCCTTGCGGGTTAATCGCGTAAGGGGTGGCTTGGGTGAGGTTGAATACAACACGTGTTTTACCCCCGGCTTCGGCCATCATCAGGGACTTCACCGGGCCCAGATTTATCTTCTGAGTCCGTTCCCCTGTTTTGTTTGTTGTGTCAGGCAGGTCAATCGCGACACGAGCCGGGTTGTCAATCTGGAAGTTGTCTGGGCTTCCTGATAACGGCGATGAAAGTTTGAAGTGCACCTGAATAGAACCATCCGCTGTGCGGTCGGTACTAATCGTATTGATGTCGCCTGCATAACCAATGGCGGGAATAAGAATTGATATCGATAATACGCCCAAGGATTGCCGAATGGCTCGGGTCAGTGGTCGATAAAGTGTTTTTGCATCCATAACGCTGTTCATTGCTTTCTATCCCCTTGAATCATTTGGTCGCGTTTTGCTGGACAATCGCAGTTTGCTTGCGCCAGCCGCCCTGTCCGTCGGGCACGATTTCTTCGAGCGTGATCTTGTCGGTCGTGATCTTGACGACCTTGCCGTAATTCATGCCCATGTAGTTACCCACCTGGATTTCATGAATGACACCATCTCCATCTCGAACAAGTGCGTATTTTGTGCCCTTGCGTTCGAGTACCCCCTTCATTGCCAGTGCATCCAGTGGATACATTTCTAGGGGCTCTTTGGGACGGTTCATATCCGGTGTGATGCCACTTCCTTTGTTCGCAGTCTGAGCAACGGCTGGCGCAAACGGTGTGCGATCCTTGGTTTCCACATAACTGAATTTTGGCAAGGGTTTCATTTCAGGAATGGGCTCGATCTGCCCACCTGGTCTGGCGAGAATTCGATCTACCTTTTGTGTCAGATCATTCATGTTATTCGCACAACCACTGAGCATGAGTGTGGCGGGCACTAACACGAACATCCATTTGGCAGATCGTAGTTTCTTCTTGTGGGCAAAAGGTTGATTGTGCCTCATTTGCCTTCTCCTTCACCTTGTTCAAGGTAACGGTAGGTTTTGGTCACAATGGTCATCACAAGCGGCGGGGACTTCATGTCCGGTTTATCTCCTTTTTCCGGCCTGATGGTTGGGTTGTGCAAAGTCACAATCCTGGGCAGGTTTGCCGTGTCACTAATGAATTTTGCCAACTGGTTGTAGGTGCCTTCCAGAGTGAGCGTGTAGGGCATCTCCGCATAGAAGGTGTGCTTGATTTCTCGACCCGGTTGGATTTGTTGGTTCTTAAGGCCATTCTTAAGAGAAGTTTGTGCAACATCGATAATCAGATTTTCTGCTTCGCTTTTGTTCGGCAGTTGTCTGAGCAGCTCACCAAAACGAGTCTGCATCTCCTTGAGCTGATCCTGATAAGCCTTGAGGTTTGCGGCTAACTTTTGTTTTGTTCCAATTGTTTCGAGCAAACTTGCCTCTTGGCGTTGCTTTTGAGCAAGCTCATCCCGTTGAGGCATGGTGTCGAAGTAAATGACTGCACCAACAATCAATACGATGACAAAAAGGAAGATAACCATTCGCGTCCCGAGCGACGCGAGACCGATGGTCTGGAAATCCAGGGTTTTTAGTTCGTTGAGATCCATCTCTTATTGCTCCTTATTCGCATCGGCGGATTTCGGTGTTTTAACCGATGCAGTAATCGAGAATACATATCGATTTGAAGAAGGTCCTTTTTTGTCAGGGTTTTGAGCAAGAATACCCGAGCCGACAATAATGGCGCTGTCTATATAATCTGAACCATTGAGTTGGCGAAGGTAATCGGCAACCCGTGCCTGCGCATCGGCATAACCTTGAATGGATATGGTTTTGTCGCCTTTGATCGAGATGTCGGTTAACTGAATGCCATCGGGCAGTGTTTTAACAAACTCCTCCATCAAGTGGACAATGACAGGGCGACTCGATTGCAGTCTCTCGATCACTTGCATGCGTGCGATCAATTCGGCTTTTTTCTTTTTCAGCTCGTTGATGGATTGAATTTTCCTGTCCAGATCCTTGATGACACCATTGAGGTATTGATTGCGCTGATCTTGGAAGTCGAGTTGGTTCTGTTCGTACAGGTGAATGCCACCACCGATAATCAAGGCCGCGACCACTGAACCCGCAAGATGCAGAACGAAATTACGCTGCAAGGTCTGGCGGCGTTCATCTCGCCAGGGAAGGAGATTGATTTTTCTCATTGGTCGAAACTCCGTAAAGCGAGGCCACAAGCAACCAGCATTGAAGAGCCATGATTGGCGAGCAACTCTGCTGATATTCTTGATCCTTGGCCGATGGCAACAAACGGATTTGCACTGCGCGTTTGTATGCCGGTTTCATTGTTAATCCGTTCGATAACGCCCGGGGTATTTGCGGTTCCGCCGCCAAGTAGAATCAGTCCGATGGTGCCGCGATTGGTTTCTGAATAGAAATACTGAATGAACCGCTCCACTTGCATCGCCATATTGTCGATGAAGGGTTGCAGTACTTTGCGATGGTAGTCATCGGGCAAAGTATCGTTGCGTTTCTTTTCTTCCGCTTCTTCTGGTGAGAGGCCGTAAAACATGGAAATTTCATTTGTTAGCTGTTTGCCGCCAAATGGATGTTCCTTGCTGTAGATGATGTCATCACCACTGAACACATTGATTGTGGTGGTGTTGGCGCCCACATCCAGTAATGCGATGGGCTGGGCGCGATCTTCAGCTGTTAGGGTTGGGGCGATGATTTCTGTGAAGGCATTTTGTATGGCAAACGACTCAACATCCATGACATCGACCGATAGCCCTGCCGCTTCAGCTACGGCAACGCGAGCTTCAACATTAGTTGTGCGCGTGGCCGCCATGATGACCTGCATAGTGCTGTCTTCATTGGGTTGTCTTTTTTTCTGTTTTGATCCTGCTTCAGGGCGCAGTGGTTCAAAGTCAAGACTGACTTCGTCAATAGGGAAGGGGATATATTGATCCGATTCCATTCGGACCTGCTCTTCCAGTTCGAATTCATTGCCGGGATTGCTTATGTTAAGCACCCGGCTGAGGCTGGCACTGGTTGGCACGGCCATGACAATGTGTTTGGTTTTGGCCCTAGAGCGTGACAACGCCCTGCTTAAGGCGCCTGCGACAACGTCCGTGTCTGTAATGGTTTTGTCCTGAACCGCCCCGGGTGAGATGGGTTCGATGGCAAAGCCAACCGGTCGATAGCCGTTTCGGTGTTTCTCCAGCAGCAGCACTTTGACTGCGGTCGAGCTGATATCAACGCCGAGACGTGGATTTTTTGAGCTAAATAATGGCACGATCATTCCCTTCCCTTTGAGTGTGCGCTAAGGTTGCGCGCGCACTTTGTAGTCCACCGACGCATCCTAGGGCAAAACCTGTGGGTTTGTCGAATATTCTTGTAATCTTGCACCCAACGTTGCAAAAAAACATGGCTAAATTGAACTAAATGAAACTTATCAAATTTGTTGTGTATGTGTTTGGTTTTTTGTTGATTTTTTCCGTCGGCGGGGTGGGTATATTGTATCAAATATACAACAATCAACTGCCTGATGTTCAGGATCTGGCGGCAGTCCAATACCAAATTCCGATGAGAATTTACGACGCTGACGGGGGTTTGATCGCCGAATTTGGTGAAAAACGCCGCTTCCCGGTTACCTACGCTGAATTGCCTAAAGTTGTCGTCGATGCGTTCACATCTGCGGAAGATGGTGGTTTTTTTGAACATGGTGGCGTGGATGTTCAAAGCCTGTTCCGCGCTGCTTATGAGTTGGTCAAGACGGGTCACAAAGGACAAGGTGGCTCAACAATCACGATGCAGGTCGCCCGCAATTTCTTTTTGGGTAGGCAGAAAACCTATAGCCGCAAATTGATGGAAATCCTTTTGGCGATCAAGATAGAGCACACATTGAGCAAGGAGCAGATTCTCACGTTGTATCTGAACAAAATATTTCTGGGAAATCGGACATATGGCGTCAAGGCCGCTGCCCAGGTTTATTTTGGCAAGTCACTGGATAAGTTGACGGTCGCTGAGGCCGCTATGCTGGCCTCATTGCCCAAGGCTCCTTCGTCCGTGAATCCTGTTTCCAATCCCGATAAGGCGTTAGCGCGGCGCGCTTACGTGCTTGGGCGCATGCTTGCGCTTGGGAAAATCGATCAAGCTTCTTATGATCAGGCCATGCAAGAACCCCTACCGGGACACCTTTTTGCGAGTTCTGAAATACAAACACGTGCACCGTTCGTAGCAGAAATGATCCGCCAAAAATTGTTTGCCCAATATGGTGAGAAGGCATACGAAATGGGGCTTGTTGTTCACACCTCAATCAATCCGAAGGCGCAGCAAGTAGCGCGAATGTCACTCAGAGATGGTCTGATAGCTTATGACCGCCGTCACGGTTATCGCGGTGCGGAGGATCATTGGGGATCGTTGCTTTCCGACCCTAAAGCGCTTTTGGATAAACTCCAGGATACGCCTGTGGTCGGTGGGTTGATTCCGGCGGTGGTTTTGTCGGTTGATCCTAAAACGGCTGTTGTTTTGATGCCCGATGGTTCAAAAAACAGTCTGGGAATGGATGCGGTCAGTTGGGCTTGTCGTTACGAATCGACGGACCATTGCGGTCCCAAGCCGAAGCTGATGGGTGATGTGCTCAAGGCGGGTGATTTGATTCGTTTGCAGGCCGAGGCTGACCAGCATTGGATGCTTGCAGAAATACCGGCGGCCAGCGCGGGCTTTGTCGCGTTGGACCCCGAAACGGGGGCTATTCGCGCACTTGTCGGCGGTTTCGATTTCGCGCATGACAGCAAATTCAATCACGTAACTCAGGCGGAGCGTCAGCCAGGATCAGGTTTCAAGCCATTCTTGTATTCAGCTGCTCTGGATCATGGTTTTACCTTGGCAACGATGATCAACGATTCGCCGGTGGTAGTTAAGAACGGTGTTAAAGAAGGGGTCGATTGGCGTCCGCAGAATTATGAAAAGCACTTCGGTGGCCCAATGCGTTTGCGGATGGCCTTGGTGCATTCCGTCAACTTGGTGTCGATCCGTTTAATTGAAGCACTCGGGCCCGAAAATGTACTCAAATATGCCAGTCGTTTTGGGCTGCCCACTCAAAATTGGTCGCCTACCCCTTCAATGGCCTTGGGTAGTTATACCTTGACACCATTGGAGCTGGTTGGCGGCTTCTCTGCGTTTGTGAATGGTGGGTTCCGGATTACACCCTATGTCATTACCGAGGTCGACAACGGAGATAACGCGGTGCTTTATAGCCATCCCTCGGTTAATTTGTGCGATACCTGCCCGATGGACTCGCCCGATCCGAGTGTCGCGCCGAGAATAATTACCCCGCAAAATGCGTTCTTGATGCGTTCTGCTTTACGTGATGTGGTGCGGATGGGTACGGGGGTTCGCGCCTATCGTGCCCTGAAACGAGATGATATTGGCGGGAAAACAGGCACAACCAACGAGCAACGTGATGCCTGGTTCACGGGTTTCGGGCCGGGTTGGGTCGCCACGGCGTGGGTCGGTTTCGATGACAACTCACCATTGGGGCATCGCGAAGTTGGGGGTACTGCGGCTTTACCCATCTGGACTGATTTCATGAAGGTCATGCTGCCACCGCCGACGGATAAGCCCCATGTGCCACCGCCCGGTGTGACCGAGGTCATGATCAATCCTGATACGGGAAATCGGTTGCCAAAAGGCGCTTCTGGTGGCGTGCGTGAGTATTTCGATACAACACGTGGTCCTGCGGATGAATCCGGGCTCTCCGCCCCGATTCCGGCGGACGTGGTGCCGCAGAATCTGATGAATGATTTGTTTTGATCGTGTGAGGTGACCGTAATGGCAGCAACCGGTCCGGTGTCTCCAGCTGTTTTGTCTTTTGCTACACGATTGTGCGTCGAAGATGCGACACTCGACCGCCTCACCGCTCTGCGTAAAGCTGCCGAGCGTTTGGGTGAGCCGATCGATCAGCGATTTGCCGCTGTGGATTGCGAGCGCCTGGAGGCGGAGATTCGGCAGTATCAATTGATTTTTCGCCCGGAACAGCAGGAAGTAATCCGAAACCTGCGTGCCGAGGCAATGAAGGCCATGGACTTTTTGAGCGACTTCTCGCCGCGTTTAGTGGGCTCTGTGTTGACGGGAACGGCGGATCGACAATCTAAAGTGACCTTGCATTTATTCGCGGATACGCCTGAATCGGTCATGACGTTTTTACTGGCGAAGAACATTCCGTTTGCTGAGTCTGAGCGCCGCTATCAATATCGGAGTGGGCGACAGACTCGAGTCCCCGTGTTGAGTTTTGTGGCTTTCGATGTGCCTTTCGATCTGGTGGTGTTCGGTCTTGACGATATCAAGGAGGCCCCAGTGGCGAATAGTCGCGGTGCGCTAATGACACGTGCTTCTGCTGCAAAGCTCGCATCACTGATTTCACCTACGAGTTGATTCGGCGATCGCGGCTTGCAGCCGCGGCACGATTCAGGACTGGTGGTAGGGGCGGCTCAGGCGGTGTACGGCATCGACCAGTACTTTGACATTATCCGGGTTGACGTGTTGGTGAATGCCGTGTCCCAGGTTGAATACATGGCCGCTACCTTGGCCGTATGAGCTCAAGACACGCGCCACTTCCTGCTCAATCACCGCCTCTGGTGCGTACAGCACGCTGGGATCGAGGTTGCCTTGCAGGGCGACCTTTCCGCCAACCTGCTGCCGCACGGCCCCGATGTCCACAGTCCAGTCCAGTCCAACGCCATCCGCGCCTGATGCGGCAATTTCCGGTGCCCAGGCTCCGCCACCTTTGGTAAAAAGGATGACGGGGATACGTTGACCCTCGTGCTCACGAATCAGGCCGCTGACGATTTTATTCATGTAGGCGAGTGAGAATTCCCGATATTTGTCAGGAGACAGCACGCCGCCCCAGGTGTCGAAAATCATCAGTGCCTGTGCGCCCCGTCGAACTTGGGCATTGAGGTAGTCGGTCACTGCCGTGCTGAGTTTGTCCAGCAGGAGGTGCGCACTCGCCGGGTCGCTGTACATCAAGCCTTTGATGTGGGCGAACTCCTTGGTCGATCCGCCTTCTACCATGTAGGTGGCCAGCGTCCAGGGGCTTCCGGAAAAACCGATCAACGGCACCCGGCCATTTAATGCGCCACGGATGGTACTGACTGCGTCCATAACGTAGCGCAGCTCGCCTTCGGGGTCGGGCAGAGGGAGTTGCTCGATAGATCGACGGTCACGCAGCGGGTTTGCGAAGACGGGGCCTTCTCCGGCTGAGAAGGTCAGTCCCAACCCCATGGCGTCAGGGATGGTCAGGATGTCCGAGAACAGGATGGCGGCATCCAGATCAAAGCGCTCAAGTGGTTGCAGTGTGACTTCGCATGCGAGTTCTGCCGAGCGACATAGATCCATAAAGCTGCCTGCTTTTGCCCGTGTGGCTTTGTATTCCGGCAGATAGCGACCAGCCTGGCGCATAATCCAGATCGGGGTGCAATCTACCGGTTCGCGAAGCAATGCGCGAATAAAGCGGTCATTTTTGAGCGTCGCCGTGGCGGTTGATGTGGTGATGTCTGGCGTCATGCTGCTGTGTCTCTGGCAGAGTAGAAATTAAACACGCCGAACCTGTGCGCTGCGTGCGGCGCAATTCGGGTCAAGGCAAGTCGATCCTGGGTTCCGGTGCCATGAAAAGCTGGCTCACATTCTTTGGGCTAAGTGGCGATGGCAGTTCATGGCCCGTCATTCCGACAGGTCGGGTTGGGATCAAACGTCCAGATAATCGAGGATGCCAAAACCCGCATTGCGGCCTTCAAATACGGCCGTAACAACGAGATCGGAGCCGCGTACCATGTCGCCGCCAGCAAACACCTTGGCGTTCTTGGTTTGGAATGCGGGACTGTGTGTGCTCTGGTTGGCTATCACGCGACCGCTACTATCGGTTTCAATGCCGATCTGATTGAACCAGGGCGCTGGAGAGGGTCGGAAACCGAAAGCGATCAGTACGGTATCTGCTTCGATGATATGTTCGGAATGAGGGATGACTTCGGGGCTACGGCGACCACGATGGTCCGGTTCACCCAGACGCGTATTTACGAAGCGAACGCCGGTTACGCGGCCGTTTTCGCCAACGATTTCAATTGGTTGACGGTTGAACAGGAACTCGGCCCCTTCTTCGCGCGCATTGGCGACTTCGCGCCGTGAACCGGGCATGTTCTCTTCGTCTCTGCGATACACGCAGGTCACTTTTGCCGCTTGCTGGCGGAGCGAGGTTCGGGTGCAGTCCATGGCGGTGTCGCCACCACCCAATACGATGACCCGTTGGCCTGAAACGTCGATAAAGGGATCGCTGCCGGGGTAGCTCATCAGGTGATTGATGTTGCCGATCAGGAAGGGCAATGCTTTGTGCACGCCGTCGAGATCTTCGCCCGGAAAACCGCCTTCCATGGCCGTGTAGGTGCCCATGCCGAGAAATACGGCGTCGTATTCTTCAAGCAGGGTATCCATGGAGATGTCGGTACCGATATTTGTGCTCAGGCGGAATTCGATGCCCATTTCTTCGAAAATGCGTCGACGGGTTTCCAGGACGGATTTCTCGAGCTTGAATGGGGGGATGCCGAAGGTCAGTAAACCACCGATTTCCGGGTGGCGATCAAACACCACCGCCTTGACGCCATGACGGGCGAGGATATCGGCGCAGCCCAATCCCGCTGGGCCGGCACCGACGATGGCAACGCGCTTGTTGGTCGGAACGACCTTGGACATGTCTGGTCGCCAACCGAGCTTGAACGCCTCGTCGGTAATGTATTTTTCAATCGAGCCGATGGTGACGGCACCGAAGCCGTCATTCAGGGTGCAAGCGCCTTCGCAAAGACGATCCTGCGGGCAAACGCGACCACAGATTTCAGGCAGCGAGTTTGTCTTGTGCGACATCTCGGCCGCTTCAAGCAGGTTGCCCTCGGCAATCAGCTTCAGCCAGTTGGGGATGAAGTTATGGACAGGGCATTTCCATTCGCAGTACGGGTTGCCGCACTCGAGGCAGCGATCGGCCTGTTCAGAAGCCTTCTCCGGATTGAATTGGCCGTAAATTTCGCCGAATTGAGTCACACGCTCGGTGGCCGGTTGTTTTTCCGGATCCTGGCGCGGCACATTCAAAAATTGGAAATGATCAGCCATTGCCCATTACCCATTTGATTCAAATTTTATAAGAAGGGGATGCTAATCCGCGGATGTCGGAAGCAGCTTGCCTGTGGTTGATGCGTCAGTTTAGGCCAACTTGATGCCGAGCGTCGAATGTTTAGCCGCCAAGCGCCGCCTTGACCCATTGGCTGACTGCGGCAAGGTCCGCGCGACCGGCTACTTTGGCGCGAACGGCGTTCATGACAGCGCCCATCTGCGCCACACCCTGCGCACCGGTGGCGGCAATGGTATCGGCAATGATTTGCCGTATTTCCGCCTCGCTGAGCTTTGCCGGGAGGTAGGTTTCGATGACCTGTAGCTCAAACTGCTCTGTTTCTACCAGATCATGACGGCCAGCCGTTTGGAACTGGTCGATCGATTCGCGCCGCTGTTTGGACTGCTTGACCAGAATGGCGAGCACATCGTCATCACTCAGTGTGACTCGCTCATCGACTTCCTTTTGCTTGATAGCCGCTAGCAATAGACGAATGACACCCAGGCGCGCCTTGTCGCCGGACTTCATTGCAAGTTTCATGTCGTCGGTCAGCCGGGCTTTAAGGGCGCTCATGCCGATATTCCTCTATAGCGCGCGGTAACAGCCTCTTAGAACAGGCGAACGCGACGTGATTGTTCTTTGGACAGACGCTTTTGGTTGCGTTTTACGGCGGCAGCGTTTTTGCGCTTGCGCTCGGTCGTCGGCTTCTCGTAGAACTCGCGCTCACGCAGTTCACTGATGATGCCCGCTTTTTCGCATGAGCGCTTAAACCGACGAACTGCAACTTCAAAGGGCTCGTTGTCCCGAACACGTACTGATGGCATGAAAATGTCTATCCTGTTGAATTGATTGGATAAATATTGTCGGAAGCATGGCTTGGTTCATGGGGTGAGCCAAGTGAAAATTTGCATCCGGGCAATAAAAAGGCCTTGTATTATAAAGCGCCGGGCTCAGGACGCAAGTAGGTTGTTGCTTCAAGAGATTTTTATGAGCCCTAAACGGTTTTGCCTGTCTGGTCTATGATGCGGCGCTGGCCGCATGATTCCTTTGGGAGCTTCTATTTTGAGTTTTGGTGATCTGCTGATTTTGTTCATTGTCGTTGGCATCGTTTTCTTCTGGTGGCAACAGGATAAGCTTCATCGACGTGCGTTGGCGTTGGCCAAAACCGCCTGTGACCGTGCGGACGTGCAACTGCTGGACGACTCGGTCGGATTGCGGCGCTTGCGCTTGCGCTTGCGCCGATTAAATGGTCACTTCATTATTGAACGTCATTTCGGGTTCGAGTTTTCGCCCTCCGGTGCGGCACGATACCCCGGTCTGATTATTTTCCATGGCACCGCCGTACATTCTGTTGATTTGGATTTATCCCGCACGCTGGCAGACTGAGTGCATTGATTCGTTTTTCATCCGGGTCTGGTCGTTGTTGTCCAGATTGATTACACACTTGATTTTGGTGCCGACAATATGGTTTTACCATCTAATCCCGTAACGCAACAAGTGACCCAACTGGGTGCGCCGATGTCGTCTTCTGCCTTGCGCATTATGCTGCTGGGCAGCGGTGAGTTGGGCAAGGAAGTGGCTATTGAGGCGCAACGGCTTGGGTTGGAAGTTATCGCCGTGGATCGTTATGCGAATGCGCCCGCCATGCAAGTGGCCCACCGCTCGTTCGTTATCGACATGCTCGATGGCAGCGCATTGCGTGCCCTGGTCGAACGGGAAAAACCTACACTGATCGTGCCGGAAATTGAGGCGATCGCGACCCAGACGCTGGTGGAACTCGAAGCCGAGGGCTGGCAGGTGGTGCCTAATGCTCGTGCGGCCCGCTTGACGATGAATCGTGAAGGGATCCGCTGCCTGGCGGCAGAAGAATTGGGCGTGCCGACCAGCCGGTATGTCTTTGCCGATTCGCTGGCGGATTTTACGCAGGCGATCGCGCAAATCGGTTTGCCCTGTGTCGTGAAGCCTGTCATGAGTTCTTCGGGCAAGGGGCAGTCGGTCGTGCGCTCGTCGGCGCAAATCCAGGCCGCATGGGATTATGCCCAAGCTGGGGGTCGTGCCGGTGGCGGACGGGTGATCGTGGAATCCATGATCGATTTTGAATACGAAATCACCTTGCTGACGGTGCGCCATCGCGGCGGTATTGCGTTCTGCCCGCCCATCGGCCATGTACAGGTCGATGGCGATTATCGCGAAAGCTGGCAGCCAATGGCGATGTCGGCGGCCGCCTTGGCGCAGTCGGAACAGATCGCCGCAAAGGTTGTCAACGCCTTGGGAGGTTATGGACTCTTCGGTGTGGAGCTGTTCGTGCGGGGTGATGAGGTCTGGTTTAGTGAAGTATCGCCCCGTCCACACGATACCGGCATGGTGACGCTTATCTCGCAGGACCTATCCGAATTTGCCCTGCACGTGCGCGCCTTCCTCGGGTTGCCGATCCCCAATATCCGCACCCGTGGACCGGCGGGTTCAGTGGCGTTGCTGCTCGAAGGCAACAGCACATCCCCTGAAGTGACCGGGTTGGTAGAAGCGCTCGAAGCGCCGGATACGCAGTTGCGCTGGTTCGGTAAGCCACAAATTGCAGGCAAGCGTCGGATGGGCGTGATGTTGGCATTGGATGAAACGACGGATGCCGCTCGCGAAAAAGCCCGCCGGGCAGCGGCACATGTCCGTTTGATCTGACATTGCAACGTCGAGAGTGACCGCGCCGCCTAACAATTAATGTACCGCAGTGGTCAGGCGAATGTTCTGCCTGCTTTGGCGCTTGACCATCCAAACGGCGGAGCGATCGGGTTATGGCTGATATATCGGTTCAAACGGCTTGGGTACAATGAATTTACCCGCGGCCTGAGCGACCGGGACTTCTTCTAAAGTCAGAAGGCGCGCCTTTACCGCCGTGCCACCCCCAGAATAGGAGCCGAGCTGTCCATCGGCACGAACGACCCGATGGCAGGGAATCACGAATGGCAACGGATTTTGTGCCAGAGCCGTGCCGACCGCTCGGTGGGCATTGGGGCTACCAATCGCCTGGGCGATCCAGCCATAACTTCGTACCTGACCGCGGGGGATCTTGGCTGTCATGTTTAGCACCTTCTGTTGAAACGGCGTTAGTGTTTCGAGGTATAACGGGAGGTGTGCCGGCGTGTCACCGGTAAAAACAGCCAAGATCTGTCGAGCATAGTCATTCAGAATCGAATCGGCTCTGATGGGTACTTCGCCCGCTGTGGGTGAAATGTTTTGCAAGAATTCGGTTTCGGTTCCAGAAGAAATCCGATACAGGGCGCCGCGTGAAAAAGCGGCGAATACGAGTCCGATGGGGGTCTCGACGCCGGTGTAGGTAATGGTCGCGTTTTGCTTTTGCTGCAACAATTTATTCCCTCACTTCACCAGCCACCGTGAGCTTGCCATTTTGCATGATATTGGTGAATTTGGGACAAAAAAACGGCACCGGCGAATTTCTTCGCGGGTGCCGTTTTTGTGCATAGCTCAAGAGTTACCGATTTTTACCTATTTAAGTAACTCATTGGGGGGCGTGCTTAGCTGCGTGGTTTCGAGCGACGGGGTTTGCCGCCGAAGGAATCACCACCACCACGAGGGCCGAATTTGCGCGGGCCGGCCGGTGGGCGGCGGTTGCCGCTGCGCTCGCCTTCACTGTCTCCCGGGGCAGCTTCGCTGATCTCGAGCGGTATGCCCAATACATGCAGACGTTTGAGCTGGGTAAAGACTTCGTTCGGCATGCCTTCGGGCAAGTCAACGGTGCTGTGGCTGTCGAAAATGCGAATCGCGCCGATATATTTGCTGTCGATGCCGGCTTCGTTGGCAAGTGCGCCGACGATGTTCTTCGGTTGGACGCCATGCTCGTGGCCGATTTCGATCCGGTATTTCACACGGGCCATGTCATCGTTCTGACGGGGACGGCGGGGCTCGTCGCGACGATCCTGATCACGACCTTGGCCGCGATCCTGGCGGTCGCCAAAGCCGACTTGCGCCGTTTCCTTGATTTCGGCCGGCAGCAGAGGACGGTCCTTTTGTGCCAAATAGGCCAACGCGGCTGCGATTTCCGACAGGCCGACGTCGTGTTCGGACTGGTATTCCTCGATCAGGGTCTCGAAGAAGGCCAGATCCTGAGATTCCATCGCTTCGCTGATCTGGTTCTTGAACGCGGCAGAGCGTTTGTCCGCGATATCGCTCTGGCTCGGCAGGCGCATGGGGGTGATCAATTGCCCGGTAGCGCGTTCGATGGCGCCCAGCATGCGCTTTTCGCGTGGGGCGACGAACAGGATGGCCTCGCCGGAACGACCGGCACGACCGGTACGGCCGATGCGGTGCACATACGATTCGGTATCCAGAGGGATGTCGTAGTTCACGACATGGCTGACACGCGCCACATCAATACCGCGTGCGGCCACGTCGGTCGCGATGATGATATCGAGTGATCCGCGCTTGAGGCGATCGATTGCCTTTTCACGCATGGCCTGATTCATGTCGCCATTCAACGGAGAGGCAGCATAGCCGCGCGCTTCCAGTTTTTCGGCCAGTTCGGTGGTGGCCACTTTGGTGCGCACGAAAATGATCACCGCGTCAAATTCTTCGACTTCCAGAATGCGGGTCAGCGCATCCAATTTGTGCATGCCGCTGACGGCCCAATACCGCTGGTTGATGGCCTTGACGGTCGAGGTGCTGGATTTGATCGCAATTTCGACCGGGTTGCGCAGATGCCGTTGGGCAATGCGGCGAATCTGATCCGGCATGGTGGCGGAGAACAGTGCGACCTGACGGTTGGCCGGTGTTTTGCTCAAGATTTCATCGACGTCATCGATAAAGCCCATGCGCAGCATTTCGTCGGCTTCATCCAGTACAACAGCCTGGATTTGATTGAGTTTGAGCGTGCCGCGCTTGATGTGATCCTGGATGCGACCCGGTGTGCCGACCACGACGTGTACGCCGCGTTTCAGGCCGCGCAGCTGAGGTTCCATCGCTTGTCCGCCGTAGACGGGCAGAACATGGAAATCAGGCAAGTGGCGGGCGTAGGCCTGCATGGCTTCGGCGACCTGGATTGCCAGTTCACGTGTTGGCGCCAGAACCAACAATTGGGGTGCGCGCAGATTGATGTCGATCCGGCTCAGCAAAGGCAGGGCGAACGCACCGGTTTTGCCGGTGCCGGTTTGCGCCATGCCCAGCACGTCTTTGCCTTCCAGCAGGACGGGAATGCTTTTGGCTTGGATGGGTGATGGGCTTTCGTAGCCCAGTTCTTCGACCGATCGCAGCAAGGGTGCAGCAAGGGCAAAATCGGAAAATAGGATGGTGTTTTCTTCAGACATGAGTATTCAAGGCTCTTCTAGGGGGAATGTCGTCCGAATTGGACGAACAGAAAAGGCGCGACATGTGCGCGTTGGAATGTCGCGCTTATCGAGCCATGATGGATTGCGGCGAATACTATCTGAAAACGAGCGGTTTGTCTTTATTTTCTTTTGCTTATATCAAGAGGTTGTATGACTGGCGAGTTGTTGCCGGTACATTTCCAGTAGCTGTTGTGACTTTTGGGCGGCGGTCCAGGTTTCTGCATAACGCGGGGCCTGATCGACCAATTGCTGGTAGCGATCGGGTTGGTTTAGGGCTTGATTGACAGCATCGGCGAACCCGGATGGATCGTCCGGCGCGATCACGCAGCCGCCATCGGCATGCAGTACATCCAGTGTGCCCATGATGCCCAGTGCGACAACCGGCGTGCCGAGCGCCAGTGCTTCCAGCAGAACCAGTCCCTGAGTTTCGGTTCGGGAGGCAAACACGAACAGGTCGGCGGCACGATAGGCATCCTGCAATGCGCCATCCCGCCGCATGTAGCCCACGAATTTGACAGAAGCCTGTAACCCCATATCCGCAACCCTGCGTTTGAGGTGTGATTCCGCTGGGCCTTCTCCGGCAATGACCAGAACGGCATCGGGTGTTTGATTCAGAACGAAGGGCATCATGTTCAACAGGAAATCGATGTTCTTTTCCAGTGCGACCCGGCCCACGTAAAGCAGCAGTGGTTGGTCGTCTCTGATCGATAGTTTGGCCCGGAAGTTCGATGTTGGCGGTGTGCGGAAAGCATCGAGGTTGAGTCCGGTCGGTATGATGTGCATCTCGGTGCTCACGCCATAGGTTTGCAGGGCATTGCGCATGGGTGAGGAGGGCACAACAAGCGCATCGACAGCGTTGCACTGGCTTTTCGAGAAAAAACGCGCTGCGCGCTTCAGCCAGTTTCTGGGTATCCAGCGAATGTAGTTGTAGAGGTATTCCTCAAAGAAGGTGTGATAACTCTCGACGACCGGAATGGCCAGCCTTCGGGCCAGTTTTACGCCGGCGTAATGGGCCACGAAAGGCGTATGGATATGAACGAGGTCAATGCTTCTGCCCCGCAGAATCGGTATCAGATTGATGATGGCGCCGTAACTCATCATCCGGTCCTCGGGGTCGAGCAGCACGGTGCGGGACGGTAGGCGCAAAATATCTTCATCGTCGTGTTGATCTTTGGCGCGTTCCAGTGTGAGCGATTCGGGATAATCCGGGCAGATCAGGGTTACCCGATGTCCCAGGGTGATTAACTCGCTGCGAAAGCTCTGGATTGAAGTCGATACGCCGTTGATGCGCGGAAAGTACACATCGGAGATCATTAAAATATGCACAGGCGGCTGCTCAATTACTTTGGGGAAATAAATACGCAGGGTGTCGACTTTATGTGACAACTTCGTGATTTATCCCGCAAGACATCGCCCGGTGGTCGCTCTATCGGGCGATGATTTTGACTGTGATAGCATGGCGCGCAGTTTTTTCGTAAAAAATGATGATCGTGGGGAATCAGCATGATTGCAGGTGTTTTTCCGGGACAGGGCTCGCAGTCCATTGGTATGAGTAGTGGCTGGGGGGGGCATCAGGCTCTGGCCGAAGCCGTCTATCGCGAGGCCGGCGACGTGCTGGATTTTGATTTGTGGGCCTTGGTGGCAAATGGGGATGCGCAAGAACTCAACCGCACAGAAATCACCCAGCCCGCCATGTTGGCTGCCGATGTGGCGGCGTGGCGTATTTATCTGGCCGCAGGCGGGCACAGGCCGATTGCATTGGCCGGGCACAGTCTGGGCGAGTATGCCGCGCTCGTGGCAGCAGAAAGTATCGACTTTGCCGATGCGGTGGCCCTTGTGTTCGAACGGGGACGTCTAATGCAGGCCGCCGTTGCACCCGGCGCCGGCGCCATGGCAGCGCTGTTGGGGCTGGCCGATGAAGCGGTTCTGAGCGTTTGTGCCGAGGCTGCACAAGGGCAGGTTTGCGAAGCGGTGAACTTCAATTCGCCCGGGCAGGTGGTCATTGCCGGTGACGCGCCTGCCGTAGCGCGAGCTGAGGAATTGGCCAAGGCGGCCGGTGCCAAGCGCTTTGTGCCGTTGCCGGTCAGTGTGCCTTCCCATTCGAGTCTGATGATTAACGCCGCGCGCGAACTGGATGCCCATCTGGCCGAGGTGATGATTAAACCGCCCGTGATTCCGGTTCTGCATAACGTCGATGCGCAAACCCACGACGACGCGGTTGCCATCCGTCATGCATTGGTCGAGCAGTTGTACCGCCCGGTACAGTGGGTGGCTTGTGTGCAGGCCCTGCATGGTCGTGGCTGCAACCGTCAGTTCGAGTTTGGCCCCGGTAAAGTGCTGACTGGTCTGGCGAAGCGTATCGAAAAAGGGGTGACCGGCAGCGCCGTTTTCGATGAAGCCAGTCTGGCCGCGGTGATTTCCTGAGCCTCCCCGTTCACTGAACACATATTCGAGAGCCATTTGAGAGGAATAAAGATGAGTAATGAAACAAAAGGTCTGAATGGCAAGGTCGCGTTAGTGACCGGTGCATCCCGCGGCATTGGTGCGGCTATCGCCGAGCAGCTCGCGCAATCGGGTGCGGTGGTGATCGGTACGGCGACCTCGGATTCTGGTGCGGCAGCTATCAACGAGCGACTGGCACCGTTGGGCGGCGCGGGGATGCGTCTTGATGTGACCGATAGTGCGCAAATCGATGCCGTTCTTGCCGAGATCGAGTCCCGTTTCGGCGCCGTGGCCGTGCTGGTCAACAACGCGGGCATCACCCGTGATACCTTGCTTTTGCGCATGAAGGACGATGACTGGTCCGCTATCATCGATACTAACCTCACCTCGGTATTCCGTCTGTCGCAAAAGGTATTGCGCGGCATGACCCGCGCCCGCTGGGGCCGGATTATCTCGATTGCCTCGGTGGTTGGTTCCATGGGGAATGCGGGTCAAACCAATTACGCGGCCGCCAAAGCGGGCCTGATGGGCTTTTCCAAATCATTGGCCCGTGAAGTTGGGGCGCGGAACATCACGGTCAACGTGGTGGCGCCCGGATTCATCGATACCGACATGACGCGTGACCTGCCCGAGGCGCACAAAACGGCATTATTGGCGAATGTGCCTCTGGGGCGGTTGGGCGATCCGGCAGAAATTGCCGGTTGCGTTCGCTTTTTGGCGAGCGACGATGCCGCTTATGTGACTGGTCACACCCTGCACGTCAATGGCGGTATGTACATGAGCTGATCGGTATTGGCCATGAGAATCAGTGGCTTCCGAGACCGTTTTTTAGTTTTTGATCAGGTTGCCCGAGGGCTCTGAAGTTATTTTTATTTTGCGGATTGGCCGGTTTTAACTAGAATGCCTGCCATCTCGGGCAAGAGCCCTTGAACCAATTTGTCTTAAATCGAGGTTGAATCGTTATGAGCACCGTTGACGAACGCGTGAAGAAGATTGTTGTAGAACAGCTGGGCGTTAAGGAAGAAGAAGTCACCAATGAGGCTTCATTCGTTGATGATCTGGGCGCTGATTCTCTCGACACCGTCGAGTTGGTGATGGCTTTGGAAGAGGAATTCGAGTGCGAAATTCCTGACGAAGAAGCTGAAAAAATCACAACCGTACAGTTGGCCATTGATTACATCAACGCCCACAAAGACGCATAACTCGCGGCCCTGGGTTTGTCCCGGGGTCTGGGTGGTTGATTGAACAAAAGGCCGCGCCTTGGGTTATCCCGGCGCGGTTTTTTTATATGAAAAAAGAAAAAATATGGATTTGAACGCATGAGTAAGCAACGTGTGGTGGTGACTGGGTTAGGGGCATTGACTCCTCTGGGTAATACAGTAGCAACCAGCTGGGCTGGCATTCTTGACGGTCGCTCGGGGGTTCGCCGGATCGATCGTTTCGATGTCAGTGCGATGGCTTCGCAAATTGCTGCCACGTTGAACGATTTCGATGTCGCCCAGTTCATTCCCGCAAAAGAAATCAAGAAGATGGAGCCATTCATCCATTACGGCATGGCTGCGGCGATCGAAGCGATCGAGGATGCCGGGCTGATCAGTGACTCGTTGAATTACGATCGTGTCGGTACGCTGATCGGTTCCGGTATTGGTGGCCTTGAGGGTATCGAACGCAACACCATGACACTGGAGCATCAAGGCGCACGGCGTGTGTCGCCATTCTTCGTGCCCGGTGCGATCGTCAACATGGTGTCCGGTCAGCTATCGATCCGCTATGGCTTTCGCGGGCCTAATCTGGCCACCGTTACCGCCTGCGCGGCGGGTACACACAGCATTGGTCAGGCGGCACGCTTGATTGCCTATGGCGATGCGGATGTGATGATTGCCGGCGGCTCCGAAGGCGCCGTTTCTCCGCTGGGCGTGGCCGGTTTCTCCGCTGCGCGCGCGTTATCGACCCGTAACGATGACCCCGAACACGCCTCGCGGCCTTGGGATAAAGACCGTGATGGGTTTGTGCTCGGCGAAGGGGCGGGTGTGCTTGTGCTTGAATCGTATGACCATGCAAAAGCGCGCGACGCCCACATTTACGGTGAGCTAATCGGTTTTGGCATGAGTGCCGATGCTTATCACATGACAGCGCCTTCCGCAGATGGCGACGGCGCGCGTCGTTGTATGCTGGCGGCGATGCAGGATGCCAAGCTCAATCCCGAAGACATCGGTTACGTGAACGCGCATGGCACATCGACGCAAGCCGGTGATATGGCAGAAGTGGCGGCATTGCACGCCGCGTTCGGTGACTACGCCAAACGCTGCCCGGTCAGTTCGACCAAATCCATGACAGGCCACTTGTTGGGAGCCGCGGGTGGAATCGAAGCGGTATTCTCCTTGCTGGCCCTGCGCGACCAAGTGCTGCCACCGACGGTGAATCTGTTTGAGCCATCCGAAGGCTGTGATCTGGATTTCGTGCCGCATACCGCGCGCCAAGTGAGCGGCCTTGATGTGGTTATGTCGAACTCCTTCGGTTTTGGCGGCACCAATGGCACGCTGATTTTCCGGCGCTTATGATCGGCGTGAATCGGTTCTTTCTTTTTCATGTCCAGTAAAGCACCTTCCGCAAGGACGTGTTCACCGGTCATCGAACCAATAGAAGGCCTTACGGCGGCTGATTTTCCTGATCTGCTTGCACAGATGCCCGATCAGTTTTCGCATTTGTTTGCCAGTCTGGCGTCGGGTGCAACGAGTGAGTTTGGGCAGAACAATGCCCGCTGGTCCATCCTGTTTGGCGCAGCCCGCGCCGAATTGCGTCTGGATGCGCAGGATATTCTGCACGCCACAAGCTTGCCGCAATCGTTGACGGCTGAATCTCACTTTCTATCTGCTTTTGCCAAGGCGGTGGCGGCTTTTGCAAGGCCACCGGCGGGTTTTGCGACCGAGCTGCCCTTTGTTGGCGGCTGGAGTTTCTATCTTTCCTATGAACTGGCGGGACAAATCGAACCGAGCCTTGATCTGCCTCGGTTTGCGCCTGCCGATCGGGTCGGTTTTCCAGTTGCCGTGGCGCAATATCACGCCAGCGCGCTGATATACGATCATCTGCATCACAAAACCTGGTTGGTTCATGACGGGCAATCCGCTGATGCGGCCGAATCATTGCGTGCCTGTCTGCGCGCGTTTACGCTCGCCCCGCAAGCCGATGCAGCCCTGGATATTCACGCCTTGCAGGCAGATGACCCCGCGCGTTACCGGTCGGGTGTGCAGCAGGTGTTAGCGTTTTTGCGTGCGGGTGATGTCTTTCAGGCCAATCTATCGCGTGCCTGGCGATTTTCTGCCACTCAAACCGATGCGGGGCTGCGTATCTTCCGCCGTTTGGAACGACATAATCCCGCGCCCTTCGCAGCTTGGTATCGTCTGCCCGAGGGTGAAATCATCAGCTCATCGCCCGAGCGTTTGGTTGATCACCGCGGCGGCCAAGTCTCGACGCGACCGATTGCCGGCACGCGCCGGCGCGATGACGACAGCGTTCGTGATGCGGCGCTGATGGCTGAGTTGCGCGCCCACCCCAAAGAACGCGCCGAGCACGTGATGCTGATCGATCTGGAGCGCAATGATCTTGGCCGCGTGTGCCAGCCGGGCAGCGTTTGCGTAGATGAATTGATGGTGCTCGAATCATTCGCGCATGTGCATCATCTGGTGTCGAATGTCTGTGGGCAATTGCGTCCCGATCAGTCGGTATTCGATCTGCTGGCTGCTACATTTCCGGGCGGCACGATCACAGGTTGCCCCAAGGTGCGTTGCATGGAAATTCTGGCGGAGCTGGAGCAGACCGGCCGTGGCCCTTACACGGGCAGCGTCGGCTATTTGAGTCTGGATGGCCGGATGGACAGCAATATTCTGATTCGAACCGTGTTTTTGGCGAAGGATGGTTTAGGTGAATTTCGAACCGGCGCGGGTATCGTGGCCGATAGCGCCCCTGAGCGTGAATGCACGGAAACCGAAGAGAAAGCGCGCGGCCTGTTGATGGCGCTGACCGGCGCCCACAATGCAGATCAAATGCCGTGACACACTTTGCGCCCTTCACCCCGCAGGATCGCGGTCTGGCCTACGGCGATGGCTTGTTTGAAACGATGCGGCTATCCGGTGGCGGGGTCGCTTGGTGGCCCGAGCATTTTGCCCGAATGAGTTACACCTGTTGCGCGCTGGGCTTGCCGCTACCTGATGAAATCGACGTGCGCACTGCCATTGATTCGGCGGTTGCGCAGAGCGGCAAGACACAGGCTGTGATAAAACTCATGTACACGGCAGGATCGGGGCAGCGGGGCTATCTTCGGGCGGAACCGGTCGAGCCCACACTGGCTGTTTTGATCGGTGATGTGCCTGCGGCGGCTCCGGAATGGTCGATTCAGGGATTAAGCGTTGGTCTGCTCAAGCAATCCGGCGGTATCCCGATACCTGCACTCAGCGGACTCAAGCATCTCAATCGTCTGCCTCAAGTGCTGGCGCGCGCGGCTTGGCCGGAGGGGGTCGATGAGTGCCTGATCCATGACGAGAACGGTCTGATCTTGGGCGGAACGCAAAGCAATTTCTTCTGGCTGGAAAATGGTCGCTGGTTTACGCCGCCGACTCAGGGTTCCGCCATTGCCGGGATAGTTCGTGCCTTGTTGTGTCGTTACCTGGATGTGACGATTGCACCCGTGTCCATCGGCCGCCTGGCTTTAGCTCAGGCCGCTGCGCTCAGCAATTCCGTCCGGGGTGTGCTGCCGATCGGTCGCCTGGCGGGGCGTGTGTTGTCTCTTGATCAATCCAGGGATATGGAGGCGCGTTGGCATCGCCTGTGTGATATTCGGGCTGAAGACGGGGGTAAGCCTGTTGATTCGACCTGGTTCGCTTTGCAGCGCCAGATAGCGGTTCTTGATGGCGGCGGCCGGGCGCGTTGCCGGAAAATGTTTGATGAAATGGCTGAATACTATGAATAGGGCGATCGGTTTTTTGTGGGTCTGGCTGCTCACGATGGGGCTTTTATTCGCCACCGTATGGATGGTCGGCCGGATTGGTGTTTTTCTCACCCAGCCCTTACTGCCCTCAGGCGCTGCGGCGATCACGATTGAAATCCCCAGTGGTGCGGACGCGCGGCAAATCGCTAAAATCGCTGATGCCTCCGGTGCGAGGGTCAATCCGACCGTATTCGTGTGGGCGGCTCGATTGAGTGGTAAAGCGCGCTCAATTCAGGCGGGTGCGTACCAGATTACCGATCAGGATCGGTTGCTCGGTTTTCTCGATCGACTGGTCGAAGGCGATGTGGTGCGTTACCGCATCACCATCCCCGAAGGGGATACCGCCCAGGATTTCCTGAACAAGCTCGCGGCGCAAAAGGAAATAAAACACACGCTGAACGGGCTGGATCAGGCCCAGATCATCGCCGAGATGAATTGGCCGATCACCCATCTCGAAGGTTGGTTGTTCCCCGATACGTATGTATTCACACGCGGCACCACGGACAAAAAGATTCTGCAGGAAGCCTACCGCTCGATGCGGTCTCATCTGGACGCGGCATGGGCGGATCGCGCACCCGGGCTGCCCTTGAAAACGCCCTACGATGCACTGATTCTGGCTTCTATCGTGGAAAAGGAAACCGGCTTGCCCGATGAACGCGCCATGGTGGCGGGTGTATTCATCAACCGATTGAACATCGGAATGCGGTTGCAGACGGATCCGGCTGTCATCTACGGCGTGGCGGAGGCAACTCAGGGACAGGTTGACGAGGACAGTTCGCCACGAAGTCTGACGCTAAGCCAGCTGCGCGCCGATACGCCGTACAATACCTACACCCGCACCGGTTTGCCGCCGACGCCGATTGCCCTGCCATCCGCAGCTGCATTGCAGGCTGTGACGCATCCCGATAAAACGGATGCCCTGTATTTTGTTGCCAATGGCACGGGCGGACACACCTTTTCGCGCACACTGAAAGGACACAATCAAGCCGTGCAGACCTGGCGTAAAATTGAAGATACGCGGGCATCCGAACCGAAAAAAAAGCAATGAACCCAGCAATGACCGAGCATTCATGAACGCACCCGGAATATTTATCACCATCGAGGGTATCGAAGGCGCCGGTAAGTCCACCGCCATTGCGGGTGTGGCCGAGTGGTTTCGTGCCCACGGTCGCGAAGTGGATTGCACACGGGAGCCGGGTGGTACACCAATTGCAGAAGCAATTCGCGAAGTCCTGCTCAATCCGGCAGAGGAAGATCTGGTGCCACCCACTGAGCTTATGCTGATGTTTGCAGCCCGTGCGCAACATGTGGCAGGGCGGATCAAGCCCGGATTGGCGGCGGGCAAGGTGGTGATCAGCGACCGCTTCACTGACTCTTCCCGTGCCTATCAGGGTGCGGGGCGCGGCATGGATCGATCATTGATCGAAACCTTGGCGCAGACGGCAGAGCAGGGCGTTTCACCCGATTTGACCTTGTTGCTCGATCTGCCCGTGGATGTCGGCATGAAACGAGCAGCAGCCCGGCGAGGAGCGGGTGCCCACGACCGATTTGAACGTGAGCGCCATGATTTTTTTGAACGTGTTCGCGCCGGCTTTCTTGAGTTGGCCGGGCAGTCGACGCGCTTTGCCTTGATTGATGCGGCCGCTCCGATTGCGGACGTGCACATGCAGATTCAGACTGAGCTTTCTGCGCGTTTTTTGCTGGGGGGAGGCGACCGTGGCTAGGGCCAGAACCAGCAAGGTAGCCGCCAATAAGGCAATAACCACAAACGCCGTAGACGGTCTTGCGGCAGAATCGCCCTGGCCCATTTCCTCGGTCGGTGTGGCCGAAATGCCCTGGCTTCGGGCACCGTGGGATCGATTTTTGTTGATGCACCGGCAGGATCGACTGCCACATGGCTTGCTGGTTACCGGTGCCTCGGGCTTGGGTTCGCTCACGCTGGCAAGAGAAATGGCAGCGTATTTATTATGCGCCGACCCCGTGACAACGCCGGGGGCTGAACGTGCCTGCGGTCAATGTGCTGCCTGTCGATTGCGCCTCGCGGGCACACATCCCGATATTCAGCTCCTGGTACGTGACAACGCAAGCAAGGATATTTCCGTTGAAGACATTCGGACCTTGATCGAGCGCTTTAGCCTGACGCGTTACGGTCCGCTGCGCGTGGCCTTGATCGAACAGGCCGAGCGCATGAATCGCAGTGCCGCCAACGGGTTGCTCAAATTGCTTGAAGAGCCGCCAGCGGGCAGCTTGTTCCTGATGACATCCGAGCGTGCCGATTTATTGCCGTCCACCATCCGATCACGCATACAGCGATTGACGATGACGGTGCCTCGACGTGCGGTTATTGTCGATTGGCTGACCCAGCGATATGGCCTTTCCACCGAAGAAGCCGAATTGCTCTGGTTCATCGGTGATGACCGGCTGATGGACGGTTCACCGCCTTCGTGGGATTGGCAATCGCCGACAACGGCGTGGGTTCGCTTGATGACGGAGCGCGACCAAGTGCTGCCGGTCGTCAAGCAGTGGCAAACTATTGATCGGGACGTGCTCGCCCGCTGGTTAATGCGGATATGGGTCGAGGTGATGCGGGTGCATTCTGGCCTGCCGACTGAGGCCCCGGCGCCGCTGCAACCGCTCATTCAAAAGCTGGCCGGTGCCCGCTCCAAGTCGCATTGGCTTAAGGTTCATCGCGTCTTGCTCGAATTCCTGCAATCGGCCAGGCATCCATTGAACGAGGAGCTGGCACTGGATCGTCTTGCGCTCGACTTGATCGATCCTGATTTGCCCGCTCGCCTGGTCTGATAGTTTGGTCTGTTAGTTTGGCCTGATCGTCTGGCCTGATAGTCGATGAACCTTGAATTCGGGAACTATTTCGAAGAAACGACGTCCGAACTCGCAGCCCGATTTCACCATAATGTGGTCAGGGTGTGTGCTTTGTTTCTATGCACATAAGTATTTTTGCTGTCGTCGACAGTGGCAGTGTGGTTAAATCTTGGGCTGCGGTTTTGAACTCTTTGGGTCTCCGGCGATATTAATAATGGTTCGCTTGAGACAAACCTGTTCTGCACTGCGCGTGCGTACTTAAAAAAAATCCAATAACGGAGATCATCGAATGAATTTATCTCGTCGGGAATTCCTGCAAATGCTCGCGGCAGCATCTGCAGCGGGTATCAGTCTTGAAACCGCCCAAGCGGGCACTGGCAATCAAACTGTTGCCAATACCGTCAAGGTGAACCGTGCCTCCGGCAACATGTACGAAGTGCCCAAATTCGGTAACGTGCACATTCTGCATTACACCGATACGCACGCGCAGCTCGACCCGATCTATTTCCGTGAGCCGAGCATCAATCTCGGTGTTGGCTCAATGGAGGGGAATGCACCTCATCTCGTCGGCGAGGCCTTCCTGAAGCATTTTGGGTTGAAGCCAAATACGCCAGAGGCGCATGCCTTCACCTGCCTGAACTACGTTGAGGCCGCTAAAAAATTCGGTAAGGTCGGCGGTTACGCGCACCTTTTGACCCTCGTTAAGCACATGAAGGCCCAGCGTCCAGGCGCTTTGGTCCTTGATGGTGGTGATAACTGGCAAGGTACCGGTATGGCGTTGTGGACAAACGCCCAAAGTCAGATCGATACGCAAAAACTGTTTGGTCTGGATGCGTTTACATCGCATTGGGAAGCGACCTACGGCAAAGATCGCATGATGGACGGCATCAAGCAGCTTGAAGCCGCTGGCAACATGACATTCGTTGCTCAGAACATTCGCAACGAAGACTTTGAAGATCGCGTATTCAAGCCGTACATCATTCGTGAACAGAATGGCGTCAAGGTTGCCATTGTGGGCCAGGCATTCCCGTACACACCTATCGCCAACCCGCGTTGGATGACCGAAGGCTGGACATTCGGCATCAACCCGGAAGACATGCAAGACGTTGTCAACAAAGCCCGTAAAGAAGGCGCTGAGTGCGTTGTTGTCCTGTCGCACAACGGCATGGACGTTGACTTGAAGATGGCTGCACAAGTAACGGGCATCGACGCCATTATGGGTGGCCATACCCACGATGCGATTCCGCATCCGACCATCGTCAAAAATGCCGGTGGCAAAACAATCGTCACCAACGCAGGCTCGAATACCAAGTACCTCGGCGTGTTGGACATGGATTTCAAAAACGGCAAATTACAGGATTTCAAATATCACCTGTTGCCGGTCTTTGCTGACTTCATCGAGCCAGATAAAGAAATGCAGGCGCTTATCGACAAGCTGCTTAACCAAGACGTTACCTTCCAAGGTAAAACCTTCAATGTTAAGAAACGTTACGACGAAGTGGTGGCCACCAACGACAGCCTGTTGTACCGCCGTGGTAACTTCACCGGTTCATGGGATCAACTGATCTGTCAGGCCATCATTGACCAGAACGACTGCGAAATCTCATTCTCTCCAGGGGTTCGTTGGGGTACTTCTCTTATTCCGGGCGAGCCGATCAAATACGGCGATCTGATGACCGAAGTCGGTTTGACCTATCCAAACGTCACCGTGAATGAGTTCACCGGCGAGCAAATCAAGGGTATTCTCGAAGACGTCTGCGATAACATCTTCAACAAAGACCCGTACTACCAGCAAGGTGGCGACATGGTTCGCGTTGGTGGCATGACCTATGCCTGCGCGCCGAACGAAGTCAAAGGCAAGCGTATTTCCGAAATGGCGCTCGGCGGCAAACCGCTGGATCCGAACAAGAAGTACAAGGTCGCTGGCTGGGCTTCCGTTGCCAAACCGGGTGAAATTCCGGGCGACACCGGCAAGATGATCTGGGATCAGGTTGAAACTTGGTTGCGGGACAAGAAGCACATCAAGCCCGTCAAGATCAACGAGCCGCGTTTGATCGGTGTTAAAGGTAATCCAGGTTTGACTAACTGCTGAGCCTAGGACAGATGGCTTCAGCGCTAAGTTGAAGCCGCGCTCTTGAAATTAATAAGCCCCGCTTTTGCGGGGCTTTTGTCGTCTATGTCGTCTGAAAAACACCGAGAGTGCGGTTTTTTCGATATTCGGCATAAGGCAGTACTCGGCCGTGCATGGCTATGTAAATACCGGGTGGCGGGTTGGCGGCAGCGAATCCGAGTGTCAGGCCCAAATGAAGCGAGGCTTCGACAGGATCAATCTCCGCTGGTCGCATGGCTCCCGTGATGACAATGACCCGGTTCAGGTTTTCTTCATCCAGGAACAGGGCGGTTTCATGCATCGTGTCGGTGCCATGAATGATGATGACGGGTGCTGAATTGAATGCAGGGAGTGAATTTCGGATGGATGCACAAATTAATGCCCGGTCAGACTGTGTCATATCCAGGCTGTCCTTGTGGATTAAACCGATCAGGTGCATATCGAGATTTGGCGAAGCTGAATGCAGGAGTTCTTCGATCGTTCGCTCGTCGTTTGCGACAGTCAGTAGACCGGTCAACGGCTGGTATCGTTTGTTGAAAGTACCGCCGGTATTGATGATGACAACAGGGAATGACGATGGGCTGTTTGATGTCGACATGCTTCTCTGCTCGATCAGTTGAGTCGGAAATTGGGTATCTGATTGAAAATATAGACAATCAATTGAGGATGAACTCCGATTGGAGTGAATGCGTCGTGCATGTTCAAGTGCTTTTGTCTATTAATTAATTTAGAATGCAAAGCGATTTTGCTTTACGGTGGTTGCGTGTTGTCAGCACTGTATTCGCTGATCGGTTCGAACCTCAAGAAAAGAATTCATTATGAGCGATCCCATGCATTTCCGTTATCTCATCGAATCCGTTACAAAATCGGGTGCGCGTTTTCGTCCGAGTGACTGGATTGATCGTTTGGCCAGTTGGGATGCCACGTTTGATTTGCACCGACTGGTGTTTTCCGACCGCTTGCATCCAGCTTCTTTGGACGGGCAGAAAGTGCTTGCTATCGAGCCTGAGTTGCAAACCCAGAACCCTGCGATGTTCGACTCGGTGCTGCAATTCGTCGAGCGCAATAATCTCAAAATTCATATCCAGTACGATGATGGGCGCTTGGAAGATTATGTTCCCCCGTCTGCATCGGTCGATACCCAAGCCGATATTTAGGCCAAATAATACTTTTAGGTTTCAGAGATTATGAGTTCATCCTCGCCGCGCGTGGGTTTTGTCAGCTTGGGCTGTCCAAAGGCTCTGGTTGATTCCGAGCGAATCCTGACCCAACTCCGCGCCGAAGGCTATGCATTATCGAGTGATTATCAGGATGCTGAACTCGTTATCGTGAATACCTGCGGTTTCATTGACTCGGCCACGCAAGAGTCGCTGGATGCGATCGGCGAAGCTTTAACCGAGAACGGTAAAGTCATCGTGACAGGTTGTTTGGGCGCACGGGACGAGGGCGAGCTGATTCGTCAGACACATCCGAGCGTGCTCGCGATCACCGGTCCACAGGCTTACGGCGAAGTGATGGGCGCGGTGCATCAATATTTGCCGCCACGGCATGATCCCTTCGTCGATTTGATGCCAGCGCCTCGCGTTCAGACGGAAGTCTCGGATTTCGAATCCAAGGTCGGAATCAAACTCACCCCTCGGCATTACGCTTATCTGAAAATATCCGAAGGCTGCAACCATCGTTGCAGCTTCTGCATCATTCCGAGCATGCGGGGCGATCTCGTGAGCCGCCCTGTGGGTGAGGTACTTACCGAAGCCCAGAACTTGGTAAATGCTGGGGTGCGCGAATTGCTGGTCGTCTCGCAGGATACCAGCGCGTATGGTCTGGATACGCGCTACAAGCTCGATTTCTTTGGCGGCAAACCGGTCAAGACCCGTTTCAAGGAGCTGGCGGCCGAATTGGGGCAGATGGATGCCTGGATTCGACTGCATTATGTCTATCCCTACCCGCATGTGGATGAGGTCATTCCGCTGATGGCCGAGGGATTAGTTCTGCCTTATCTTGATATCCCGTTCCAGCATGCCAGCCCGCGGATTCTCAAGGCGATGAAGCGCCCGGCCTCCAGTGAGAACGTGCTGGCGCGAATCCGTACATGGCGAGATGTCTGCCCCGACCTGACCTTACGTTCGACCTTTATCGTCGGCTTCCCTGGCGAGACCGAGGATGACTTCCAGCAATTGCTCGATTTTCTTGATGAAGCGCAGCTTGATCGAGTCGGTGCCTTTACCTACTCGCCTGTCGAGGGCGCTACGGCAAATCAGTTGGCCAAGCCGGTGCCGGAGTCGCTCAAGCAGGAGCGACTTGAGCGATTTATGGCCAAACAGGCCGAAATCAGTGCGGCAAAGTTGGCCGTCAAGGTAGGCCAGCGCATGGCTATTCTGATCGACGAAGTGGACGAATCCGGCGCTGTGGGGCGCGGCCCCGGCGATGCACCGGAAATCGATGGCGTCGTCTTTCTGCCGGACGTTACCGATGTGCGTCCTGGTGACTTCGTCGAGGTTGAAATCACGGCCGCTGACGAGCACGACCTTTGGGCTTCACCGTGCGACTGATCGCGCTTTAGGGTACGAAACGGCGTTCATGGCAGGTGTCACAGAACAGACGTTCAGTTCTGCTATTGTGTCGTTCCACCGGGATGAGTTGGGCGATTGGTTCGCCCGATTGGCGTGTGGTCACCATCAGCATACCCGTCATCAACCACCTTGGATCAATCGCCCGTGGATTGAAACCGAAGCCGGAAGGCGGTCGATGGTCGGTAAGGCGTTGGTCTGTAAAAAATGTGCTCAAGGCTTGCCGGCCGATGACATCCCGCCCGAATAAACCACTCATGAATGAAGGCTTGTGAATGAACACGCGCGCATTTGTCCCTCTGAATATTGCTGTGTTGACGGTATCGGATACCCGCTCTCTTGCGAATGACCCATCGGGTGATCTATTGCAGGGGCGGGTGGTTGATGGTGGGCACCGGTTGTTTGACCGGCAGATCGTTCGTGATGACAAGTACGCGATTCGTGCGGTGGTTTCGGCCTGGATTCACGATCCGGAGTGCCAGGCGATCATTACGACGGGCGGTACCGGGCTGACCGGTCGCGATGGCACGCCAGAAGCTGTGATACCTCTGCTCGACAAGGAAATCGAGGGTTTCGGTGAACTCTTCCGGTGGTTATCCTTCCAGTCGATCGGGACGTCAACACTGCAGTCCCGTGCCACTTCGGGTGTTGCCAACGGTACCTACCTGTTCGTGCTACCCGGATCGACCAGCGCCTGTCGAGATGCCTGGGATCAAATTATTCATGCTCAGTTGGATTTCCGTACCCAGCCATGCAATATGGTTGAGTTGATGCCACGATTGAACGAGCAGTAATTAATGAATGTAAATACTGGGAGTTGTTCGCGGGCCGAGCACTATTCGGATGCCTCCCCCAGAGCCCTGTTTGCAGTGAGTTCGCTGGGGCTGGGACATGCCACCCGCAGCCTCGTTTTAATCCATGCGTTTCTGGCCGATGGCTACCGGGTTACGGTTATTTCAACGGGCAATGCGTTGGCCTTCATGCGCCTGGAGCTGGCCGATCACCCCGCTGTCGAATGGCAGGATTGGCCTGATTATCCACCGCTGGAACGCGGGACTGGTTGGCGGTTCTACGCTTATCTTGCGCTTGATCTGTTCACCACTTGGCGACGAATCCGCGAAGAACACCATCGGTTTGAATCCATTGCCTGTGATTATGAT
This sequence comes from Halothiobacillus neapolitanus c2, assembly GCF_000024765.1. Lineage (GTDB taxonomy): Bacteria > Pseudomonadota > Gammaproteobacteria > Halothiobacillales > Halothiobacillaceae > Halothiobacillus > Halothiobacillus neapolitanus. The sequence continues at coordinate 2,044,740 of NC_013422.1, read as the reverse complement.
TTTGTATTCAGCGACGGGCGTTACGGCATGTACAGTCGCTGGGTTCCCTCATTCATTCTGTCTCATCAAATTGCCTTCATTCCGCCCAAGGGGTTGCAGGAAGTCAGCTGGATGAGCGATCACCTCAACGTGGCCGCGCTCAAGCAGTTCGACCGGATTTTTATTCCGGATTTCCCCTGCCCGAGCCTGAATCTAGCCGGGAATCTTTCACATACGCCCGTTTTGCAGAACACCCGCCGTGAATATGTCGGGATTCTGTCGTCCTATCCGCATCAGGAGCTTGAGCAGGATATCGACTACCTGTTCGTGATCAGCGGCTATCTGCACGAGCACAAGGGGGCGTTTGTCCGTGATCTGCTTGAGCAGGCGCAAGCTTTGCCCGGCAAGAAGGTTTTTGTCCTTGGGGATGCGAACGCTGATCCGGCACAGTATCGGGACGCACTCTCTGACGATCTCGAAGTGCATCCGCTGGCGACGGGTGATCTAAGGCAGGAATTGTTCGGTCGTGCCAAATGCATTATCTCTCGAGCCGGGTACACCACGGTGATGGATCTGGTCGAGCATGATAAGCGCGCGCTTCTTATTCCAACGCCGAATCAAACGGAGCAGGAATACTTGGGCTACTACCTCGGTAGTCTTAAATATTTCGTCAGCCGGAATCAGTCCGAAGCATTCGATCTTGCCGCCGCTTTGGCGCAAACAGAAGACACGCGGCTCTTTGAGGCACCCTGGCGGACGCAGGAAGCGGTGCGCCGCATACAGTCATCAATGAGCGATGCGCTCCACAAGAACTTTTTCTCGGTGATAGTGCCCGCACATAACGAGGCGGCGGTACTGGCGGAAACGTTGGACAGTCTCCTTGCACAAAGCTATCCAGCAAATCGAATGGAAATCATCATCGTGGAAAATGGCTCAACCGATGAAACCTGGGCGATTGCTGAACGGTATGCGGCGCTATCTGACGGCAACCTGTCGATTCGTGCTCTGCAAAGCGAGAAGGGCGTTTCCAAGGCCAAGAATGTGGGCTTGGCGGCCATGAGTGTGCATTCTGATTGGGTAATCTTTTGTGATGCCGACACGCAGTTGGCACCCAAAGCCTTGCGTCAGTTCAACCGCTGGATCAATCAGCATGGCTCCGAGAGTCTCGCAGTGGGAACAACGCGTGTACGACCCCTGAGCGTTAATCGTGTGTATGTGCGGTTGTGGTTCAGGGCCTATGACTTGATTCATCGACTGACGCGCAGCTCTTACTCCATACAGTTGGCGCGTTCGCCAATTGCGCGCGGGATCGGTTTTCGTCCGGAATTGAGTTTTGCAGAAGATCTGACATTCATCAGTGAGTGTCGTCGCTATGGCCGGTTTTTCTATATTCCCAGCGATCAGGTGGCGACATCGACCCGGCGATTTGAAGCCCAAGGCTATCTGAAGCAAAGCCTGAAATGGTTGTTCGAGGCGCTGATGCCCATGCGGATGAAGCGGAAACGAGGATACGATGTCATTCGCTGATCTTGCATCATTCGAGCAGGCGATTCCTTTTCTTCAACAACATCAACATACAGCCTACGTCATTCTGTTTTGCGGGGCTTTGTTTGAAACGCTGATCCCGTTTTCCCTGATTGTGCTGGGTGAGGTTTTCTTCCTGTCGGGAGCCGTACTAGCCGGGTTGGGCGTTCTCGATGTTTGGATGGTCATGCTTGTTCTGTTCAGTGGCGGGATTCTGGGCGACAACTTGAGCTACTGGCTTGGCTATCGTTATGGCAATGGCCTGATTGAACGATTGCAGCATTGGCCATTGATCGGGCGAATGGTTCACCAGGAGAACTACGAAAAGGGGGTGGCCTTTTTCGAAAAGCGAGGCGCTTCTGCCGTTTTTATTGCGCGTTTAAGTGGGCCGTTATCCTGGATAACGCCGACTCTGGCCGGAATTTTTCGCTTGAACTACGGCACGTTTGTTCGCTTCAATACCCCGGCTGTGATTATCGGAATCAGCCAGTTCATTATTCTGGGCTATTTCTTCGGTAGTTATATTCGCCCTTTACTGAATTGGGCACATCAGTACGGGCCGGCACTTGCTCTGATTGTTGTCGGACTGATCGCTGCTTTTTTTCTGTTGCGCCGTTTTTTTTCCTGGCGCCAGCGCAGTGAACGGACGCGAGAAGAAATCATTCAGTTCATCCTGCGTCATTTCGGTTTGTCACTGTTGATCGGCGGGTGCGTCTTTATTGGTGTGATGATCCTGATCTGAGGACAAATAAAAAAGCCAGCGTACGCTGGCTTTTTCTCGTTCAGTCGGTGCGCTTACTTGCGCAGGGCAGGTCCGTTAATTTCAAGGCCATTATCGATGTAAGCCAAGAAGTATTCCAGATCAAGCATATTTGATGAGTATTGCTTGAACGGGATGGTGCGCGTGTCGCGCATGCAACCAAACAGGCGCTTGTTCAAAGTGAACATTCCCTGCTTGCTGTAACGGAAAACAGGGAATCCTGTTGTGTTGCCAATACCCGTATGCAGCGTTTCTGATCGAGCCATTTGTGTGGCGTGGTACATATGGCAATCGGCGCAAGAGAAATTCAGTTGGCCCGTTTTGCGGAAAAACATGTGCTTGCCGTTGTTGAATGCCGCTACCGCTTTAGGATCGTTGGGGACTTTCACATCAACTTTCAGCCCTTGGGACATGCTGGACAGGTAAGCAGAAACATTGGCGAGGTCCTTGTACCCCTTTTTGGAACCCAGTGACTTGTCCTTAGGCACCCCGGCGTTTAGTTGGCAATTAATCAAATCCGATTCCAGATCATGAACCTTGCCATCCTTGGTATTAAAGTAAGGGTATTTGGCGCGCAAACCTTTTGCATCCCCTACACATGAAGAGAGGGGTTTGCCATTGGGCAGGCGGTAGTCTTCCCAAAATTTCTTACCCGCGGCGATGTAGTCATCCTGAGGTGGGAACTGCATCATGTCTTGGTACTGGCTGAACGCATCCTTATCAAAGGCATACACACCCATGTTGTACTTATCGTGCGGGATCTGCGGAAAATTTTTATAAAAATAGTCGCGGTATTCTTGAGCGAACTTTGCAGGATCACTGGGGTTGTTTAGTGGATTGAAATTATTAGCGGCTGATGGGGCGTTGTTGTCTGCGGCCATAGCAGTGCCAACACCAGTTCCGATGGCGGCAATAAGTAATGTTGTAACTAGCTTTTTCATGCTAACGAGCTCCTCGTAAAATGTTGATTTGCGTTCGCTGCGCTTAAAGGGTGTACAGATAGTCGACGACTTTCTCAATCTGTTCCTTGGTCAGGATCTTGTGGTCACCAAAGGGTGGCATGATCACGCCGCGACCAAACTTTTTGCGTGGATCCCAAATCACATCAAAAAGCTCTTGCTTCTTGGGATAGCGAATTTTCATCGCAATCAGGGCTGGGCCGATGTTACCGGGCTGGGTGCCGTCGGCTATTTTATGGCAGGCGAGGCAATTTCCCTCGCTTTTAGTAAAGGCAATTGACTTGCCCTCTTCCTGATTTTTGGTGAGGGCCGAGTCTGCTGCAAAGGCCTGTCCTGCAACGAGGAGGCTTGCCGCTACAGCTATTACTGAGCCAGCTTTTGTTAGTGCTTGAATCTTTGGTGTCATTATCATCCTCTCCTCTTAAGGCGCGCTTGGTGCCAAGATGGTTTTGGTGGTCTTCTTGTCATTTGACCCTATCACTTTAGTAGTAATGCGGCTTGAGACAAATAAAAAAATTTTTATACAGACATGGTTTATTTCTGTTTCTGAGCTGGGATCAATATTAGGATATGGCGATATTCCGTCTGCTATTTTTGTAAAAACAAACAAACATCACGAGTTTTGCATGAAATGCATCATATTTTTCAATATTCTGAATGTTTATCCCGAGCAGAACAACTTTTGATCAATGCCTCGTGGGCATTTACAGAGTCAACAGGTTGCTTGAAGTTTCATGATAAATCATGTGCGTGGGGATGTTCTGGCTGGATGTGCGTTGATCTTGATTCATTCAGGTGGTGCTGTTCCTGAATTTAGCTACTGGGCACCTCGAAATACCCGTGATTCGTCGTTCCCGCGAAAGCGGGAACCCAGAAAAATCAAGGCGCTGGATTCCCGCCTACGCGGAAATGACGGGTTTTTCGTGTAATCCTGCTGCTGATCGATAGGTATTGAAGTCGCATTCCCTTGTCGCGCACATTTTCAAATGTCGGCTGTGCTCGGGATTTGAAATTTGTATGTGATGAAAAATATTTTGGATGTGGGTGTGTGATCGATTGTGGTATCAATAGTAGTTTGGTAGAGATTACCCCGATGATTGGGTGCGTGCTGGCTTGAGGCGCGAAATCTCAACGAGATATGAAGGGGTGCCGGTTTTTGGCGAGTGCCTTGGAATTTTTTACATTTGTTTTGAGTGAGTATCGGAATGTCCAGTTTTAAGAATATCGCACCGGAAGAATTGCAGAGCCGCCTCAACGAGGTGTTGCTGATTGATGTTCGCGGACCTTCGGAAACGGCGCGGGGCATCATCCAGGGAGCCAAGCTGATCCCCCTGCATCTTGTCCCCATGAATGTCGACCAATTCAAAAGTGAAAAGGATGTGGTCATCTACTGCCACAGCGGCGCCCGTTCCGCTCAGGCATGTCATTTTCTGGCCGGTCAGGGCCTGACCGGATTGCATAACCTTGAAGGTGGTGTAATGTACTGGGCGGGTTCGGGGCTTACTTTGGTTGCTCCCGAGTAATCAGTGGAAGTCATCGACGCTCGAGGTTTGCGCTGCCCCATGCCATTGCTGCGTGCTCGCCGATTTCTGTCAACGATTGCGCCCGGCGAGGTCGTCCAGATATGGGCAACCGATTTGGGAGCGCCCGCTGATTTCGAAGCCTATTGCGCGCAGACCGGCCATGAACTGATTGGCGTGGAGCGCGAAGCCGCTGCGCCGGAGTTCTTCAAAATCACCTTGGCTAAATGTTCGTGAGTAATCCCGCTTCCCATAGGGATCAAAGCTCCGACAGAACGGGCATGGCTCTTATTCTCTCTCGCGATGATCCGGGTTCTGTACGTGCGGCGTTGTCGCTCTCGCTCGCCGCAATTGCAGCAGAAGATGCCGCCGTAATTTTCTTCACACAAACCGGTGTCCGGTTTTTACAGCAAGAGGTGCAGGATGCCACACTTGCCGAAATGCGATTGATGGCTCAGGAGGAGGGTGTTCGGTTGGTCGCATGTTCTGACTCCGTGCTGGAGCTTGGGCTGCGGCCGGATATGTTGATTCCCGGAGTGGAGTTGGCCGGAGCTTTGAGCTTCTATCAGCTTGCCCGCCAAGTGGCCGTCTCTCTGTACATATAACGTTTGGGGTGTTTCTGATCCGTCGGGACGGTTTTTTGATAAATATTAAGGATTTTTCAGGGGTGGTTTGATGATGAAGTCTGCGCGTATTTTGTTTTGGGTCATTCTGTCTGGAATGATTATGCCTTCAGTGTCTACAGCTGCTGGCTTGCAGCCTTTTGTTGAGGGCTCGACAATTTCCTCTCCGTTGGCTGACGCGGATAAAGCGGTTCAGTCCAAGTTGGTTAAGGGTGGATTCGACGTGGTCGGGCATTACTCGCCCGTGAAGAATGTCATCGTGCTCTCGATCAGTAGTCCGGCCATGTTGAAAACGGCTTCGGAAACCCCGCGCGGGGGCTACGGTGCTGCGCTAAGTATTTCCCTTGAGGAGCATGAGGGTAAAACTTTTGTAACCTACATGAATCCGCCTTATGTGGCTGCCGGTTATCGCTTGGCGTCAGATAATGAATCAATTGCCAAGGCATTGGCGGGCATTCTGGGCGCGGAAAAAACCTTTGGTGCCAAACCGCGGACAGCAAAACAGTTGGCTGATTACCAATACGGATTCGGCATGGAAACCTTTAATGATCCGGTCGATTTGGGTGGTTATCCTGGCTTTACCACGGCGGAGCAGAAAATTTCCAGTCGACTTGCGGCCAAAAAAGAGGGTGTCGGCCTGGTATATAAAATAAAGATTCCGGGTAAGGACCAGGAGGTGTTTGGTATTGATCTGTCTGGAGTCAAGGACAGGAATGCCAACGGAGTTGCGCTGGTTGATTCGGTTGATAGCGGCATGCCACATCGCTACGCTTTTCTGCCTTACGAGGTGCTTTTGAACAACAAGGAAGCAGAGGCACTGAACCTGCGCTTCCGCATGGCGCTTTTCTTCCCTGATTTGCCGATGATGGGCGGTGACGCCTCCTTCTTTAAGCTGCGCAGCTCGCCGGATGCGATCAAGAAAGTGTTGCAAAAAGCGATGGGCGGGGCCCTGGTTACAAATTCTGATAATGGCTTTGGCGGGATGTAAACGCGCAGATTTTTCCCTTTCAATTTGAGCGACGGTCTTGTGGCCGTCCGTGTGAATTTTTAGAGAAATAAAGTCAGCGATGCAATTTGGTTCATATCCAGCTATATTACAAGGCTCAGATTAAATGCCTGTTTCCATAAATTGGTCGGCTACGGTGGCTTTACACGCCAGAGTGTCCGCTGGTTTGACAGGCTTCTTGAGGCGCTCGTGTGGCGCCCCATAAAATCAGGCATTGGGCTGATCGCTGCGCTTAGGTGCACATGGTCGGACAATGCCTTGTCTTTCAATAAAAAAATAAGAGAGAACGCTCGTGGAATTGTCCGGTGGTCAAATCCTGGTGGAATGCTTGAAAGCTGAAGGGGTAGAGGCCGTGTTCGGCTATCCCGGTGGCGCCGTTCTACACATTTATGATGCTTTGTTCCAGCAGGAGCAGGTTCAACATATTCTGGTTCGTCATGAGCAGGGTGCCGTGCATATGGCAGATGGCTATGCGCGTGCCACCGGCAAACCCGGTGTCGTACTGGTGACGTCCGGACCCGGTGCGACCAATGCCGTCACCGGTATTGCGACAGCGCACATGGATTCGATTCCACTGGTGATCATCACTGGGCAGGTACCAACCAGCCTCATCGGCAATGATGCGTTTCAGGAAGTCGATAGCGTCGGCATTACACGCCCTTGCGTCAAACACAACTTTTTGGTCAAGGATGTCCGCGATTTGGCCGAGACGATGAAAAAGGCCTTTTATATTGCCACGACCGGACGGCCAGGGCCGGTTGTAGTGGATATTCCCAAGGATGTGACCGACCCCAGAGTGCTGATACCGTTCGAATATCCCCAATCTGTTTCTTTGCGTTCCTATCACCCGACGGTGAAAGGCCATACCGGTCAGATTCGCAAGGCGATCGACCTGATTGTCAACGCCGAACGGCCGATGATCTATTCCGGTGGCGGCGTCGTAATCGGGCGTGCGGCAGAGCAGTTGACCCGGTTTGCTCGCCTGCTCAATTATCCGATCACGAATACCTTGATGGGATTGGGCGCGTACCCGGCAAGTGACCGTCAGTTCCTTGGCATGCTGGGTATGCACGGCACCTATGAAGCGAACATGGGAATGCATCACTGCGACGTGCTCATCGCCATCGGCGCGCGCTTCGATGATCGGGTGACGGGCAATCTCGCCAAGTTTTGTCCGACCGCCAAGATCGTGCACATCGATATCGATCCGGCATCTATTTCCAAGAATGTGGTTGTAGACGTGCCAATTGTCGGTTCGGTCAAGTCCGTTCTCGAAGAAATGCTGCCTTTGATCGAAGACGCGGGTGGTGCCAAGCAGAAAGATGCGATTGCCGCCTGGTGGTCGCAAATCGAGCAGTGGCGGGATATGCGTTGCCTGGACTACAAGACCAACGGTGAGGTGATCAAGCCTCAGTATGTGGTGCAGAAAGTCTGGGAAATCACCAAGGGAGACGCGTTCGTGGCTTCCGACGTAGGGCAGCATCAGATGTGGGCCGCCCAGTACTATGGTTTCGACAAGCCGAACCGTTGGATAAACTCCGGTGGTTTGGGCACGATGGGTTTTGGTTTGCCGGCGGCACTGGGGGCCAAGTTTGCATTCCCTGACGAAGAAGTCGTTTGTGTGACGGGCGAAGGCAGTATCCAGATGTGTACGCAGGAGTTGTCCACCGCATTGCAGTACCATCTGCCCATCAAGGTCGTGAGCCTCAACAACCGCTATCTTGGCATGGTCCGTCAGTGGCAGGAGTTCTTCTACTCCGGCCGTTATGCCATGAGTTACATGGAAGCCCTGCCGGATTTCGTCAAACTGGCGGAGTCTTATGGTCATGTAGGTATGCGGATCGAAAAGGCATCCGACGTTGAAGGCGCGTTGCGCGAAGCGTTCGCCATGCGTGATCGTCTGGTGTTTATGGATTTCCAGACCGACCCGACCGAGAACGTTTACCCGATGGTGCCTGCCGGTGCCGGTTTGAATGAAATGATTCTGGTATAAGACATGCGGCACATCATCTCCATATTGATTGAAAACGAAGCAGGGGCCCTGTCACGGGTTGCCGGTTTATTTTCCGCACGCGGTTACAACATTGAATCGCTTTGCGTTGCACCCACCGTCGACGAAACCTTGTCGCGGATGACCTTGGTTACGCGCGGTGATGAACAGATCATCGAGCAGATCATCAAGCAACTCAACAAGTTGATTGATGTAATCAAGGTTCAGGATATGGCAGATGCGCCCCACATCGAGCGTGAACTCATGCTGATCAAGGTGCAGGCTGTCGAGCGCTATCGGGATGAGGTCTACCGTCTGGCCGAAATCTTCCGTGGCCAAATTATCGATGTCAGCGAATCGAGCTACACCATCCAAATGGTGGGGCCGGGGCACAAGCTTGATGCGTTTCTCGCCGCTCTGGGAGAAATTCCGGTGGTTGAGATTGTTCGATCTGGTGCGCTTGGGGTTGCCCGTGGCCCACGCGGCATGTCCGTGCCTGAAGCCTGACATCCCCTTATCTGATTTTTTATCCGACTTTATTTTTTGGAGAATTTTCCATGCAAGTTTATTACGACAAAGACTGTGACCTGACGCTGATCCAGGGCAAGAAAGTCGCCATTATCGGTTATGGTTCTCAAGGCCATGCGCATGCCCTTAACCTTAAGGATTCTGGCGTGAGCGTTGTCGTTGGCCTGCGTCCGGGCTCTACCTCGGCGCGCAAGGCTCAAGCTGAAGGTCTGACCGTTCTGCCTGTCGGTGAAGCCGTTGCCGCCGCCGATGTGATCATGATTCTGACGCCCGACGAGTATCAGTCTGCCATCTATCGTAACGACATCGAACCGAATCTCAAGCAAGGCGCTACATTGGCCTTCGCTCATGGCTTCGCCATCCTGTACAACCAGGTTGTGCCGCGTGCCGACCTTGATGTCATCATGATCGCGCCGAAGGCACCGGGCCACACCGTGCGCTCCGAGTTCGTTCGTGGCGGCGGCATTCCCGATCTGATCGCCGTCCATCAGGATGCCAGCGGCACAGCCAAGGCGACTGCATTGTCCTACGCATCTGCTGTTGGCGGCGGTCGTACCGGCATCATCGAAACCACGTTCAAAGACGAAACCGAAACGGATCTGTTCGGCGAGCAGGCCGTTCTGTGCGGCGGTACGGTCGAGCTGGTTAAAGCGGGCTTTGAAACACTGGTCGAAGCCGGTTATGCGCCAGAAATGGCTTATTTCGAATGCTTGCACGAACTCAAATTGATTGTTGATCTCATGTACGAAGGCGGCATCGCTAACATGAACTACTCGATTTCCAACAATGCTGAGTATGGTGAGTACGTGACGGGTCCTCAGGTGATCAATGCCGAATCGCGTCAGGCCATGCGCGAAGCACTGGCGCGCATTCAGTCGGGTGACTACGCGAAGGCCTTTATCTCAGAAGGTGCGACCAACTACCCATCAATGACAGCGCGTCGTCGCCAGAATGCAGCACATGAGATTGAGCAGACCGGTGCAAAGCTACGCAGCATGATGCCGTGGATTACTGCCAACAAGATCGTCGATAAAGACCGTAATTAATCTGATCGTTTTTTGCTGAGCTAGCCCCGGTCCTTGCGGGATCGGTCCAACCCAAACAAAGGCCTACCCTTGTGAGATGCCTGCCGTTTGGGTTTTTTATTTGAGGGGGGATCTGCTCGCTGCATGATCGTCACATTCTTTGTTTAGAATGCCCCCAACCAACTGAATAAGGTGACCACATGATGGATCAAGAATCGGAAAAGCATTTGGAGCCGGATAGCCATATGACGGATGACGAGGCGCCAAAACATCGCCGCAAGGCCATTTATCTGTTGCCGAATCTCTTTACAACAGGCGCGCTTTTTGCCGGTTTTTTTGCGATTTTGCGCGCCATTCAAGGTGATTTCGAACAGGCGGCCATGGCTGTATTCGTGGCCATGATCCTCGATGGCCTGGACGGCCGCGTGGCGAGGCTGACCAATACCCAGTCGGATTTCGGGGTGCAGTATGACTCCCTGTCCGATGTCATTTCCTTTGGCCTGGCTCCGGCGGTGATCATCTTTCAGTGGAGCTTGAACGGCATAGATGACCGTTGGGGAATGCTGGGCGCTTTTGTGTTCGTCGCGGCCGCTGCGGTTCGTTTGGCGCGTTTCAACGTTCAGGTGGAAACCGTCGACAAGAAGTACTTTGTTGGTCTGGCCTCACCCGCCGCCGCCGCTGTGCTGATGGGGATGGTCTGGTTCTTCGAAGAGCACGGCATCCCTTTTCAGGAAAATATCGGTTGGGTCTGGATTATTACCGTCGTCACCGGGCTATTGATGGTATCGAGCATGCCGTACTACAGTTTCAAGAGCGTGAGTCCGCAGATTCGAGTTTCGTTCTTGAGCGTACCCTTGTTGATTCTGGTGTTTGTGCTCGCGCTGAAAGACTTTCCTCTTACCCTATGGCTGATTGCCTCTGCCTATGCGCTGTCGGCACCACTGTGGTTCATCGCACGCCGAGTGCAGAAACTGCGAAGAAAATCGTCGTGAATGCCTGATTTCTTTTGCATGATCACAAAAAAAGCCCGGTCGACCCGGGCTTTTGATTATCAAGGCGATCAGTGGATGGATTGATTGTACTGCTGAATGCCGACAATCAACCAATCACCCTGAGCTGAGTCCGCTGTATGGCGAACATGCCAGATTTCAGCGATGGGCTCAGGCTGGCCGTAATCCTCGCGCACCATGCCCTGAAAGAGAACCGATGCCACAATCGAGTCGCCTTCACGGCTCAAGTCCAGTAGCTGTGCGTTCAGGCTTTGTACTTCGGTCACGTTGTTTTCGTCACCGATACGGGCACGCTCGCGCGCCAGTTCAAGAAACAACTCAGGGGTGAAGTATTCCTGCATGGTTTTGAGATCGTTGGCATCCCAGGCACGTTGCAGATTGGTGAAATGCGCCTTGGCGCCCTGCAGGAAGGAATCTTCGTTGAACCAGGCTGGCGCATTCGGGAGCGGTGCTTGTGCAGAGCCGGCGCTGGAATTTGAAAACGAACCGATGCTTGACGGTTGCGGTGCCTGATCAGCCATTGTGCCCGCTGTTGAGCGCGCGTACGGCGAAGCCGCAGACTGGCTGGATTTGCGCAGTGCCCGGATCAGCATGAACGCACCGAGAGCAAACAGGGCAATGATGATGAAATCCATCGGCTTGAGGCCATCAAATGCGCCGCCAAAAAACATGGCCGCCAGCAGACCGCCCGCCGCCAAACCCGCCAAGGGCCCGAGCCATCGGCTGGCGCCACCTGCGGCGGGTGCGGTAGAACGAGTCGGGGTGCTCGCCGGACTTGTTGGTGTCGTCGCTTCACGGCTGAAACTTTGCTTTTGCGAGCCAAAGTTAGCGCCGCCCCCGATTCGCTTCGCTTCGGCTGTTTGCAGACCAGCAGCAAACAGTACGCCGAGGCTCACCACCATGACAGTGAAAAGAACAGTCAGTTTTTTGGCAAACATTAGAGAACCCTTAAATATGAAATCACTTCCTCATTCTAATTTGATCAGACCGGGGTTGCACGATAAACCCAGAATTATCGAATAGCCTATATATTTAGTGCGGGCTTAACACATTGCGGATGTACTTTAATGCACGAAAATGCGCCGCCTCGTTATACTCGAATAGGGTAATGGTGGGCAGTTGTCACTGGCTTTTTCCAGTTGGGAATCGAACAAACTGGTTTGCGCCAAGGCGAGTGATTTTCTTTGATGGCTTTCTTCCCGCAAGATGATGACGGTATTCGTGGTCCTTTCGTGCGATCCGTTGGTTACTACGTTTCTTTGATATTGATTGGGGTAATGATGGAATTTCTGAGTGACTACGGGCTATTTTTGGCTAAAACATTGACCTTCGTTTTCGCCGTACTGTTTCTGCTGGCTGGTCTAACGGCGCTCAGGCAGCGTCAGAAACAAGGCGGTCAGGGCGTGCTGAAAGTCACGGATCTCCGGGAGCGCTTCGAGTCGAATCGCCTGCAACTGGAGCAGCACATCTTGCCTGCCAAGCAGTTCAAGTCTGAACAAAAGAAAAGAGAAAAGGAAAAAAAGCGGTTAAAGAAAGAGTTGCCAGAGCACGAGTTGCGCACCTTCGTATTGAGATTCTCCGGTGACTTGCGCGCCAGCCAGGTTGGTGCATTGCGGGAAGAAGTGTCTTCGATTCTGTCTGTCGCACGGCCTGAAACGGATGAAGTTCTGGTCTGCCTTGAAAGTGGCGGTGGTCTGGTTACGGCTTACGGTCTTGCCGCGGCGCAGCTTGCGCGACTTCGCGCTGCGGGTCTGCATTTGACCGTGGCTGTTGATAAAGTCGCAGCCAGTGGTGGTTACATGATGGCGGCAGTGGCGCATAGAATCGTCGCCGCGCCGTTTGCTATTGTCGGGTCAATCGGCGTGGTGGCGCAGATTCCCAATATTCATCGTCTGCTCAAAAACCACGATGTCGATATCGAATTGCTCACGGCGGGGCAATACAAACGAACCTTGACCTTGTTGGGTGAAAATACGCCAGAAGGGCGTGAAAAGTTTCAATCGCAGCTCAATGAAACGCATGAGTTGTTCAAATCGTTCCTGCTTGAATACCGCCCTTCGCTTGATTTATCCAAGGTGGCAACGGGTGAGTATTGGTTCGGCACCCAGGCCATGACGCTTGGTTTGGTAGATGAATTGACTACAAGCGATGAGTGGATTGAACGCCAGTTTGCCGAACGCGCGGTCATCGAGGTGCGTAAAATGCCCGCCACCAATATGCTCAAGAAACTGCAAGGTTCCGCCGAGCAGAGCGCGCAGCGAGTATTGCATCGGTTCTGGGATCAATTGCGCCAAAAATCTACCGATCCGCACGAACAGTTATAGAATCAAACCGCAACTTTTCTCAAAGCAGGTGTGATTATGGATTCGGTATTTCATCCCCTCTCCGATTTATTCGCCCAATTGGGGTTGCCCAGTTCAGCGGACGAAATTGATGCGTTTATCTCGCAACACGCGCCACTGTCGTCATACATTGCGCTCGCGGATGCACCTTTTTGGTCAGAAGCGCAGGCCGGTTTTATTCGTGAGTCATTGGAAATGGACGCGGACTGGGTCGAAGCGGTCGATCATCTGGATGCGCGCTTGCGTAGCGCTGGATAATCAACCACCCAATAGCGAACGTTTCAGGGATTGGGAGAGCGGCGGTTTGCCGAGCCAAATCCCGAAATAGGTCGCGGCCAAGCGGGCGTTATCGCTTTTGAATACGATCTTGTCATTGAGCTTGAGCGTCAGTTCAGGCTTTTTTTGTGCATTTGCCGGTTGCCACGTCAACGTGTACTGATCACCGGGTGATACGTTTTTCATGCTGGACTGAAGTGCATCGACTTGAGGTTTTATCGATTGTAGTTCGCTGGGCGTGAGTTGCTTATCCAGCGTTTGCCAACTCGCTTTTTCGATGTCTTTCACGGTAACGGCATGGTGATACTGAAGCACCAGCACTCTGGGTGTTTCCTGTGAAAGAATCTGCGCGGGCTTTATGTTTTCAGGGGCATAGAGCGCGGCATCGTACACATCAAACCAGAGGTACGTTGCCGTGCCTTTCCCAAGCAACGTCAGGTCCGTTTGCCCCAATTGCATTTGTTTTGGCATGGTTTCATTGCTCGCAAGCACAGGGTTACTTGCTCCCAAAGACAACACGAGCAGTGTGGATGCGAGTAGGCGCGAGCGGCCCAGCGTGGCTATTGAGTGGCTGCTCATCTTATTTATCCGGATCGGTTTTGGTGAAAAACAGGGTTACTTCACCGACACGAACACCGAACTTACTCACGTAGGCACGATTGATCATCACGTTTTTGGAAACACGAATCATCCAGTCATTGAATTTCACATCAATCGTGCTGCCGTTGTACGGTAGTTTGAGTGTGTAATGCCAGTTGAGCGCTTGGCCCACCTCGTGCCCATGCGCCACACCGACAATATCCCCCGCCTTGCCGATATAGCGATCCTGCCCATCACGCGTGATGTGCCATACCCGCTCGCCCGTTTCGCCATCGTTGTATTTAAAGTGTTCGCTTAACACAAATTCATCGCCGACTTTTTTACCTTCGATATGCACTTTGAATTGGCGTTTGATTTCCCCGCCGCGTGATTGAAAGATCCCCCAGGCGTACGTATCTCCCGCAAAATATTGCTCAAGATCGAATTTGGGTTCGGTTTTTGTGTATTGGTCAAGATTCAAGCTGGCACACCCCGTCATGGAAAACGCAAGAAGAACGAGCAAAGCAAATCGTTTCATGGTGAAACCTCTTTGATTTTAGTGGAAGAAATAACCAGTGATTCCGTGTCGTGAAGATAGCGAAACACAATCAGTGCTGCGGCCAGTTTGAACAAAACCGGCAGGCCGCCATAAACCCAGGCGAGCGCATCGGTATGGCTGTCGCCCGATTGATAACCCGCCAAGCTCAACAAGCCGTAACCCAAACCCACGGCAATGGCCAGTGCCAGCTTGGTCACGAGACCAAACAAACCGAAAAACAAGCCCGCGCGATCCCCGCCACCGGCGTCCGCATCAGCACCGGCCAAATCGCCCTGGATAGAGGCGGGTAAAGCCATATCCGCCCCCAAGCTAAAACCGGAAATCAAGCAGACCATTGCAAAAGCCGTTACATCGCCTGAATGCAAAAAAGGCACGGCTAGAAAACTGAATCCCGCGAGCGTGATCGAGAATCCCCACGCCGAACGTTTGCCGTATCGGTGCGCAACCCAGGTCCAGAAGGGTAGAGCCACGATACCCGCGCCGAAATACAAAAGCAGTAATGGACCTAAAGCCTGCGGCGCGGCCAGTCGATCATTGATGAACAGAATGAATAACGCTGCCGGAATGCCATTGGCCAAATTGTTAAGGAAAAAACCGACCAAGGTGCCGCGAAGCTGACGGTTGTCGCGCAGCAAGGGCCAGCCAGCGCTCAATTTGATGGGGCGGCGCGTGGCGGGTTTTTCGGGCACGGCTACAAACAACAGCACCAACCCGATGGGCAGCAAGATGGCCATCAACCAAAATACGACACTGAGCAGGTCACCATTCGCCGCTTGAGTCTCACCTGAGGTGTGTGACGTCAGGAACACCGGCAGGCTGGCGGCCAATATCACGCCGATCAAACCAAAGCCCTCGCGTGATGCGGACAGACGGGTGCGGCCTTGGGGCGTGGGGTCGGCCTCGGCGCCAAAACTGGTGTACGGGATCGTAATCAGCGTCCAGGCCAGAAACCCCAGCATCGCCCATAAGTAAAGATAAGCGATGCCCACTTGAGGCGGCGGATTGAGCAAGAAATACGTTGCGAGTAGAAACAGCGGTAGCCCGATGAGCATCAACGTTTTTCTGCGATGGCGGCCTGGAATCAGATCGGCGTAAAAACCGACAATCGGGTCGAGGATCACATCCCACAAACGGCTGATCATCAAGGCCAAGCCCACGGCGCCCAGCCCCAGCCCTAATTGCTGTGCGTAGAACGGGGGCAGGTACACATATAAGGGGATACCCATAATGGCTAATGGCAATCCGGTTGCGCCGTAAGCGAGCACTTGCCCGAGGGATAAATTGGCGTTTGGGTTCACGCCATATCCTTAGATTCTGTGGCCGCAGCTTGTGATCTGACTGTGGCGTTTTTCGGCTTTTCGAGCAGAACTTGCGCCACGTTGATGTGTTCTGCCAAGAAACCGGCTTCACAATAGGCAAGGTAGTACTGCCATGTTTTGCGAAAACGCTCATCGAAGCCCAGCGCGTCCAGCGCTTCGGTGTGTTGATTGAACGATTCTGCCCAGAGACTCAAGGTGCGGGCGTAATCTTTGCCGAAAAGGAAGGTATCTTTTACTTCCAGTCCTGCATGCTTGGCGCCTTGGGTAAATAGCTCGATGGTGGGCAACATGCCGCCGGGAAATATGTACAACTGGATGAAATCCGGCTCGCGCCGATAGGATTCGAAGGCCTTCTCTGAAATTGTGATGACCTGGATAGCTGCGCGTCCCCCCGGCTTAAGCCGATCGTAGATGGTCTGAAAATATGTCGGCCAGTAGCGTTCGCCGACGGCCTCGAACATCTCGACGGATACGATGTGATCGAACGTGCCGGTTTGATCACGGTAATCCGTTAAGAAAAATTTGGCCTGAGCGGGCACCTTCGCTCGTGCCATTCGCTCAATGGAAAACGCCTGTTGCTCAGTCGACAGGGTAATGCCGGATACGTGAATACCTTGTTGTGTCGCTTGTTCGGCAAAACCACCCCAGCCACAGCCTATTTCAAGGATGTGATCATCGGGTTTCGCTTCAAGCGCATCAATCAAACGTTGGTATTTCCGTGCTTGCGCTTCGGCCATCGGTTCATCGGGACGGCTGAACAGGGCGGATGAGTAGGTCATGCTGGGATCCAGCCACAGACGATAAAACTCGTTTCCCAAATCATAATGAGCGGAAATATTGCGCCGACTGCCCCGCTTGTGATTGCTTCTCAGCGCATGTTGCAAGCGGTGAATCAACCGAGCCCAGAACCCGGCACGCAAGTCATCCGCCATCACATCCATATTGCGTGCGCCGATTTCCAACAAACGTGTCAGGTTGTCGGTGGAAAAATCGCCATGGATGTATGCTTCGGCGATGCCAATGTCGCCCAGCCGCGCCAAGCGCGACAGCAGCCGGGCGGGATGGTGCAAGCGCCACTCGACTTTAAGTTCGGGATGCGATTGACCTGCAAACGTGTGTTCATGGCCTTCATCGGTGAGTACGCGGATCTGCCCGATGCGTATCCCACCCAGCAAAGAGTGTACCCATCGAGCGGAGAGCGGTAGATCAAGATCGTTGTTCTTCATCGCTTTTATTTGGATTTGGGGCATGAGCTGATCTCCGAAGAAGGTTTGGGCGGCGATTTATGGAACACGCCGCCTTTGAGCCATATTTTCAAAGCGTGCCAATGAATCAGGCCGATGACTTTGAACGTGAGTAAGGGGATTCTTAATGCTTCAAGCCATAACCGCCTGTCGCTCAATGGTTGACGATGCGCTTGATGCGTTGCGACCAGCGTCAGTTCTTCACCGGTTTCGGTGAGTGCATTTTCTCGAATTGAAACACTCAGCCGTTCGGCGGGTTGGTTGAATTTAAAGTGATAGCGCATTGCCATATCAAGAAAGGGCGATACGTGAAAAACCTTGTCTGCGCTGGCTTGGAACGGCAGTTCCAATGGGTTGCCATGATCGTGCAGCAAATAATGATGAAATTCGCCGAAGGTATTGCTCACTTCGCAATCAATCGCCACCAGTTGCTGCGCTTGATCAAAGCAATACCAAACATTGAGCGGGTTGAACTGGTAGCCAAGCACGCGGGGGTAGGTATTGATGAGCACGCGACCTTGTGAAATATCAAAACCTTGATCGGCACAGGCTTGGTTGATCCATTCGCGCAGCGATGCGTTTTTTTTACGTGGCCCTAAATCCCGCGCATGAACTGAAAATAGATTGAATCGGTTGGCCGACAACCAGCGCAGGGCGGGGAAATTTTGCTCATAGTCGTCCAAATCGACCAGCAAGCTGAATACGCGATACTCAAAGCGATAGGCCGGGCCACGCATCCGCTGGTGCATGACTTTGCCGATGAAGAGCGTACTGGCGCTCATTTGCCGGTCTGCCAGG
Organism: Halothiobacillus neapolitanus c2; assembly: GCF_000024765.1. GTDB lineage: Bacteria > Pseudomonadota > Gammaproteobacteria > Halothiobacillales > Halothiobacillaceae > Halothiobacillus > Halothiobacillus neapolitanus. The sequence continues at coordinate 2,026,699 of NC_013422.1, read as the reverse complement.
GAGGCGTGATGCCAAATGCGGCCGCCACATTCACGGCGGATCGCAAACCATCTTCATGAAAACCATAACCGGTCCAAGCACCGGCGTAATAGCAATGCCTATGGCCTTGAATGCTGCTCAATTCTTGCTGGGCAACGGCCGTTTTGTCATCGAATACCGGATGGTGGTAGGTGATTTTCTTGCGGGTCAATTCAGGTTTTGGTGGCGCAAACGGGTTGAGTGTTACCAGCCAGTCGGTATCCGTTTGAAGCTGCTGTAAATGGTTCATCCAATAGGTAACGGCAACAGCGCGACCGGAGGATTCGTTTTTTTGCCCCAAGTAATTCCAGCTTGACCAAACCGCGCGACGCTTGGGCATTAATGAAATGTCGTGATGCAGGTAGGCTTGATTTTCCTGAAATTTGAATGCGCTCAGAATCTTGTGTTCCTGAGGGTCCGCGTCCGTCAGTGATGCCAATGTTTGGTCTGCATGGCCTGCAAACACGCAGGCATCGAAATGCTCGTCAACATCGGCAAGATAAACGCCATTTTCGGTCCGACGAACGTGATCAATGGCTTTATTGGCATGAATGGTGAATCGATTTTCTGCCGCAATCGCTTCAATGTATCGACGCGATCCGCCACAAATCGTCTCCCATTGCGGTCGTTCGTTCACGTTCATCAAGCCGTGATTTTCAAAAAACTGCAAGAAACTGCGGGCAGGAAATTTGAGCATGATTTCCGTTGGGCAGGACCAAATGGCCGCCGCCATCGGCAGTAAATAATCATCTCGCATCCCTTCGCCAAAACGGTGTCGGTCGAGAAAGTCATTGAGAGATTCTGCATTGGTAAAACCGGCATCGTGCAAAGCCGACTTACCTTCTCGATTAAAGCGTAGGATGTCTTGCACCATGCGCAGGAATCGTGGACGCAGTAAATTGGTTTTCTGCGCGAACAGCGTGGCTAAATTGTTCCCGCCATATTCAAGCCGCCCCTGATCCAAGCTCACGCCAAAAGACATTTCGGTTGGTTGCGTGGGCAAATTGAAGTGCTTGAGCATGCCGGTTAAATGCGGGTAATTGGGCCGATTGAATACGATAAAACCGGTATCGACGTTGACCGTTTGACCGTGATCGTCCATCGCGTGTGTATGGGTATGGCCGCCGATGTAATCGTTTTTCTCAAACAGATGAACCCGATGTTTCTCGCTCAACAACCAAGCCGCTGCGATTCCAGAAATGCCGGAACCAATCACGGCGATGTTCAGGGCTGATTGAGCGGTGTTCTTTTCTTCTGGATTCATTGGATTCTTTGGATGAGTGATTCAAAAGGGGGTTAATCGGCCTGTAAAACTTATACGCAGCATCATTGTGTTTGGATGCATGTGCCATTAATGTATAGATTGTGTACAACTTTTTAGCCAATTTTAGAGTATTTTTAATTTCTGTGCTCAATAAGCTGCGGGTTGCTATGCCGGTGTGTTTAATCGTTTTGTCTTGGGGGGTGCATGAAAGCTGCAAATAATATAGGCCAAAAGCAAGTTATCTGGATTGTTGGTGGAAGCAGCGGCATTGGCCTCGCCCTGGCGGAAGGGTTACTTCAACAGGGCTTTTGTGTGGTGGTGTCGGCGCGACGAATCGAAGCGCTCCAAACACTTGCGGAGCGTTTCCCAGAAACCATTCAGTGTGTTCTGGTTGATGTGACCGAGCCATCAACACTCAAAGACGGTTTATCAGCAATCTTGGCGCATTGGGGGCAGCTTGATCGCGTCATCTTGAACGCAGCCGACTACGCGCCCATGAGCCTTGATGATTTCGATCCGGCCTTGTTTGAACGCTTGATGCGCATCAACTTCATGGGCGTGATTCACGGTATCGACGCGGTGCGCGGCCATTTTTTGGCTCAAGGTGCCGGCGAGATCATCATTACGGCGAGCGTCGCCGGGTTTCGCGGGTTGCCCAATGCAGCGCCTTATGGCGCAACTAAGGCTGCTTTGATCAATATGGCCGAGTCGCTTGCGCCGGAATTTGCCCAGCGCGGTGTTGCCCTTCGCGTGATTAACCCCGGGTTTGTGCGCACGCCGCTCACCGAAAAAAACGATTTCGAGATGCCCGGTATCATCGAGCCAGAAGAGGCCGCGCGCCTGATTATTCGCAAATTGAATCGTTCGGGTTTTGAGCTGTTAGTTCCCACCGGTTTTGGTTTGGTGATGAAACTAATCCGCATCTTGCCCTATCGCCTCTTTTTTGCGCTGACACGCAGGATGTTGAAAAAATGACGCCCGTACCCATCGCCGAAGCCGCCAATCGTTTTCGTAAAGTAATAGAGAGCCTGCAAGCCGATCAGCTTGAAGTCCTATCCGAAGCGTTCACGCCAGATGCCCACTTCAAAGATCCTTTCAACGATGTGACGGGGCGCGAGGCCATCGTGCGTGTGTTCGCGCATGGCTACAAGAACTGCCCGAATTTGCGGTTTGTCGTCGATGAAATGGCCTTAGTGCCGGATGCGCGCGTGGTGTTTTTTTATTGGCGCTTTTTATGCGGTGCGCCGAGTGATTTGAGGCTGGTCGGCGTGAGCCGCGTGATGTTCGATGATGAGGGCTTGGTGGTGGACCATGTCGATTATTGGGATCCGGCGGAGCAGTTATACAGCCAAGTACCCGTGCTTGGTGCCTTGCTGCGCTGGGTGCGTGGTCGGTTATCCGCGTGAACCTATCTTTTCTTGGCTGCTTGGACGCGCGTTACGGCTTGATTTGAATGTTTATTGCGTTAAGCAGTTGCACACCCACCGCGTGTTGATCCGCACCTTGGGCAATCGAAAGGACGGCCGGGAGGGGGCTATGTGGATACGCGCTCAAAAGACGTGGCAGCCAGATGTTTAACGCGCCGATGTTGTCCGCGTGCTGTTGTTTGGGCCGTTGATTGAGCGCAATCGCCGCAATGGTGATTCCTCGTTGCGCCAATGATTCAATATGTGCGAACAAGGTGCTCAAGGTGCCCAGCCGATCGGGTGCAACGAGAATCACAGGAAGCTTGGTAAATAGAGCAAGTTGCACATTCAGATGATCATCGGTTAAGGGCGAGAGCGCGCCACCGGCGCTTTCGATAATCCAAAAGCTTTTGGCCGAAGCCACGTTATCGTTAGCCGGGTGTGTTACTGGCTGGAGAATAGGCTCGATATCCCGGTCAAACATGAGTGAGTTGCCCGCGTGCTTGGCCGCTTGGGGGGCAGCGACGGGCAATGAAAAACGCAAAGGGCAAACAGTATCCAGCGGCTCGATTTTACCTGCCGCCGCCCAGAGCAAGCGCCCATCGGCCGGTACGAGTTGGCCGTCTTCCGAGGCACAACCGGTTTCAACCGGCTTACGTACCTTGGCGACTATTCCGGCATGTCGAAGCGCTTGCGCCAAGGCGCAGCCGATAAAGGTTTTGCCTACTTCCGTATCCGTGGCCAGAATCACCACGCCTCGATGGTCAAACCCGGGCCGTGTGGCTGCGTTACTCATCTGTTTTCAAAACGCCAATTTAAGCGCTTGTGCGTTCAACTGGGTTGGTCCAAATCATGATGCCCTGTCAGCAAGCGATAGGCTTCGAGATAGCGGGATCGGGTTTGTTGGACAATATCATCTGGAATTGTCGGGCCGGGTGCTTTTTTGTCCCAGTCCAGTGTTTCCAGCCAATCGCGGACGAATTGCTTGTCGAAGGACGGCGGGCTGATGCCTGTCTTGTATTGATCGACCGGCCAAAACCGGGATGAGTCGGGGGTCAGTGCCTCGTCGATCAGATGCAGCGTGCCCTGATCATCCAGACCGAATTCGAATTTGGTATCGGCAATGATGATGCCGCGTTCCAATGCGTATTTCGCCGCTTCCTGATAAAGCCTGATTGCGGTATCACGCACCTGTTCGGCCAGCGGGCGACCCAGTAGCGAGACGGTGGTATCGAAGTCGATGTTTTCATCGTGATCACCCACTGCCGCCTTCGTCGCCGGTGTGAAAATCGGTTCGGGCAGGCGGGCCGCCAAGGGCAGGTCCTTCGGGAGAGCAATGCCGCACACCGCGCCGGTGGCCAGGTAATCCTTGTAGCCGGTGCCGATCAAATAGCCACGCACGACGGCTTCGATCGGCAATGCTTTGAGTCGCTTCACGATCAGGCTGCGACCTTCCAGCAGGGCGCGCTCATCACGATCGGGGATGATATCGGTCAGCGATTGGTCGTCCGTCAGGTGATTCGGCACGATTGTGCGGGTGCGATCGAACCAGAAGTGGGAAATCGCGGTCAAAACACGTCCCTTGTCTGGAATGGCCGTAGGCAGGATGACATCAAAGGCAGAAATGCGATCAGTTGTAACAATCAACAGTCGGTCAGTATCTACGGCATACAGATCGCGAACCTTGCCGCGGTGGAGCAGGGGGAGGTGGCTGAGTTTCGATTCGAGCAAAGGCGCGGTAATTTTAGGCATAGTCTATATAATCATTAGATGGTTATGATTTATTCCGTCTGAGCGATCAGTGGTGCATTGTAATCGACCTGCAGTTGATCTGTGGCTTGTATTTTTTTTGGGTTTTGACTGGGCCGTCAGGCGAGTATTCATAATTCTTGGCATGTGCGCTGGAATGCGTTGACGCCTCAAAGCGATGAACAAGAAATAGAAATTTTTTAAGGTGAATTCATGCTGAGCAAACGTCGGATTGGGATGCAGGTTGTATTGCTGCTTTTGCTGAGCATGGCCTTTGGGCGCGCTTGGGCAGATTTCACTCTGCCGTACGGCGACCAAGGTAATGAGTTGGATGTCAAAGTGGTCGGTGGCGAGCACCAGCGAGGTCCTCTGTTTCTTTGGTTCACCAATCAATACGGGCGAACCACGGGTGCCGAAGCAATCGCTCATGCCTTGGCTCGCCGTGGCGCGACGGTCTGGATGGTCGATCTGCTTGATTCATTGCTCTTGCAACGCTCGAATGAGGTTGTACGCGGGCTCAATGGCAAGGGTGTCGCTGCGCTGATGACGGCGGGTGTCAAAACCGGGCGTCCCGTAACGGTCGTCGGCCTTGACCGCATGGCCGTACCGATTCTGCGCGGCTTGCGTGATTGGCAGGCATCGGCAACGAACCCGGATGCCATAACGGGCGCTGTTTTGCTGTTTCCCAACCTGTATCGCGGAACGCCGGTCGCGGGCGAACCACCCAGCTTTTTGGGCATTGTGGCGGCAACCAATATGCCCGTCATGATTCTGGAGCCGGAGCGGGGCGTAAACCGCAATCGTCTGGGTAGTTTGCTGGATGCTTTGCAAGGGGCGGGCAGCCCGACGTTTGCCCGTATCATCCCCGACGTGCGGGATTATTTCCCTTTGCATTTGAAGACGGCCCAAAATGCGTCGCTTAAGAACCTGCCCGATTTCATGAAACCGGAGGAGGCCAAGGCTATGCAGGCCTTGCCCAATGAATTACTCGAATCAAGTACGTTACTAGCGCAGGCGCCGCATTCGGCAAAGGTGTTGCCCCTTGATCATGCCTTGGATAAGCCGATTCAACAGCGGTTTGGCCTGATTCCCGTGACAAATCAACAGGCCAAAAACTTTGCCTTGCCTGATTTGAATGGCAACGTGCATCGGCTCGTCCATGGTGCCCTCGAATCGCGACCGGCGGTCACCTTGGTCAATTTTTGGGCGAGTTGGTGTCCGCACTGCATTCAAGAAATCCCTTCAATGAATCGATTGGCGGAAAGCTATCCCGAAGGAAAGTTGCGGGTTTTATCCATTAATTTTAAAGAATCCACAGCGCACGTCCGCCATTTTATGAAACAGTTCTCGGTGCATTTCCCGGTTCTGATCGATCGACAGGGTGATGTGGCAGCGCAATGGGGCGTGTTTGCCTTTCCGAGTTCATTTTTGGTAGATGATCGGGGACGAATTCTTTATTCGGTAAATGCATCGATCGATTGGGATACGCCAAAGGTCAAAGCCCTGATCGATCAGATCATCCGCGAGGAGAAACGCTCGGCCGCACTGGCTCGGTAACCCAACAATCCCCGCGTGTCGAGGCGGTATGCGTTATCATCCCCGGCCTGATTTTAAGGGCTTACGATTTTGGCCTACGATTTGATGGAGATGGGGCGCGTCATGCGGGTATTGGGCATCGAAACATCGTGCGATGAAACGGCCATCGCCATTTATGACACGACCCGCGGTCTGCTCGCGAATCAGATTCACTCGCAAACCGATGTGCATGCATGCTATGGCGGTGTCGTACCTGAGTTGGCTGCCCGCGATCACGTACGCAAGTTGCCGTTATTGTTCAGGGCGGCACTGATTGAGGCGAATCTTCGCCGCGATCAGATCAATGCAATCGGATACACGGCCGGTCCCGGTTTGCAGGGCGCACTGATGACTGGTGCCGCCTTCGCCAAGGGGTTGGCTCGGGCGCTTCAATGCCCTGCGCTGGGTGTCCATCATCTGGAAGGTCACGTGCTGGCGCCACTGCTTGAGGAAGAACGCCCGCAATTCCCGTTTCTGGCTGTGTTGGTGTCCGGTGGGCACACACAGTTGATTGCAGTCAAAGCGCTGGGAGACTACGCGCTGCTCGGGGAAAGTATTGATGATGCCGTGGGCGAGGCTTTCGATAAATCTGCCAAACTCATGGGTTTGGGTTATCCCGGAGGGGCGGCGCTTTCCCAGTTGGCGCAGCGCGGACGTCGTGATGCCATCCGCTTCCCCCGACCGATGATCGATCGACCGGGATTGGATTTCAGTTTCAGTGGTCTGAAGACGGCGGTGGCATTGGCCATCGCTGCGGGCAAAGATCACGCCGATATCGCCGCTTCATTCGAACAGGCCGTCATCGATACACTCGCAATCAAAATCGGGCGGGCACTGGAGCAGACCGGTTACCGCCACGTGGTGCTGGCTGGCGGGGTTGCGGCGAATCGTCCTTTGCGGTTGCGACTCAAAGAAATGATGGATGAGCGTGGCGGGCAGGTGTTCTACCCACCGCCCATACTGTGTACCGACAATGCGGCCATGATCGCTTTGGTTGCCGCGCTTCGGTTGGAGCGGGGCGAGCGTGATGCAGCGGCGGGGTTCGAGGTTCGTCCTCGCTGGCCATTGGTTTCCTTGAGCCATTTGTCGTCGCGGTGACGATCAGCACCTTCAGGTCGGTGTTTCAGGTTGATTGCCCGAATCGCTCTTTTTGCCGATTTTAGGTTCTTCGCCGTTAATTAGGCGGCGAATGTTTCGGTGGTGCCGGTAAATCAGCATCATGGCCATTAAGCTCACTGCTACCATGGTGGCAGGTGGTGCCAGATACAGGGCGCTGGAGGCTGCTACAACCGCCGCAAGAATCGCGGAAAGCGAGGAATAGCGGGTAATAAAGGCGCTGGCTAACCAGGTGCCAACCGTAATCAGGCCAATCAATGGATTGAGTGCGAGCAAGGCACCGGCTGCGGTCGCAACGCCTTTTCCGCCTTTGAACCCAAAAAATACGGGGAAAATATGGCCGACGAACGCGGCCAGGGCGGCTACGGCCAAGGCGACTTCGGGGGCATTCAAGGCGCGTAATATCAGTACGGGCAGCAAGCCTTTGCCGAGATCACCAAGTAGCGTCAGCAGCGCGGCTTTTTTTCCGCCCAGACGCAGAACGTTCGTCGCGCCGGGGTTGCCGGAGCCCGCTTGGCGCGGATCGGGAAGATGGAACAGTCGCGCTACAAGCACGGCGCTGGCGATCGAGCCTATAAGATAGCTGACGATGGCGATGCCGACCAATGCCGGCCCAGATGAGAAATCCACGGTATATTCCTGATTGAGGTGTGTATCAAACGTCGCGCATTATCACGACTTTGAAGTTCAAAGCGCAAATGAAGAAATGGCAACGCATAATAAATAATCCAAAAAGGAGCTCAGGTTGATTGATGGCTTGGTCGAGGGTTGTGGCGACGGTTCGGTCCTGAAGGGGCGCGCATCCATTGTTCTGGTTTCCGGTTGGTCGTTCGATTCGTCCATGTGGCGGAATTTGGTTGAAGGCTATGTAGCGCGCGGTGGCGATCCATCCGTGATTCACTGTCTCGATTGGCTGGACTTCGGCCATTGGATTTTCGACGGTACAGATTGCCCCGTGGCAAAAAAATACAGTGGCAAGAACGTACTCTGGCTTGGCTGGTCGCTTGGGGGTGCCTTGATTCTGGAAGCCTTGGGCAGAAAGAAATTGTCGCCGCATCTATCGGTTATTTTGTCCGCGTCACCCCGTTTTTTGCAGGATACGGCTACAGGTTGGCAAGGGATGCCTGAAAAAAACTGGCAAGCCTTACGCAGACAGGTAGGTCGCTCACCCGAAGCGGCATTGGCTGGGTTTGATGCCTGGCTTGGTTTGCCTGCTGGATGCAATCGCCAGCAGGACGTGATTGCTTTGCAACAGGGGCTGGATTGGTTGGCTGCTGTCGATCAACGCACCTCTTTGGGGCGCGCGACGACCCCCATCCATTGGGTGTTCGGTTCCGATGATCCCCTGCTGCCAACGCAGCCATGGGCAGACGTCTGTGACACGGAGCGTCAGCTATTTACGCCCCTGAAGGGCGGTCACGCATTGCCTTGGCGCCATGAAGATTATTTGATGAACCTATTACTGACCTTTTCAGCACGCGGGATTGAAAATGTTTGATTACGCACAGGTTCGTACCCGCTTCAATCGTGCGCACGAAACTTATGATCAGTGCGCAGCGGTGCAGCAAGAAGTGGGGCGAAGGCTCGATGAACGTTTCGAATTGTTGAAAATCGAACCTAGGCGCATTCTTGACCTCGGCGCGGGCACCGGTCAGATGACGCGGGCGATGCAGAAGCGTTACCCATCTGCGCAAGTGGTCGCCCTTGATCTGGCCGAACAGATGCTGGCGGTCATCCCAAAGACAGGGCGTATTTTCAAGCGTCGGCGTGTGGTCTGCGCAGACATGCATCAATTACCGTTTAAAGCCGGTAGCTTTGACGTAGTTATTTCAAATTTCTCCTTGCAGTGGAGCTATGATCTTCGCCGTGTCATGCAGGAGGTCGCTCGGGTTTTGGTATCGGGCGGGGTTTTTGTCTTCACTACTCTGGGGCCGGATACCCTGTTGGAGTGCCGGGTCGCTTGGTCGAAGCTTGATGAGGCCGTTCACACGCACGGGTTCCTGGATATGCACGATGTGGGCGATGCCTTGCTGGTCAGTTGCTTCGCCGATCCGGTAATGGATCAGGAGCGATTGACGCTGTATTACCCCACACCTGTCGAGTTGATCAAGGAGTTGCGTGGCGTCGGCGTAGGGAATACGCACCTTGAGCGTTCAGTCGGCCTCACTGGGCGAGAAAAGTGGAGCGGTTTTTTAGCTGGCCTGGAAGCTCAGCGAGCTAAGCAAGGAGTACCACTTACTTACGAGGTGGTCTATGGTTTAGCTTGGGGGACTGGGATTTCGCCAGTGTAGGTTTCCCTAGTGCAGGGCTCGGTTTTTAGGCGTCATATGACACAACAAAACACCATTTTACTCAATAGAATTTATTTATGATGGCGGTGTTTTCGTGAATGATGACGGCTATAAAGCAGGATGCGCTGTTATTTATCATTGGGTTAGATTTTTTATGCATCGAGTACACGAGGGAATCCGTAGGTTTTTGTGTGTTTTAGAATGCTTTAATATAGCGAGCCTAAAAAAGGTGGCGATGGCCTTTGCGGCCAGGGTCGATTTAATCATTATGCGGAGGGGTCAAGATGTCTGCGAACACAGTTGCCATAACGGCAGAGCAGTACAATTACGACATTGTCAAAAAATTCGCCATCATGGCGATGGTGTGGGGTTTGCTCGGCATGTCAGCCGGCGTGTATATTGCCAGCGAACTTGCTTGGCCTTTTCTGAATTTTGACATTGCTGAGATCACATTCGGTCGTCTACGTCCCGTGCATACCAGCTTGGTTATCTTCGGCTTTGGCGGTAGCGCATTGTTCGCCACTTCTTACTATGTCGTTCAGCGCACATGCCAAACCAAGTTGTGGGGCGGTAAGTGGCTTCCTGAATTCACGTTCTGGGGTTGGCAGCTGAGCATTGGTATCGGTGTGATCCTTTACATGCTTGGTTACACCCAATCGCGTGAATATGCCGAATTCGTCTGGCCGATCGATCTGGGTATTTTGGTTACCTGGGTTGCTTATGCCACCGTGTTCTATATGACGATCAAAAATCGTAGCCAGCCGCATATCTATGTTGCGCTGTGGTTCTATGGTGCGTTTATTCTGGCCACAGCATTGCTGCATATCTTCAATAACCTGGCTGTGCCGGTCGCATGGAATAGCCTGGATTCCTACAGCCTGTTCTCGGGTGTGCAGGATGCCATGACGCAATGGTGGTACGGTCACAACGCGGTTGGTTTTTTCCTTACCGCTGCCTTCCTGGGGATGATGTACTACTTCCTGCCAAAGCAGGCGGAACGCCCGATCTACTCATATCGTTTGTCGATCGTCCACTTCTGGGCGCTGACATTCCTTTATATGTGGGTTGGTGGTCACCATTTGTTGTGGACTGCGCTACCCCCGTGGGTTGGCTCACTGGCTTCCGCCTTCTCCATCCTGCTGCTGCTGCCTTCATGGGGCGGTATGATCAACGGTATCATGACGCTGTCTGGCGCATGGGAGAAGCTGCGTAGCGATCCAATTATGCTGTTCTTGATCACTGCGATGGCGTTTTACGGCATGTCGACCTTCGAAGGCCCGATGATGTCCCTGAAGTCAGTCAATGCACTGTCGCACTACACGGACTGGACCATCGGTCACGTGCATTCAGGCGCGCTGGGCTGGGTAGCCATGATTACCATCGGTTCGTTCTACCACATGGTGCCGCGTTTGTGGGGCGTCAAGCTGTACTCAACTAAGCTGGTATTCACTCATTTCTGGATCGCGACAGTCGGTATCGTTCTGTATATCGTGTCCATGTGGGTTTCGGGGATCGGTCAAGGTCTGATGCTGCGTGCATTCGATCAGTACGGTAACCTGGCTTACACTTTCGTTGAAACCGTAACCTTCATGCATATCCCTTATGCCGTTCGCGCCATGGGTGGTGCCCTGTTCCTTTCGGGTATGGTGCTGATGGCTTACAACCTGTACATGACTGTATGGGGCGCGCGTCGTGAAGTGGTGCCCGTTGCGGGTCAAGCTGCCGTCGCGGCAACTCGCGTCTGATCGGGAGATAATCAATGAAACACGAAAGTATTGAAATCAACTCGGCCCTGCTGATCATCCTGACACTTGTTGTGATCAGTATTGGTGGTCTGGTCGAAATTGTTCCCTTGTTCCATATCAAGGGTACGGTTGAGAAGGTTGACGGTGTCCACCCTTACACGCCGCTCGAGCAGTTGGGTCGCGATGTCTATGTGCGAGAGGGCTGCTACCTCTGCCATTCGCAGATGATTCGTCCGTTCCGTGACGAGCAACTGCGCTATGGTCACTATTCACTTGCGGCAGAGTCGCAGTACGACCACCCATTCCAGTGGGGTTCCAAGCGTACAGGGCCGGATTTGGCTCGAGTAGGTGGCAAGTATTCAAACGAGTGGATGACTCAACATTTGATTCACCCGCAATCCTTGGTGCCTGAGTCAATCATGCCTTCCTATCCGTGGTTGATGCAGCCGCTGAAATACCAAGATATTGAAGCGCGCATGAAGGCTTTGCGTGATGTAGGCGTGCCTTACTCTCTGACCAAAGCCGAGTACGAAGCCAATGTTAAGAAGTTCGGTAAGGATTTGGCCGACCAGTTCGTGATCGCCGACGGTCTCAAATCAGTAAAGGCTGAGGCTGCCGCTGAAAACTGGGATGGAAATCCGAAGGAAATTACCGAGATGGATGCGCTTGTGGCCTATCTCCAAGTATTGGGTACGATGGTTGATTTTTCGAAATACAACCAAGGCTACTTCTCAACATTCAGGTAATCCGCACGTTAGTCGGCATGTGACATTCGAGGAATCGATATTTTGATCAGTGAATTTTTTAATTGGATCGGCCGTCCGGAAATAGCAAAAACCATCGAGTTGTTCTTGCTATTGGGGGTGTTCATTATCGTGCTTATCTATGCCTATACGGGCAAAAAGCGCGGTAAGCGGCTGGAATCCTACCGTGATATTCCATTCCTCGATGATCATAATCATGTTTCTACTGACGCGAACAAAGAGCAGGTGAGTAAAAATGAGTCAGAGTCCAGAAAATAAAAAAGGTCAGGTTGAGACCACCGGTCACGTGTGGGACGGCGACCTGCGTGAATACAACAATCCGTTGCCTCGCTGGTGGTTGTGGGGTTTCTACGGCACCATCATCTTCGCCATCGTCTACTGGATTCTTTATCCTGCATGGCCCTATGCGGATACCTATACCAAAGGTATCTCGACCGTCTCCTTTCAAGTGCCGGTTATCGGCCCTGATGGCAAGCCTGAGAAAGATTCGGACGGCAATGCCAAAATGGAGACCAAAACAGAGCATTGGAATGCCCGTGCTTTATTCCATCAGGAAATGCAGACCAGTCCCTCTGCGTTGGCTCAAAAGGAGTGGTTGGCAAAGGTCAAAGACATGAGTTTCGAGCAAATTGCCGCAAATCCAGATACCTTGAACTTCGCTCGTTCCATGGGTCACGGTTTATTTGGTGATCATTGCGCGGCCTGTCACGGTACAGGCGGGCAGGGACATCTTTCTAAGAATCCAGAAGGTTCATATCCTAATCTTGCGGACAACGCGTGGATCCACGGTGATAGTTACGAAAAGATCGTCTCTGAAATTACCAATGGTATCCAAGGCAATATGCCGGCATTTGGTGCGCTATATAAGGGCGAGAAGCTCACCGATCTGGCTCAATATGTTCTCAGTCTTTCCCATCAGTCTGGTGTAAACGAAGAGGCTGCCAATCGTGGCAAGGCATCGTTTGCAACCTGCGCCGGTTGTCATGGTGCCAATGGCATGGGTAATCAGGCCATTGGTGCGCCAAACTTAACTGATCAGGCTTGGGCATTCGTCGATGTTCCCGGTTCCAAGAATTACGATGAAAAGCTGAAGTTGGTTGAAGGTGTAATTGCTAATGGTCTGCAGCATCAGATGCCTAAGTTTGGTGATCGTCTGTCCCCTGAACAGATTCGCTTGCTTGCGGTTTATGTGCGCCAGCTTGGTGGTACCTGATAAACTAATTTAACGCCAAAAAACGCCGACCCTGTCGGCGTTTTTTATTCTCAAGCCTGTTCGCCATTGGATTTGCAGCATTACTCTGATCTGAGCTTTTGCTAATTGAATTAATGCGTATGGCAACCCTTTATTAATAGTTTGGGTATGGGTAACCATTAAGAACTGGATTTTTAATTATTTTAACTGAGTAAAGCGGTTGGTTATTGCTTGGGATTAATTGTCGCCAAGTAATTGGCAATTAGTCTTACTTATCGTGAAAAATATTTTATAATCCATTGATAGATTTCTCTGCTGTCATTAGCGTGGGGTGTGATGCCAATGTCTTCTGTCGATCTGACTGAAAAAGAATCGGAGCTGTATCAGGCTCGTGAGCCAATCCACCCGAAGTCGATCAAAGGGCGCTTCCGAACGTTCAAGACGTCGATGCTTGTGTTGGCTTATGCCGTTTTTTTCTTGCTGCCCTGGGTTCGTTGGGAGCGTGCGGTCGGACCTGAGCAGGCGGTGATGTTTGATATCCCCAGTCGGCGCTACTATCTCTTTGATCTTGTGATTCATCCTCAAGATATGTTTTTACTGGCTGGATTCCTGATCCTTGCAGCCTGGTTGCTCTTTTTTGTTACGGGTTTGGTCGGTCGTGCATTTTGCGGATATTTCTGCTTCCAGACGCTTTGGACCGATGTATTCATGAAAATTGAATATTGGGTACAGGGTGATCGCAACAAGCGGATGAAGCTTGAGAAGCAGGCTTGGAACGCTGAGAAGATCTGGAAGAAGGGGCTTACCGTTCTCCTTTGGACTGTCATCGCTTTCTGGACGGGGTTCACTTTTACATCCTATTGGGCCGATGCGCCGCAGCTTTTTGTTGCATTTTTCACCGGTAGCGCTGTTTCTGCTGCCTACATCACCACGGGTATTCTTACGGCTACAACGCTTGTGGCGGCTGGATTCGCCCGTGAGCAGGTGTGCATCTACATGTGTCCGTACGCCCGTTTCCAGGCGGTGATGTTTGATAAGGAATCTTTGCTGGTCAGTTATGACGTCAATCGAGGTGAAGGGTCGATTGGTCGCAAACCTTTGCAAAAGGGCTTGATGACACTGGATGAGCGCCATGCGGCGGGAACGGGAGACTGCATCGATTGCAAACTGTGTGTTCAGGTTTGTCCAACCGGTATCGATATTCGTGATGGTCTTCAACTGGCCTGTATTTCTTGTGGGCTCTGTATCGATGCCTGTAATGAGATCATGCATAAGCGGGGATGGCCTGAAGGATTGATTCGTTATGCCTCTGAGAAAGAACTGGAGACGGGCGTAAAACCAAGCCTGTTCAAGTTCAGGACCATCGGTTATGGCATTGCGACGCTATTGGCTACGGGATTGTTGTTGTATGGTATTTTCAACATGAAACCGGTTGATTTCTCCGTAGAGCAAATCCGCCAACCGCTGTTTGTGGTGATGTCCGATGGCACGGTTCAAAACAACTATCAGTTGAAAATTAACAATAAACAGCAGGTTCCGCTGGAACTTGAGCTTAAGTTGCAGGGTCTTAATAATGCTCATGTCTCCATTGGTGGCAACTACACTACGTTGAGCATCCCTGCGGACGGAACAAGGAATTATTTGTTGCACGTGCGTGCGCCGCGAGAGGCTGGGGTTTCTCGCCAGATTATTCGTTTTGAGCTTAAGGATAAGTCTGGAAAATTACCGGTTATCCAGCAAGAATCCAGCTTTAATTTTAGATAATTGATTTTTATCTTGAGTTGGGTCTAAAGATCCAATTTGGATGGTTTAGATTAAGCTCATCGAATGCGATGACGTCGTTGAGGTCTGTTTTCTAATCCTCGCCGATGATGATTGGCAAGTGGCGTACTTACTTTGCGCCGTATAAGCTTTGCATTTTTTTAATGTCCAAGCCGAATGCGGTAAGACACCGTTGGACTGCTTTTTGCCAACGTATTTTTATTTATTGAAAGCGTTTTTTGGAGATTTCGATGAGTTTGGTTTTTCCTGGGAGTATTGGCGTTTTAAGCATCATGGTGCTTTTTTTCCTGCTGAAGTGGCGCTGGCCACAAGCTGGCCGACCGATCGCCATGATTCTCGGGATTCTCTCCATCGCGGCCTATGCACCTTACGCGATCACCCATTGGCCGGGCTCGGATATCGTCACGATGGTCATCGTGCTCTATGTGGCGACCGCTTTTATCCTCGGCTTGATTTTCCCTCCGCGCAAGGCGAAGGACGGCAAGATGACCTTCCATTGGGGCCCTACCTACGTCATCATTTTCCTTTCTGTTGTGGTGCTGCTTGACTCCATTTTCGTTACTTTGGCCAGCAGCGGCCTCTCCCAGAATGCAGCGAAGGAGCTGTTGCCCAAGCCGGATGAAGGCACGCAGGTGACTTCATTCTTCCCGGGGACCGTCTCTCGGGATTATCAGAAAAAGCTTGAGGAATTCAACCAGTACAACGACGCGCTGGATGAGCAGATTCAGCGCGGATGGAAAGTTCATAAAGGTTGGGTTGAATCGCCGGTGGTCAACAAACCGACCTTGTTCCGTGTCTCTGTCGTAGATAAGGATGGGTCCCCCATCACCGGTGCTACCGTTCAGGTGCATTTCATGCGCCCTGCGGACAAGCGGAAGGATTTCCTGACCGTTCTACCTGAGTCGAAACCCGGTGTGTATCAGGAACCCTTAAAGATGACTAATCCGGGGCTTTGGGAAGTGGTCATCCATATCAAAAAAGGTGACGCTAATTTTGAACTGGATGGACAAACCAATGTCAATCTGAGCAATTAATCCACTCGGCAGTGATCTATACCTCTCGGAGTTCTGGCGCATGTCTACCGTAGCCGTTTCTGAAGAAAAATATACCTCGGCTACTGAAGAGGAAGTCTGTTTTCATTGCGGGCTGCCCGTGCCGCCCGGTTCCACTTTTCATTCCCATGTTCTCGGTGAAGATCGGCCGATGTGCTGTCCGGGGTGCCAGGCAGTGGCCGACGCCATCGTCGAAAACGGGATGGAGGATTATTATCGGCATCGAACCGAGCCGGGTGTGCGTCCGGCCGACAATATGTCCCGGATGTTGGAAGAACTTTCGGTATTTGATCGCCCTGAAATGCAAAAGTCGTTTGTGGCGAATCGTGCGGGCGACACGCGCGAAGCTTCACTCATTCTTGAGGGTATCGTCTGTTCTGCCTGCGTGTGGCTGACAGAGCGCCATGTGCGTCAGCTGCCCGGCGTCATTTCCTTTTCAGTCAATTTCTCAACGCATCGCGCGCAGGTTTCCTGGGATAACCGGCAGATCAAGCTAAGCGAAATCCTGCATGCCATTGCAGCGATCGGTTACCGCGCTCATCCGTATGATCCAAACCGACAGGATCGTGTGTTCAAGCGTGAACGACATTTGTTGATGCAGCGATTGGCCGTGGCTGGCCTGGTTTATTTGCAGGTCATGATGATTTCGTTGTCCCTGTATTTCGGGGATTATTTGGGTATCAACGATCAACTGCGGTACTTCTTCTGGTGGATGAGTCTGATCCTGTCGACGCCCATCGTGTTGTACTCGGGGCAGGCTTTCTTCAAACCGGCATGGCGGGATTTAAAGCAAAAGCAGGTGGGCATGGATCTGCCTGTGTCTTTGAGCATTATTCTTGCCTATGCGGGGAGTGCCTGGGCAGTTGTTACAAACTCAGGTCATATCTATTTCGACTCGGTCACGATGTTCATTGCGCTCCTGCTGGGCGGTCGGCTTCTGGAGCTGTCCGCGCGTCACAAAGCGGGCGAAATGAGTGAGTCGCTCACGCGTCTGGTGCCCGCCGTCGCTCACCGTATCGAACCTGATGGATCGGTGCTGGCGATTCCTGCTTTTGACTTGGTCGAGGATGACCGGGTGCTGATTCGCCCTGGAGATGCCGTGCCGGCCGATGGCGTTGTTCATGAGGGCGAAAGCAGCGTGAATGCCGCGATGCTGACGGGCGAAAGTGTCCCGGAAAGCAAATATCCCGGTGCCGAATTGGTGGCCGGAACAATCAATACGGAAAGCCCGTTGGTGATGACGGTACGGAAAGTCGGACAGGATACCTTGGTATCGTCTATTGTCCGGTTGATCGACCGCGCCCAGTCACAAAAGCCTAAAATTTCGGAATTGGCCGATCGCTTTGCGCGCAAGTTTGTGTTTGCCTTGCTCGGCATCACTGTCGTGATCACTGCTATCTGGTTGTGGATCGATCCAAGCAAGGCGTTTTGGGTCGCTGTTGCCATTCTGGCAATTACCTGCCCTTGTTCTATTTCTCTTGCGACACCGTCTGCCATTGCCGTGGCCGTGGGGCGGATGACCCGTTCAGGTGTGCTGGTCACGCGTGGTTATGCGCTCGAAGGTCTGGCCCATGCGACCCATGTTGTATTTGATAAGACCGGTACTTTGACGGATGGTCAGCTGGCCGTTCAGCGTGTCGAATCGATGTCGTCATTTTCTGCCGATGAACTTTTGCTCTGGTCGGGTTCACTTGAACAGCAAACCGAGCATTCCGTGGGGCGGGCGATCGTCGTCGCTGCAAAGCGTAACGGAGCTCTACTGCCGGTTACTGATGTGAAAAACCACCCGGGCCGGGGAATGACCGGGATGGTGTTCGGTCATGGTATTACTGTTGGCAACCAACGCTTATTCGATGAACTGGGTATCGCTGCGCACATCGATTTCAGCGCATCGGCGGACCTGCAGGTTCTGATTGCCATCGACGGAAACCTGGCTGGCGTTGTGCATTTAAGCGATACCATTCGCGCTGATGCCAAGGCGGCTCTGGATGAAATTGTTTCGCTCGGGCTGAAGCCGATGATTCTCTCGGGGGATCATGAGGCGCGCGTGGCGCAAATGGCCAAAAGCCTTGGGGTTGAGCTTGCAGAAGGTGGTTTGTTGCCCGCAGAGAAGCTGGCTCGAGTCGAGCAGTTGCAGTCGCAAGGCGCCGTCGTGCTTATGGTGGGCGATGGGATCAATGATGCACCCGTATTGGCGCAAGCGCAGGTTTCTATGGCTATGGGTGGTGGTACGGTGATTGCCCGTCACAGCTCGGATATCGTGCTGATCAACGATCAACTCAAGCAAATCCCGTTCAGTCTGCGGTATTCGCGTCGTGTGATGGCGAATATCAAAGAAAATCTGGGTTGGTCGGTGGTGTATAACGCCATCGCCATTCCTTTGGCTGCGGCAGGATTCGTTCAGCCGTGGGCTGCTGCTATTGGTATGTCCCTAAGCTCAATACTCGTGGTCGGGAACGCTCTTCGATTGCGCTGGGACTGATGCGCGGCAAGCTCACCGCGTTCTGCTGAGTTTACTTTCCGATGCTGTAAACGTATTGATTGAGCAGTGCCATGTCGGTGCTGGTACGTCGGTATAGATTGTCCAGACTGATGATGGCGTATTCCAGTAGCAGGACGGTAATGACGGGGTATTCCAGCCGCATGCGGTTGTACATGCCCCGTGGCAGGCGGAGTAGCCGAGTAGGTTTGCTGGCCCGCAAGCGAACATTGCGCGGCTTGCGATCGAAAAAGCTCATTTCGCCGAGCATTTCGCCGGCGGGGATCTGGCCGACGACCATTTCGTTCACTGTTGATCCGACGATCAACACCGCTTCGCCTTCAAGCAAGAAATAAAGTGACTCTCCAACCTCGCCAATGTCGGCAATAATTTCACCTTTTTTGACACACATCAAATCGCAAAAATCCAGAAACGCATTGATCTCCCGTTGCGTAAATATGTCGGTATCGGTCAATTTTCCAAGAAATTCGGTGAGTTGATTGCGGTCGTTGTCGGTAATCATGTGTGCTGTCCTGAGTGTTCTTGAATTGCTATCGCTATATCAGTATTTCTCGATGCTCTGGATTGTCCAGAACTTTGTAGGTTTTGTCGATGATTGGGGCCTGAGATTGTTTCTCGCGGACAACGAATGAATTTGGTGCAACCTGTTGGTGAATAAGTATCCACATGTTCAACTTGATGATGATGGATACTGCATCTGATCTGTGTTTTAGGTGGATTGTGATAGACTTATCGCCAATTAAATCCTTTACTTTATAGTCGGTGTTTTTGAGCATCGTCGTGCTAACTTTTTGCTTTTTATGGAGATTTCATTAATGTTCTCAAAGACGATGTCGATTGCAGATTTCGATCCCGTACTGGCTCAAGCCATGGCGGACGAAGTGGTGCGCCAGGAAGATCACGTCGAACTGATCGCATCCGAAAACTATGCCAGCCCGCGTGTCATGGAAGCCCAAGGTTCGGTGCTGACCAACAAGTATGCCGAAGGTTATCCGGGCAAACGTTACTACGGCGGCTGTGAGTATGTCGATGTGGCCGAGCAATTGGCAATCGATCGTGCAAAGGAGTTGTTCGGCGCCGATTATGCCAACGTTCAGCCGCACTCCGGCTCACAGGCGAACGCCGCGGTGTTCATGGCTTTGATCAACCCCGGTGACACGATTCTCGGTATGAGCCTTGCGCATGGCGGTCATCTGACGCACGGGGCTAAGGTGAATTTTTCCGGCAAGATCTACAACGCCGTTCAATATGGCATCGATGAGCAAGGCTATATCGATTACAGCGAAGTCGAGTCTCTGGCGCGTGAGCACAAGCCAAAATTGATTGTTGCCGGTTTTTCCGCGTACTCCCGCGTGATTGATTGGTCTCGTTTCCGTGCGATTGCCGATGAGGTAGGTGCTTACCTGCTCGTTGATATGGCACACGTGGCTGGTCTGGTCGCGGCGGGTGTTTATCCCAGCCCTGTCCAGATCGCCGATGTCACGACCTCGACCACGCACAAAACCCTGCGCGGCCCACGCGGTGGCATCATCCTCGCCAAAGCCAACCCCGAAGTGGAAAAGAAACTCAATTCCTTGGTTTTCCCCGGCACACAGGGCGGCCCATTGATGCATGTGATTGCCGCCAAGGCCGTCGCGTTCAAGGAAGCCCTTGAGCCTTCGTTCAAAACGTACCAGCAACAGGTTGTTGACAACGCGCGCGCGATGGCCAAGGTGTTTGTCGAGCGTGGCCTGGATGTGGTTTCCGGCGGTACGGACAATCATTTGTTCCTCGTTAGCCTGGTGAAAAAGGGTCTGACCGGTAAAGCGGTCGACGCGGCCCTGGGCCAAGCGCATATCACTGTAAACAAAAACGCCGTGCCCAATGATCCGCAGTCACCTTTCGTGACCTCTGGTATTCGTGTCGGCACCGCTGCCATCACGACGCGCGGATTTGGTATTCAGGAAGCCACCGAATTGGCAGGCTGGATGTGCGATGTGATCGACGCCGTTGACGATGCGGCCGTCATCGCCGAAGTGCGTGGCAAGGTCACTGCATTGTGCCGTCGCTTCCCGGTCTACGGTAAGTAAACCTTTCGGCGGTACTGATCTGTGCAGTGCATTGCGTGCGGGCATCCCAATACTCATGTGATTGATTCGCGTATGGTCGAGGGCGGTGTTTCTATTCGCCGCCGTCGAGAGTGTCTTGCCTGCAAGCAGCGCTTTACCACCTACGAAACCGCCGATATACGCTTGCCGCGCATCGTGAAAAGCAACGGTGCCCGGCAATCGTTCAACGAAGAAAAGCTTCGTTCGGGCATGATGCGCGCGCTCGAGAAGCGGCCGGTTGCCACCAGCCGGATCGATGATGAAATCGATCAGATCAAGAAAAGCCTGCAAGCCACAGGCGCCAAGGAAGTAACAGCGCGAAAAATTGGTGATTTGGTCATGCAGGCATTGCGCCGACTCGATCAGGTGGCCTATATCCGCTTCGCGTCGGTATACCTGAGTTTCGACAACGTGGAGGCCTTCCGCGCGGCGATCGAGGGCCTTAATCAGGATTCTCTCGGCCAAGAAAGTCCGAGTGCCAAATCAGAAAAAATGGATGACGCGACCAAGGTTGATCCCGATGTCGGCTGAGTTTGTGCAGTCAGGTTTTTCGCCGGATGACACACGCTGGATGCGCGAAGCCTTGGCCTTGGCCGAGCGTGGCCTGACGACGACGCAGCCTAACCCAAGGGTGGGTTGCGTTATCGTTAACGCGGGAGAAGTCGTTGGTCGGGGGTTTCATGCGCTCGCAGGTGGCCCCCATGCCGAAGTGTTCGCCTTGCAAGAGGCGGGCGAGCGCGCCAAGGGGGCGACCGCCTACGTCACACTCGAACCCTGCGCGCATGTGGGAAGAACGCCCGCTTGCGCACCGCAATTGGCTGACGCCGGGGTTCGCCGTGTGGTCACCGCCATGACTGATCCCGATCCGCGCGTAGCGGGGGAAGGGCATGCCATTCTGCGCACAGCGGGCGTGCAGGTTGAGTCTGGCTTGCTGGAAGCCGAGGCGCGTTGGCTTAATCGCGGGTTTTTATCCCGTATCGAGCGCGGGCGTCCTTGGGTCACGGTCAAGATTGCCCAATCGCTTGATGGCCGCACGGCGCTTGCCAATGGCGAAAGCCGCTGGATTACGGGTGAAGCGGCCCGGCACGATGTGCAGTTTCTGCGTGCGCGCCACGCGGCAGTTTTGACCGGCGTGGACACTGTGCTAACCGATGATGCGCGTCTCAATGTGCGGTTATCGCCCGAGGCGCTTGCGATTGACGGCGCTGTGCGCCAACCGTTGCGGGTCGTGCTCGATAGCGGCTTGCGCTTGCCACCGTTCGCACCAATATTTGATGTGCAAGGCGAGGTGCGTATCTACACACGTGATGTGGATGCGGGTATTCATCATGATGGTTTGACCGCGCGGGGCGTTCAATTGGTCGCAGCGCCACAGGCTGAATTTGGTCTGGATCTTGGGTTCATCCTGCGTGATCTGGCCCTGCAGGGCATCAGTGAGGTTCTGGTTGAATCAGGGCCAAAACTGGCGGGTGCCTTTGTCGATCAGGGTTGGGTGGATGAATTGATCATCTATCAAGCGCCGGTGTTGTTGGGGCATAAAGCCCAACCCTGCCTTGATTTGGCATCGCCAATTCGGCTCGATGACGCACCCCGCTGGCAGATTCGGGACACCACGCCAGTGGGGCAGGATATTCGCATCACGCTGGTGCCACTCGTCGATTCATCCGGTGTTGCTGGATGATGCGCTAGAGGCCTCTGCATAAGGTGTGCAGCAAACCAGTAATGTTCCTTGATCATCTTTTTGGATAAATCGTTTTCGGGAGAAAAGCCATGTTTACCGGCATTATTCAGTCTGTAGGGTCAATGCAAACCTTGGCGCCCAAGGGCGGTGATATCCAATTGACGATCGATGCGGGCAAGCTGGATATGAACAAGATCGCCTTGGGTGACAGCATCGCGGTTAATGGCGTATGTTTGACCGTCACAGCTTTTGACGCGCATAGTTTTACCGTGGATTGTTCGCGCGAGACGCTAAAGTTCACCACGCTTGGTCATCTGAAACCGGGTTCGCCGGTGAATCTTGAAACGGCACTGACCTTGTCCACGCCGTTGGGTGGGCATTTGGTGAGTGGTCATGTCGATGGTCTGGCCGAGGTGGAATCACGCAGCGAGGACGCGCGGGCGACCAGTTTCTGGCTGCGGGCGCCCGATGATTTATCGAAGTACATCGCGAAAAAAGGATCGGTGACCATCGATGGCGTCAGCCTGACTGTCAATGATGTCGATGGCGCTCGATTCCGACTGACCATCATCCCGCATACATTGGAGCAAACCATCATGGGGCGGTATCAGGCGGGAGGCTCGGTTAATCTCGAAATCGACGTGGTGGCACGTTATCTCGAACGATTGCTGGCAGGGCAAGCGCATTCTGCCAAACATCCCTATGCCGACCTGCTGGGTTCACCTTATTCGGCTGGTTGAGCCGTGATTTTTGCCGAGCGTAACGGGTTTTCACGCGATCAGGCCTCTGCAAATGCTAGAATTCATCCTTTGACCTAAACGAGCCCGATATAAATGAGCTTCAGTTCAATCGATGAAATTCTCGATGACCTCGCCGCAGGGCGCATGGTCATTATTGTGGATGATGAAGATCGCGAAAATGAAGGCGATTTGCTGATGCTGGCAGAAAAAGCCCGGCCAGAAGACATCAACTTCATGGCGCGATTCGGGCGCGGGTTGATCTGCCTGACACTCACCGAAGCACGATGCAGCCAACTTAAGTTACCCTTGATGGTGTCGCATAATAACGAACAATTTTCGACTGCATTCACCGTGTCCATCGAGGCGGCACAAGGTGTTACTACCGGGATTTCCGCGCAAGATCGCGCACGAACGGTGCAGGCGGCGGTGGCGGTGGATGCCAAGCCCACCGATATCGTTCAACCCGGACATGTCTTTCCACTGATGGCGCGCGCAGGTGGCGTACTGACCCGAGCCGGGCACACCGAAGCGGGTGTGGATCTGGCCCGCTTGGCGGGCGCCCAGGAGCCTGCGGCGGTGATCGTTGAAATCCTCAACGAGGATGGCAGCATGGCGCGTCGGCCTGATCTTGAAGTGTTCGCGCAGACGCACCAACTCAAGATCGGCTCGATCGAAGACCTAATTCGCTACCGCATGAAGCATGAACGCTCCATCGAGCGCATCGCCGAATCCGAGATCGATACGCGGTGGGGGACGTTCCGTTTGGTGAGTTACAAGGACCACAGTACGGGACAAACGCATCTGGCTC
This sequence comes from Halothiobacillus neapolitanus c2, assembly GCF_000024765.1. Taxonomy (GTDB): domain Bacteria; phylum Pseudomonadota; class Gammaproteobacteria; order Halothiobacillales; family Halothiobacillaceae; genus Halothiobacillus; species Halothiobacillus neapolitanus. Next base: position 2,002,929 of record NC_013422.1, on the reverse strand, counting down.
TGGTTCGCGGCAAGCCGACACCCGATATGCCCGTGCCGGTTCGTGTGCATGTGCACCAACCGGTCTGTGATTTGCTCGAACCGTTGGGTTCCGATTGTGGTTGGCCGTTGTCTGATGTGATGGCGCGCTTGGGGCAAATGGATGTGGGCGTTGCCGTTATTTTGCGCCCTGAGCTGGATGAAGCGGATGTCAGCGAGCAGCTTCGTCATTGGCAAACCGGCCAAAGCCCAACCACACCCGCCAAAGATCATGTGCGCACCTATGGTGTGGGAGCACAAATTTTAAAAGACTTGGGCGTTCAGCGCATGCGCGTGATGAGTGCCCCGAAACGCTTCCACGCCCTGGCAGGTTATGGCTTGGAAGTGGTGGATTACATTTATGATGAAGTCGCTGAAGCGACTGCCGAAATGGCAAAATAACACATTGATCGCGGGAGCAAACACATGAGCATGGCCGGAATTAAGGTGATTGAAGGCGGGCTGACCGCCACGGGCGAGGCGCGTTACGCCATTCTGTCTACTCGATGGAACGCGTTTATTGTGGATCGTCTGGTTGAAGGGGCCATCGACACCCTCAAGCGTTCGGGTGTGCCGACCGATGCCATTACCCTCGTCAAAGTGCCGGGTGCATATGAGATCCCCTTGGTTGCTCAACGCGCGGCGGCCAGCGAACGTTTTGATGCCATCATTTGTTTGGGGGCGGTGATTCGGGGCTCGACGGCACATTTCGATTACGTTGCCGGCGAAGCGGCCAAAGGTATTGCCGCTGTGTCTATGGATTTCGACTTGCCCGTCATTTTTGGTGTACTAACGACCGACACTATTGAGCAATCGATCGAGCGTGCCGGCACCAAAGCAGGCAACAAAGGCAGTGAAGCCGCCGCCACGGCCATTGAGATGGTCAATCTTGTCAAGCAACTGGATCATATCGAGTGACTAAACTCTCTGAATTCCCTTGGGAAAAATCGAAAGCGTCTTTAGCTGATTCTGTAGGTGCTTTTGAGCCCGTATCCGATGATGTGGCGCAGGAAGAGGCAGCACCTGCCACGTCGAAATCCAGGTCAAAATCCAGATCAAGCCACCCGCCCCGCAAGCCATCGCCGAAGAAGCGCTGGCGCTGGGCGCGCGAGCGAGCTGTTCAAGCGCTGTATCAACAAATCCTGAACCATACGCCCGTCGATTTGCTGGATGCGCAGTTCATGGAAGACGCCTTCATGCTCAAGGTCGATCTGGAGCTGTTCCGCAGAATCGTGCGGGGTGTTTCGGCGAACGAGGAATCACTGGACGAGGCCTACTCGCCCTTGCTGGATCGCCCGCTGGCGGAAATCGATCCGATCGAGCAAGCGATCTTGCGTCTCGGCGCATTCGAGCTGATCCATACGCCGGAAATCCCGCGCGCGGTGGCCATCAACGAAGCGGTTGAAATGGCGAAGCTGTACGGTGCGACAGAGAGCCACAAATACATCAACGGCGTGCTGGATAAACTGGCCGATCGCGTTCGTTTGAACGAGCCGAGACGCTAAAATCCACTAACAAAATGCCGGGCAATGCCCGGCCTTTTTATTTTTCGGTTTGCTCTTTTTCTATGCATCAGGGCCAGAAATACCACAACACCAGCGCACCGAACACAATCCGGTAATAAGCAAAGCCCTTGAAGGTATGTTTGCTGATGTAGTGCAGCAGCATGCTCACAAACACCAGGCCGGAAATAAAGGCGGCAATGAAGCCGATGATCATCATGTGGATGTCTTCGGGATGCAGCAGGTGCATGTGTTTGATCAGGTCGAACAGCGTGGCGGCGAGCATGGTTGGGATGGCAAGGAAAAACGAGAACTCGGTTGCCGTGGTCCGCGACAGGCCGAACATCATGCCGCCCATGATCGTCGAGCCGGAGCGCGAGGTGCCCGGAATCAGCGCGAAGCATTGCGCTACACCCACTTTAAGGGCATCTTTCCAGCTCATGTCGTCCACATGGTGGATGCGCGGCGCAGGCGCGAACCGTTCGACCAGCAAAATTATGAACCCGCCGATAATCAAGGCAACGGCCACAAAGAGCGGATTGAACAGATGCGCTTTGATATAGCTATGTGTTGCCAGCCCGATAATGGCGGCGGGGATGAAGGCTACTATAAGATTCAGAGTGAATTTTTGTGCGCTGCGCTCACGGGGTAAACCCACCAGAACGCTGGTTAGTTTTTGTCGATAGAACCACATAACCGCCAGAATCGCACCTAGCTGAATGAAAATCTCGAATACCTTGGCACCATCGCCGGTATAGCCGAGAAAATCCGCGGCAATGATCAAATGACCGGTGGATGAAATCGGTAAAAATTCTGTGGCACCCTCAACCAGACCAAGAACGGCGGCGGTGAGCCAGTCGGGCAACATCATGGCATATTCCTCAGCGATAGGCCGGCAAAACAAGCCCGCAAGCTTACCCTAAATCGGTTGACCGATGCAGGTGGCTTTGGATTACCATTTTGTCATCCTCATTGGTGCTTTGGGTCCGGCGACTTGCGTGGGTCAGGCCTGTAATGCCGTGATATGCGCAGCCACGCTGCGTGCCAGCGCGTGCGGTTCATAACCGCCTTCCAGTAAAGAAATTGTTCTGCCCTTGGCATGGCGGTTGGCGATGTGTACCAATTGCTGTGTCAGCCATTCATAGTCGGCCTCTACCAGCCCCCAACCGCCCATGTCATCGAGCAGGTGGCCGTCGAAACCTGCTGAGATAACAATCAGCTGGGGTGCGAAGGCATCGAGGCGTTCGAACCACGCTGCCGATACGGCGCTACGCCAAGTATCGCCCCGGGTGCCTTGGGGCAGGGGAACGGGGAGACAGTTCTCGGCAGAGGGCGAAACGCCGCTATACGGATAGAACGGATGCTGAAAGCTTGAGCAGAACAGGATTCGCTCGTCGCCCGCCACGATGTCTTCCGTGCCATCACCATGGTGCACATCGAAATCGACTATGGCCACCCGCTCGATTCCAGCATTCGTCAGCGCGTGATAGCAGGCGATGGCCGCATTGTTGAACAGGCAGAACCCGGCTGCTTTGTGTTTTCCTGCATGATGCCCCGGTGGGCGGATGGCGCAGAAGGCGCGTCGGTTCGGTTGAGCCATAACCCAGTCGACGGCGGCAATGCCGCTGCCGGCTGCATGACGCGCGGCGGAGAGCGTGTGCGGCATCATCACGACGTCCTGATCGTACAAAAACCCGCCAACCTCCGGCGCATTCTGAAAAACATCTTCGACATACGCCTGATCATGAGCAAGGCAGAGTTGCTCTTTGGTGGCAACCGGAGCAGTCAGATGAACCAGCCAGGGTTCGATGCCCTGGGCGATCAGATGATCCTGAATTTCAGTGAGTCGACGTTGGTTTTCCGGATGCGGCATGCCACTGATGAGGCCATTACTGTGCAGCAGGCAATCCGGATGTGTTATGTAAGCAAGATTCATCGGGTTGCCATCATTGAAGATTATCGTGTGCGCTTATCATGTGAATCTATTTTGCGCGGGCGCATCGATCAGAGCAAGATAGCGCACAATTGAATCTTGCTTGGGCACTTCGAAAAACCCGTCATTCCCGCGTAGGCGGAAATCCAGCGCCTTGATTTTTCTGGGCTCCCGCTTTCGCGGGAACGACGAATCACGGGTATTTCGAGGTGCCCTATGGTCGATCGTGATCTGAGATTCAGCAAACCATGGGCCACCGAGGGTTAGTTAATGACAGGACATATTCTCCAACCGATGTTCAATCCCCGTGGCGTGGCCATTTTTGGTGCCAGTGAGCGCAAGGGTGCCGTGGGCACCATGGTGCTTGCGAATTTGGTGGATGCGGGATTCAAGGGCGCGATTGTCCCGGTCAATCCCAAGTACACGCAGGTTCAGGGTTTGCCTTGCGTGCCGGATCTTCTGCACCTCGATCAGCCGGTTGATTTGGCCGTCATCGCGACACCATCTGTTTCTGTTCCGGGAATTCTGCGGCAATGCGGTATGGCGGGCGTTAAGTCGGCGGTGATTCTCTCTGCGGGGTTTGGTGAGGGCGGGGAAGCCGACCGTTCCGATGGCAAGCGGCTGATGCGCGAGAGTCTGGAATTGGCGCAGCAGTTCGGTATGCGTCTGATGGGGCCGAACTGCCTTGGGTTGATGCGCCCCAGTATCGGCCTGAATGCGACATTCAGCCACAATCAGGCTTTTCCTGGTAAGTTGGCGTTGGTGTCGCAATCGGGCGCCCTGGTGACGGCGGTGCTGGATTGGGCACAAAGCCGCGGGGTCGGGTTCTCCGCGATTGCTTCGACTGGCGATGCGGCAGACCTCGATTTTGGTGACCTGCTGGATTATCTGGCGCTGGATACGCAAACCACCGGCATTTTGCTTTACATCGAAGGCATCAAGGACGCCCGCCACTTTTTGAGTGGCTTGCGGGCCGCGGCGCGCATGAAACCGGTGATCGTGCTCAAATCTGCACGTCACGCAGCCGGTTCAAAAGCGGCCGCAACCCATACCGGGGCGTTGATCGGCGCGGATGATGTGTTCGACGCGGCGCTCACGCGGGCCGGTGTCGTTCGGGTCGAACGCATTACCCAGTGGTTTTCAGCCGCACAAATATTGGCCAGCAGCCTGAGCTTGCGGGGCGATCAGCTCCTGATTCTCACCAATGGCGGCGGGCCGGGCGTAATGGCTACCGACCGCGCGGCCGATCTGAATGTGCCTTTAGCAAAATTGAGTGACGGAACCGTTACCGCGCTGAATGCTGCATTGCCTGCGACCTGGTCGCACGGCAACCCGATGGACATCATCGGGGACGCGACGGCCGAGCGTTACGATACGGCGTTACGCCTTTCGTTGGCTGATCCGGGCGTGGATATGATCATTGTGATGCTGACGCCACAAGCCATGACCGATCCGACCGCCTGTGCCCAGGCCGTCATCGATGTAGTCAATTCCCAAACGGGGTATAAAAAACCGGTACTTGCCTGCTGGATGGGTGAAAAGTTGGTGAACGAAGCTCGAGATATGTTCGATGCCGCGAATATCCCGCAGTTTCGTTCGCCCGAAACGGCAGTCGAGGCACTTTCCTACTTGCTCGCACATCGACGCAATCGTCAGGTGTTGATGCAGACGCCGGGACCCGCCCTGGCTGAAAAATATCCGGATGTTGCGGGCGCGAGAATGATTCTGGCCGCGGCGCGCAGTGCGGGTCGCAAGGTGCTCACCACGCGAGAGTCCAAGGCGATTCTCAATGCGTTTCATATTCCCACCACACAAACGATCTTAGCGCGAGACGCGGACGAAGCCATGCTGGCGGCCGAGTCGCTCGGGTTCCCGGTTGCCCTGAAAATCAGTGCACCGACGTTGACGCACAAAACCGATGTCGGCGGCGTGCGTTTGAATGTGCGCAGCGTGCAAACCACGCGGCAACAGGCCCAGGAGATGCTTGATCGTGTTCGGGCACAACACCCCGAGGCGCAAATTGAAGGAATCACGGTCGAGCGGATGGCCGAGGTCGGCCACGCCCGTGAATTGCTGCTGGGCGTGACGCGCGATCCGGTTTTCGGGCCGGTCATCGCCTTCGGTATGGGCGGCATTGCCGTCGAAGTATTGCGCGATCGAGCCCTTGCGCTTCCCCCTTTGAATGGCTTGTTGATCGATCGATTGATCGCGCAGACGCACGCCGCCCGGATGCTCGGCCCGTTCCGGGATGAGCCTGCTGTTGATCGCAAATCATTGGATCAAATTCTGATGCGGGTTTCCGAGCTGGTTTGTGAATTGCCTGAAGTAGCCGGTATTGATATCAACCCGCTTCTGGCTGGTGAGTTTTCTGTCGTGGCCGTTGATGCCCGGATTGAACTGACCGAACGCATGCCGATTCAGGATCCTTATGCCCACTTGGCGATACATCCCTATCCGGCTTCGTTCCAACGAGAGATCGTGCTGGATAATGGTCAGGTCATCAAGGTGCGTCCCATTCGCCCTGAAGATGCCGAGATCGAGCAGTGTTTCGTGCGCGGGCTATCCGAGGAAACGCGGTATTTTCGTTTCATGCGGATGCTGAACGAACTCACACCGGAAATGCTGGTCAGATTTACCCAGATCGACTACGACCGCGAAATGGCCTTTATTGCCTTGTACACACCAGAGGATGGTGAAGCGGTGGAAGTCGGCGTGACGCGATACAGCCTGGAGCCGGATGGCGAAAGCGCCGAATTTGCCCTGGTGGTGGCGGACGAGTGGCACGGACGTGGCCTTGGCAGCCATCTGCTCGAAATGCTCATCGATTACGCCCGGCAGCGTGGCGTGCGCTATCTGTTCGGGGATGTTCTGTTGCAAAACGAGCCAATGAGGCAACTGGCGGCCCGGACGGGGTTCAGCGAGCAAGTGCTCGAATCCGACAAGGACGCTATCCGGATCTCGCGGCGCTTGTAGGTTTTCCGGTTTGATATATTCCGATTATTAATGTTGAGATTAACAAGAGTTAGGGGAGTCTTTAGATGCGTTTGAAAACAAAATGGGTCGGCGGTCTTGCCGGCATGGCTTTATCCTTCGGTATGGTCTTGCCCGCACAAGCCGAGTTGAGCGCTTCGACACGGGCCGAACTTGCACCACCGATCGTCGCGCTGATGCCGATTGTTCTGAACAATGAGCAGGCACTCGGGTTGGATGCCAAACAGAAAGCTTTTTTTGCCGACTGGGTGAAAAAGATGCCACCACGGCGTGAATCGGTCGAACATCACCTTGCCGAACTGCGGATCGAGTTACGTCATGTCCTGCTCGATGGCGGTACGAGGGATCAACGAGACCACCTGGTTCAGCAGATTGGTGCCGAAACCGCCCATCTGGTGATGATGCGTTCATTATGTGTTGAAACGCTGCGAGAGCAACTAACAGCAGAGCAATTCAAGAAAGTGGTCGCCATGTATCGGCAAGGCCAGCACTGAAAAGGAACGCTACTTTTATCGACTACAAAAAATATCTGCTGGCAGACACGTCCGTGCTTGTGCATCATCGTAAAACGAAATGCCAAGGATCGGCTGCCAGCTCATGTGCTACATGAACGTGTCGTTCTCGCAATAAATGCCGTCCTTGGGTTTCTGTAAAAAACAAAAACCACCACAGGAGTTCAGGCATGTCTTCATTCGTTTTATCTCGCTCATTCCCTTTGTCGCGTATCGTGGCTGCGCTCGGTCTGGTTGCCTTCGCTGCTGCGTCCGCACATGCAGACAGCTTCATGGACGACAAATGGGCACAGCAGGTTTGCAGCCAGTGGAATCAGAATCAAACACTGACCACCGACCTTGGCGGCAAAGATGGTTGGGTTTCCAACAACGGCGGCAAGGGGTACAAGGCACTGCAAATGTACCGCGATGGTTGTGGTGCCTCGACGCGCGTCGAGCTGGATATCGCGCCGAAGGATGGCAAGGCGATGTGCGTCTATGCCGGGCCGGTCAAGACGACCAAGCTCAATTCCAGCGTGGATTATCTGATGCATGCCAGCGATGCGGATTGGACGTGTATGGGCAAAGGTTCGTGGGGCTGCGGCGCCATGGGCGCAATGATGTCGGGCAAACTCCAGTTTGAAGGGCCGAAAATGGAGGCTGCCAACGTGATGGGGCCATTCGGCGATTTTCTTCTGCTGACCGGTAAAGTGGCTTCCAGCAAAACGTCTTGCCCGGGTGGTGGCAAAGTAGCATCGGCCAAATAATCGTTTTCCAACTGATCAAGAAAAAAGCCCCGTTTAACGGGGCTTTTTGTTAGCGCTAATGCTTGGTGGTCAGAGCGTCTTTGTGACTAATGACCAGCCGCAATCAGGCTTTGTGATAATCCGACAGGATCTGAACTTCATTCTTGGAGCCAAGGATGACCGGAACACGCTGATGCAGTTTGTGCGGTTTGATGTCCATGATGCGTTCAGGGCCGGTAATCGCCATGCCGCCGGCCTGTTCTACGATCATGGCCATCGGGTTCGCTTCGTACATCAAGCGCAGCTTGCCGCCTTGTGCGCGGATCTTGCTGTCGATGGGGTACAGGAACACGCCACCGCGGGTCAGGATACGGTGAACTTCAGCCACCATGGACGCCACCCAGCGCATGTTGAAGTCTTTGCCGCGCGGGCCTTCTTTACCGATCAGGCATTCGTCGATATAACGTTTGACCGGCGCATCCCAGAACCGCTGATTCGACATGTTGATGGCAAATTCTTTGGTGTCTTCCGGAATGGTGATGTTCGGGTGCGTCAGTTTGAACTCGCCGATGTCCATGTCGAGCGTAAAGCCATTCACGCCCTCGCCGGTGGTCAATACCATGATGGTCGAGGGGCCATAGATGCAGTAACCAGCGGCCACTTGCGTGGTGCCTGGCTGCAGGAAATCCTGCTCGCTGGGATTTTCAACGCCTTCTGGCGCGCGCAAAACCGAGAAAATGGTGCCGACCGTGACGTTGACATCAATATTTGACGAACCATCCAGCGGATCATATACGCAGAGGTATTTGCCCCGCTTGGCGTTGGCGGGCAGGTGGTACACATCGTCCATTTCCTCTGATGCCAGAGCGGCGACCTGGGTGCCTTGCATCAGGGTATCGGTGAAGACATCGTTGGAAATGATGTCGAGTTTTTTCTGGGTTTCACCTTGTACGTTTTCAGTTTCTGCCGAGCCCAGAATGCCGATCAGGTTGCCTTTGTTGACGTAGCTTGAAATGACCTTGCACGCGCTGACGATATCATTCATCAGGAGTGTGAATTCACCAGACGCATCTGGGTGAGCTTGCTGTTTTTCGATTAAACAATGGGTGAGGCTGGTGCCGATCTGCATCCCGAACTCCTTAAGGTAAGTTGCAATATAGTCTTGATAATCATTGTGCATAATAGCCTCATGTCCACCGTGCCACAATCGAAACTCCGAGGTTCTATGTCACACAACGTTTTGTATGCGCAGTCTGGCGGGGTTACCGCAGTCATCAACGCCAGTGCGTGCGGGGTGATTGAAACGGCGCAGAGGCACCCCGAGTACTTCGGGAAAGTATTTGCCGCGCGTGATGGGATTCTCGGCATTTTGCGCGAGGAGCTATATGACTTGTCAGGCGTGAGCCCGGCGGAAATCGCGGCGTTGCGGCATACTCCCGGTGGCGCATTCGGTTCTTGTCGAGCCGATCTTGGTGAGCCGGATACGCATCCTGCGCAGTATGAGCGGTTGCTTGATGTGATCCAAGCGCATGACATTGGCACCTTTATTTATAACGGCGGGGGCGGCTCGATGTTGACTGCGGCCAAGGTGGCGCGCTTCGCCCGTGCCCGGAACCTTGATCTGACCGTCATCGGCGTGCCCAAAACCATCGATAACGATCTGCCAATGACCGACACGAGTCCCGGGTTTGGCTCGGCGGCAAAATATATCGCGACCAGTGTTCGGGAAGTGGCGCGCGATCTTGCTGCGATGTCTGGAACCTCGACCAAGGTCTTTGTGCTTGAAGTCATGGGGCGTCATGCAGGCTGGCTGGCTGCGGCGGCCGGACTGGCATTCGAGACGGACGATCCACCCTTGTTGCTTCTGTTTCCGGAGCGGTCTTTTAATCCTGCCGACTTTCTTGCGGCCCTGCAGTTACGTGTTCAGCACTATGGTTGCTGTATCGTTATCGTGGCAGAAGGTTTGCTGTGCGCTGACGGAACCTTCTGTGCCCAGGAGCAAACCAGCTCGACCTTCGGCCATGAACAACTGGGCGGCATGGCGCCACAGATTGCCGCCATGAGCCGTGGGCTTGGGTATAAAACTCATTGGGCCGTTTCTGATTATTTTCAGCGTTCGGCGCGCCATCTTGCTTCACGGGTGGATGTGGACCAGGCCTATGCCTGCGGGGCGGCAGCCATCACCTATGCCATGGCGGGTCAGTCGGATGTGATGGTCGCCATTGAACGGTTGTCAGACGAACCGTATCTCTGGTCGCTCGGCGCGGTGCCACTCGATGATGTGGCCGATGTCGAGTTGCCAGTGCCACCGGCTTATATTCGAGCCGATGGCTACGGTATTACCGATGCGGCGCGGCGTTATATGCAACCTCTCATCCAAGGTGAGGATCTGCCGCCGTTCAGAAATGGCTTGCCTGTGTTTGCGCAGTTGAACTTTGAACTGGCAGTTAAGCGACTGCCCGAGTGGGGCGGGAAGCCGTGATCCATCCGGCGGTGATAAGGAGAACGATGATGAGTTCTTGCCCGTTGCGGGTAAGGCTCGTTATGCTAGCTCATTATTTTGAGCAGGCCTTCCGGATGCGCCCTTACTTATGAGTCAGCAAGATACCATTATTACGGCACGGAGCCCCCGCATCATCGACAAGATACTTGCGCGACATTTTGAGGAACGTGGGCATTTCTGGTTGATCCCTGAAGGGGATGAAGATTTTCAGATTGCGGTTCAGATGGTCTCTAATGATCCGGAAAACCGCCGTTTTTTAATTGACCAGCCTAAGGAAGTCCCCTTGAGGCACCTCAAGGCTTCCGGCCGGATTCGGGTGCAGGCGGTTATCGACCAGTTGGTTTCATGGTTTTATGTCAATGATCTTAAAGAGAAGATTGAGGGCACCGACCGGTACTTTGAGATTCCCTACCCTGCTCAAATAGATCGTTTGCAACGCCGGAATGTGTTTCGAGTGCATATTCCACCTGATGTCATTGGTGTGGTGGAGTTTTTCCAGCCGACAACAAGTACCCTTTGGGTCGGGCGTTTAGATGATCTTTCTGCCGGCGGTTGTGCAATCGCACTGCGTCCCGATCAGGCTATCGGTTTGGATTTAGGGGTGCAATTGTCCCCGGTGAAATTGTCCATTGATGGTTTTGCCGATCTGTCGGTGAATCTCGTGATTCGCAATCAGCGCATTGTTTCCCCGGGCGAGTGGATCTTTGGGGCCGAGTTTGTCGATCTTGGCCCGCTTGAGTCGCAGCAGTTGGATCGGGTCGTCATGCGGTTACAGCGATACTTGATTTGAAGCAGTCTGCTCGGGATGAAAGATAGCGCTGGCCCTTTGTTCAGTTCATTGGCCGGACTGAGATTGTGGTGCCCAGTATCTTGCGTTCGCCCGGAGCGATCGAGACGGTATCGTCGGCGGCATTCACGGCTTCAACGCAAACCATGTTTCTCGACTCCTCAGGAAGCATGCCGGATGGCACATTTTCGTCCGGGTTCCAGACGACGGTCGAATGACTTCCTTCTTTGGCCACGACAATGACTCTATTGAATTCGGCGTCTTCCACCTCGACGGTGTGCGTGGTGCCGAAATAGATACGGTCCATGGCGCCGGTGATGGTGATAATGTCGTCTTGCGGTGTGCGGGCGAACCCTTTTAGCTTGTCCAGATAGTATCCGCCTTCCAGCCCGCGAATGACCGTGCTGCGCGTATCGCCGAGATTCAGGTAGGTGTGCATCCCCTGAGTGATGCTGAACGATTCGTCCCCGGTGTTGTGGGTCACCAACTGGATGCGCAACTCGGTGCCGATATGCATGATCACATCCAACTCGAAGCGGTGTGGCCATAAAGCAAGGGACTCGGCATCGTCCGTGATTCGCCAGTGCATGTGCATCTGGCCATCGGAGTCGCATTGGGCGTTCATCAGAATCCAATCCTTGAATCGCACAAAACCATGCGCCATGGTCAGATTGGGGTGATTACCAAACCACGGCCAGCAGATCGGTACGCCGCCACGCACGGATTTACCCGTTTCGTAAGTCGGTTCCTTTGCCCGCCAGACAACAAGTTGGTCTTCATTGGCAGGTTTCCATTCGACAATTTGTGCACCTTGAACGGCGACGATTGCTTGGGTAAGCGGGGTATCGATTTTTGCAAGGGTAAGATCACCGATCTTGACGAATTCAAGACCCTCGCAATCTGCGAATTTATAGTTAAGTGTTTCAAGCGCGTCCATGATGTTCCTCTGGCGTCCGTTCGGGTTTTAGTAAATTCACGCGGGTATGCGCCTATCTTTTCAGGTGCGAACGACGCTGTTACTTTCGTTGCCGAATGGTGAAGGGGTGTACTCGTCGGCCTGATCATCATTTATCCAAGTGGCGCCGTTGATCAGATATCGAAACTGGAATTTCTCGTTGACGGGAAGATCAACCGTGATGCTGAAGCTCCCGTCACTTTTCCCTTTTTTCAGGGGATGGCTTTCTTGTGACCATTCGTTGAAATCGCCAACCAACGTTACAGCCTCTGCCTCTACTCCATAAGCAGGCGGCAAGGTGAAGGTGACTTTGCAAACCGGACGTGTTTTCAGTGGTTTTTTGATGAGGGACATGCTGTTTTCTCCATGAAATGTGATCGGGATAAGTCGTCGAACCGAGCCTGCCTGAAATCATGTTCCTTTTTATACTTTTTGTTTTACAGGATGATCACAAAAAATAAAGATTTACGCAAAGGATTTAGGGCGCTTGTTTTTGCTCCAGAAGACGGATCAGACGGCCTTCGTTGATCAGTCCGACGGTCACGAATAACAGCAGTAGAAGAAGGAGCGCGCCGACAGTCAAAAACATCAGCGGCGCGACGATGGCTAGAAGTGATTGAGTCGCACTATCCAGTGCGTTGTTCTGAATCAGGTGAACGACGTGAACGGGGTTTACGAGTATCGGCTGCTTGATGAATGCCCATGCATAAAAGCTCAGGGTTACGGCAGCAGCAACCAGGGCGACGACAGGCCATCGCTTGATGAATCGTTGGCGGCGCGCCAGCATCTGTTGGATTTCTGGAGTCATGTTCTGCTCTCTAGCCACCGGTCACCGGCGGAAAAAATGCCACTTCATCGCCATCATTTAAGGGGTGATCAAAGTTGACGTATTCGTGATTTACCGCAGCCAGAATATTGGCGGGTCGCTCTTTCTGCGTGATGCGTAGCCAAGCATCGTGTACGGTGGCTGGTGTGTCAGTTGTTTTCAGCTCATCGCGCGCGAACTGCTCACGCAGGCTGGCGAAAAGTTTTATGGTAATGCCCATGAAGCGTTTGGTTACTCGGTCTTGATGGATGAATTGGAAACGGATCACCAAATCCTTGCCTGATCCTTGCATAGTGCCCGTCACAACTTATTGTCTGCTAAAGTTGGCCCCAAGCAAAGATTTGTCTGAAATTTCTGTGAACTTTTGAGGGGGTTGACGCCCGAAAATTCCCCGGCTGTTTCACGAAACGTGGTTTTACCAAGATAGGTGCTGTAATGAAGTGGATCAAACGAATTGTTATGTGGGTCGTTGCTCTGATTCTGGTGTTGGTCATTGCAGCGGTTGCCTTTGTCGCCACGTTCGATCCCAATGATTACAAAGATAAAATTTCCAGCCTCGTGCAGGAAAAGACCGGACGGAGCATTGAGTTGGGCGGGCCGATCAAGCTCACGCTGTTTCCGTGGCTGGGCGTGTCGGTGCGAGATGTTGCTCTGGGTAATGCGCCGGGCTTTTCCCCAAAGGACATGGTTACGGCCAAAACGGTCGAAGTGAAAGCCGCGTTTCTTCCTCTGCTTAAGGGCCAGTTTGAAGTCGGGAAACTTGTCCTCGATGGGGCAACCATCCATTTGGCTCGGAACAGCGACGGAGTGACCAATTGGGCGGATTTGTTAGCCCGTCCATCAGCATCTGAATCCGGCGCTTCGCCCGGTTCTGCTCCGGCTGCCACGCGGAATGCGACGTCTCTGGCCATCGGTGGCGTGGCAATCAATGATGCGACCCTTGATTGGCAAGACGCAGTTACCGGGCAATCGTTGGCGTTGCAGCATCTGAACCTCGACAGTGGTGCGATTCGCCTTGGGCAGGCGGTCGATATGTCCCTCAACTTCAGTTACGCCACGCAAGATTCTAAGTTGGGCAAGCTCACGGGCGACGTCCGTCTGAGCAGCACATTCGACATGAAAACCAATGGCGAACAGTTCTCAGCTAAATCCATGAAATTTCATGCCAGTGTGGTGCCCGATCCACAACACAACCCCAATGCACTGCCCGCTAAGACGGAGCTCGATCTATCCGTGCCTGAGGTAACGGTTGATCTGCCCAAGCATTCGGTCAATCTCTCCGCGATGGATGCCACCGTTGATATGGAAAAAGGATTTGGTATGACGCATGCCGCGTTGACCGCCAAGGGAGCGCTCTCGGCAGATTGGCAAAAGGGGCTGTATTCGAGTGACAAGCTATCGCTTGCCGGGAAAATGCAAGGTATGCCCACACACACGGGTGAACTGGACTTTTCAGCCCATGGTGGCGTGGCGGCGGATATGAACAAGGGGAATATCAGCCTGCCGAACTGGCAGATCGAATCCACCCCGTTGGTCGTCAAAACTTCATTGGATGTCATGGGCCTCGGAAAGAACCTATCGGTGACCGGCCCGCTGGCAATCATGCCGTTCAATCCCCGCCAGTTGGCCGAAGCGCTCAAGTATCGCGTACCGGCGATGCAATCGGACAAGGCATTGACGCAATGTGCGGTGAAGGCTGATGTGCGTGTCACATCAAGTCAGGCCATGCTGGATCATTTGGTGTTCAGTCTGGATGGTCATGATCTGAACGGGACCGTGGGCATCAGTGATCTGAAAACCAACCGGATGTACGCCCGCCTCAAAGGCGGTGCCTTCGATGTCAATCCGTATCTGCCGCCGGGGAGTGCTTCGGCAAAGCCATCTGAGCACAAACCGGCTGGAGCTCAGGGTTCCTTGACGGATCAGCCAAAGCCAGTTGCTTCGGCTGATATGGAAATTCCGCTCCCCGTGGAGGCATTGCGCAAGCTGAATCTCGATGCCGAAATCACGCTTGATCAACTGACTTATCAGAAATATCAGCTCAAACAGTTGGCACTTGCCGTGCTCGCTTCGGGTGGAAAAATCAATATCAAACAACTGGATTTCAAGTCGTTTGATGGCGCAATACAAAGCCAGGCCGGTTTGGATGTGCGCGGTTCGGTTCCCGATTGGCAGGCAAAACTCAATGCCCAAAATATTTCGCTACAACCGGCCTTGATGGCTGCGATGAATGAGGATCGTCTCTCCGGTGCTGGCGATGTGCGTTTTGATCTGCGAACCCAAGGTTCACGCCTTAGCAAACTCAAGTCGGCTCTGGATGGCACGGCCAATTTCTCGTTACGCGATGGTCAGATCAAGGGGCTCGACTTGGGTTACATGCTGCGCGCCGCACAAGCTAGATTACAGGGCGAAACAACGGCCGTACCGAAAACGCAGGCCACCGATTTTTCGGCCATTACCGGTAGTGCGGTTATCAACAATGGCGTTGTGCGCAACGATGATCTTAAAGGCGCATCGCCGTTGTTGCGGGTAACGGGCAAAGGCGATGTGGATTTGTCGCGTGAAACAATCGACTATCTGCTCAATGCCACCGTGGTTAACACGGCAACCGGGCAGGATGGTAAGGCACTGGAAAAACTCAAGCAGCTCAATGTGCCGATCAAGATTACCGGCACGTTTGCTCAGCCTAAGTTCGGCATTGACATGCAGTCCGTCTTCAAAGATCAGGCCAAGCAGAAAGTGGAAGATAAAATCAACACCGAGCTGGATAAACGCCTTGGCGACAAGGCCGCTCCAGTGAAAAACCTGCTCAAGGGGCTAGGATTGTAGTTTGGGTTGTCGTTGTAGTTTGGGTCATCGTTAATGTCGGCAAGCGATTTTCACAGCCGCCTGCTCGACTGGTTCGATCGGCACGGCCGGCACGATTTGCCCTGGCAGCATCCCAGGACACCCTACCGCGTCTGGATCTCCGAGATCATGTTGCAGCAAACGCAAGTGGCGACGGTGATCGGGTATTTCAATCGATTCATGCAGCGCTTCCCATCGTTGGACGTATTGGCTGCCGCACCGGTGGATGAGGTGTTGGCGTTGTGGTCTGGACTTGGCTATTACGCCCGCGCCCGCAATCTGCACGCCGCCGCGCAAATCATGGCGCAGCAAGGCGTTCCAGAAACGCGCGCCGGTTGGCAGGCATTGCCTAGTGTAGGGCCTTCCACAGCCGCTGCGATCATGGCGCAGGCATTCGATGTGCCGGAAACGATTCTGGATGGAAACGTTAAACGCGTGCTGGCACGCCATGCCGGTATAGATCGTCCCATCGAGCAGGCTTCGACTATTCAGGCGCTGTACGAAGTTGCCAAATTACATACGCCGCAGACCCGCGTGGCCGATTACACGCAGGCTATTATGGATCTCGGTGCAACCCTGTGCACACGCCATTCGCCGGGATGCTCGGCTTGCCCCGTTTCTGCGGACTGCGTGGCGTTCGCGTCCAATCGGGTTGAATCCTTGCCCGTTCGGCGCAGGCGTCAACCCGTGCCGACCCGTCGTGCTGTCTTCATGGCGATCGAGGATGAAGCGGAACGCCTGATGCTGATTCGCCGTCCTCCGACGGGGATCTGGGGTGGGTTGTGGTGTCTGCCCGAGTATATTCCCGCCGATGACTGTGTGTCGCAGGAACACACACTCGATTCGGCCGTTTCAGGTAAACAGGCGAAAGATAATTCAGGCCAGCAGTCGATGCTTTCGATACATCGGCTGAAACAGCGCGGCCCAACTTCGCCCTTGACAACATTCGAACATCGATTCACGCATTATTTGCTCGATGCCCGCATTGATCACATGGTGGTTTCTCGCACATCGAGCGTCGAGGACAATCCCGATGTGCTCTGGTTGCCATTGATTGAGTTGGCAGCGCGCGCGCCGCTTTTGGGGTTGCCCAAACCAATGAGCCGTTTTTTGTCGGACTATCCGGCGCTGAAGTCATCCCAGAGTTCATGCACGCCATAAACCCAATTAAATAGGAATTTATATGAATGATCGCGTCGTATTTTGTGCTCGTCTGCAATGTGAAGCCAAAGGGCTGGCTAAACCGCCTTATCCGGGCGAGTTGGGGCAGCGGATATTCGAACAGGTTTCCGAATCGGCCTGGTTGGCCTGGCGTAGTCATCAGACCATGTTGATCAACGAGTATCGCCTGTCGCCAATCGATCCGAAGGCCAGAAAATTTCTTGAGGAAGAAATGGAGAAATTCCTCTTCGGCGGCGGAGAGGTAACTCAGCCCGAGGGCTACGTGCCGCCGTCAGGAGACTGAGTCAGCAGCAGCGGCTGATTTGACATGAGAGAGATGTGCGAGGGCGGCACTGTCCGCTTCTATTTGGATGATCTGCCCATGTTCATCGAAATCGAATGCCAGCACTTTGCCTGCCTGAGCTAGTTCTACATCAGTGCGCTCAATTAAGAACGCCTGACTGATGGCCGTTCCGATAATTGAGGGCGTCGGTTTGGTACTTTCACTTGGTTTAATTAAAGCGTTGTATTCCAAATTGTCTTTTGCAAGATAATTTTAGTATTACCTTAGTCAAATTTTGCGCCTAAAACAAAAAAATCCCGTCAAGCACTGGCGGGATTGTGATGAGGGAACGACAAGACACTTCTTAAATCGAAATCTTCGATTCAGTCAAAGGCGCCCTTCTTGAATAATTAGTGAAGGATGTGCTCATTACAAAAACCAAATCAGCTGCTTTGGTTTTTTATCGTTGAGCATCCCAACAAAAGTTATTTCGCGCTGGCTTGGTTGCTGGCGGTTTCTTTTTTGCCATCACAGGCATAGTAATCCGCGAGCATGGCAATCTCCTGATCGGTCAGGGGCTTGGCGAATTGGCTCATGCCTTTGAAGGTGTCGTTGTTACGATGTCCTTCGCGGAACATTTCCATGGTGCGGATGAAGTAGTCTCTTGGCATGC
This sequence comes from Halothiobacillus neapolitanus c2, assembly GCF_000024765.1. Classification (GTDB taxonomy): domain Bacteria; phylum Pseudomonadota; class Gammaproteobacteria; order Halothiobacillales; family Halothiobacillaceae; genus Halothiobacillus; species Halothiobacillus neapolitanus. The sequence continues at coordinate 1,985,214 of NC_013422.1, read as the reverse complement.
CGCGCAGAGCCGTGGTTTCGTTGACGCCGCCCTGTCCGTTGGCGCCATGACAGGCGGCGCATGGGGTAATCAGGCGTTTGGGATCACCAACCGTAACCAAGGATGGTGCCGGCTTGGACAGGCCGTTGGGGCAGGGCAATGGTTGATCGGCGTAAAAAGCGGCTAGATCGGCCATGTCTTGCTTGGAGAGCATCTTGGCCACGACGACCATGATGTGCGCACGATCATCTTCGTTGCGCAAATGGCTCTTGTAATCCAAAAGCTGCTTGTAGGTGTATGCCGCGCTTTGTCCGGTCAAAGAAGGCCAGTTATTGGTGGTCGACTCTCCCTTTGCGCCATGACAGGAAGCGCAAAACATCGTGCTGTGCAGTTTCTCACCGGCGGCTACGTCGCCTTTCGGCATGTCGCGTTGCGCTTCGGCCCAGGTGGTGGGTGTCCACTGAACAATATCGTGCGCCGTGTGCTCGGCGGCCACGGCCAAGCTCGCACTGCCAAGACTTAACAAAAACGCCAAAGTGATTTTTTTCATTATGCTTAACTCCAATTCGCCCGTCGCCTCGGTTGGAGCGGCGGGTGAAACTCAGAAAAATAGGATTAACCGCTGTAGGCCACCCAGAGACCAATGGCGAAGTACTGAATAATCCACACGGCCAGCAGGGAGATGCCGATCGTGCCCATGCGATTGACCATCGGTGAGGCGACATACATCCCTTTGGTTTGCCCCGCTTTCCATGAAACGGTGAGCAGGTACGCCAACACGGCGCCGCCAATGGCCGCAAAGGTTAGGAAGAACATCAGGGTGCTGTACCAATCCATGTGCAGTTTGTAGTCGAGCGCGTTGTAGCCATGGACGCCATACAGCGTGACCCAACGCAAGGCTTCACGCATAGCGCCGACAACAATCAACGCCACCGCGCCGACTGCAAAAGGAACATAGCCCCAGAAACCCGTATCGAGCTTTTTGTTCAGCACAAAGGGCACGGCGACCGCGAGCAGGAGCATGGCAACGGTGATGATGGACCAGAAGCTAAGCGCGAAACTTGCAACGTTTTGGTCCAGGGTAGCCATCCAGCCGGCATACAGCGCCAAGGCGATGATGCCGCCAATGCTGATCAGCGGCATGGCCAGCCGACGAACGAAGGCTAAGTAGCCTTGATCTTCGTTTTCACGACCGAGCAGGTAACGACGGTAGGCAATCAGCCACAGGCCGATAACGGGCGCAGACAGCGAAATAAAGAAGCCAAAGCGCCAGAAATTGTAGGCATGTAATGCGCGTCCTGATGCGTCAACAATGCCGCCGGGGGCGTACCATTCCATCCACTTTTCCGGCTTTAACATCTGCACCGATAGGGCATGCATGATGAAGCCCACAACCAAGAAGAACGCGATTGCCGCCAGCATGGCACCGGGGCAGCGGGTTTTGGGCTGGGTTTTCATGCTTGAATTCAAGGCGTAGAAGGTAAACAGCAGCAAACTGCCGATTATCAAAAACGCGATGAACCCGATCACCCACCAAGCCGATAGCACGTTGGAGGTGTACCAGAACGGATCGTAAATAACCTGCACGAACAGCAAGGGCGCCACGCCTAACACGATGGCAACGGAAACCGCGATTTTTGCGGTGCTGACCATGGCATCGGCCAGGCGGCGCCAATGCGGGTTTTTGTTCAGCGAGCCGAATAAAGTCAAACCTGATGCGCCCAACAGAACGTGGACGGCTGCAATGTGCAACGCCCAGGTCAATACGCCTAAAAGCAGGAAGATAATGGGCGCAGCCGGAACCCCAAGGGGGTCGCGCAGCGCGTAGAGCATGGAAGCGTCCATCGGGTTACTCCTCTGAACCAGTAGTTAAGAAAGAAACATGCGCGCGGGCAACGGGCGATGCGGCTGTTTTATCGTCGATGGCTGGCAGCACTTTTTGCGGTGCATCCGCTGTTTTGCTGTTTTCTTCGATATAGCGCGCGACGACTGTCGGGTCAGCCAAACTGGCTAAATACAGCGCCAGTGCTTCCGCTTCTTTGTCTTGCAGCGGGATTTTTGGCATGTACATGGTGTTGCCGGTAGCCAGTGCGCCCAAGAGATACGTCTTGATGCGTGGGATATCGGTCATGCCGCCAAAATAGCCCGCAATGGGACGGATGCCGGTAGGCGAGAGCGAATGACAGTTACTGCAGGCGGCGATAGCCAGCGTACGGCCCACTTCATGCGCGTTGTTGACTGTGATATCACGCTGCGTTTCTGGCCAGAAAACCGAGGCGTGCGTAAAGCCGACTTTTTCCAGCGTTGGGATTTCCGATTTGATCGTCATGCCGGGCACATCTTTGGCGATGACCTGATTCGAGTACAGGTACTCACCGGCCACGAACGGTTTGCGTGCCGATTCGCGAATGGTTTCACCGGGGAACAAGCCCAAGATCAAGATCGACAGGGTGGCAAAACCGGCAATCGAGGCCGTCAACATGCGCGGCTTGAACAGCGTGAATGCAAAGTACGCAATCGTTGACAACAAGACCGTCAAAATCGCCGTGCCGTAATAATCCGGAATGCGATTTTCCATCACAATCTGGGCTTGGGCGGGCAAGGTGTTGAGATACCAAGGGTAAAATGCAATACCCACAACCGTTGAAACAATACCCAGAACGGCCAAGCGGCGAGCCAGCCAGGTTTTGAACACCTGATCTTTCAAGCCGGCAACCACAATGCCGCCAACTACCGCTGTCATGGTGAACATGAAGGCAATTCGAATGGCCAACTGAGCGAAGGTGTTATCACCATAGAAGCCCAACAGATAACCACCTTTTTCGGCCCAATCCGGCATGCCCGGTTCCATCATGAACGATAGAATGCCGACGATGGCCAACATGGTGGCAAACGAGGCCATGCCGAAGGTAATGGCAATGCGCAGGTAGGTGGCTTTATCCACTTTGCCGACGAGGTACACCATCATGTACACGCCAACGACTTCGATGACGAAGAATACCCATTCGGTCGCCCATTTCCAGACGAAGTTATGGATGAGTGCCGAAATGCCACGCGGGCTGCCGACCGTAGTCGAATACCAAATGCCCGGGCCGGTAATCGAACCCAGAATGTAAGAGAAGACCAGCAGGAACAGGCCGTATTTCTTAATGAAATCGAGCAGTTCCGGCCGGTCGTCACGATAGCCTAAATAGGCCAGATAAGTGAACAGTAGGGCCGCGCCAACGGCGGTGTGTGAGAAAAGCACATGGATGGTGGCGATGATGCCGATCACCCAGCCGCTGCCGATACCCGGTTCGTACCAGGTGGGATATAAACCAATTAGGTCCATCGTATGACTCCCGTCTTTTAAGACTGAAAAGGGGCTTTGCTTGGGTGAGGTTAACGACCCATCACGAAAGGCTTGCCCCTTTTTTTTATTTTGCTTTGTCGGTAACAGGTGACCGCAAAGACCCCTTCATCACGAAAAAATGTCTTCTGTGAAACTCTTCATCCAGGCATGCAGATAAACCGCCGACAATTGGTATTGCGCATCACTTGCTTTGAATGGCAGATAACGCGGATAGTCATCGCGTGTGATGACGCCGTTCTTGAGGCGGAAGAAATCCGCAACGAACATGCCATAGTCGTCTCGGCCCGCCAGTGCGTAACAGGTGTTCTGGAATGCCGGCTCAATCGGTTCTTGGCCTGCCAGCAACGCCTTGATCTGTAGCGCCGCAACTTTGGCTTGGCTGTTGGCCGCGTAGCCGGATTTAGGCATTTGGCCTGCAATGCAGGCATCCCCGATCACATGCACATTCGGCTGGATGGTAGATTCGAATGTTTTTTGATCGACGGGGCACCAGCCGGATTTATCTGCCAAGCCCATGTCCAGAGCGATTTTTCCGGCCTTGAGCGGCGGAATCAGATTGATCATGTCGGCCTTGAATACACTCACTTCGGTTTCAACGGTCATCGTGGCGGGGTCGATTTTGACTACGCGGCCGCCTTCGTCGGCGGTAACCCACTGGATTTTTCCGTGCGTATCGTATTTTTTGAATGTGGCGCGTTCCTCGGCGGTATAACCCTTGAAGCTTTCTGGCAGATTAAAACCATACAGCCGGTTCCATGCTTGCAACATGGTGCGATCGACGGTAAAGCCGTTTTTTGGGTCAAGAATGATGACTTTGGCGTTCTTATCGCCGCGATTAATAAACCACTGGGCGATCAGGCCGGAACGTTCGTACGGGCCGGGCGGGCAGCGATAGGGATTTGGCGGCGGGATGACCACGACCGTTCCATCGACCGGTACGGCTTGAAGTTGTTTTTGCAGTGTGAGCAGTTGGTCGCCTGCATCCCAACCGTGGACGATTTTCGATTGTGCCTCGTTCGAATCCATGCCGGGTATCTGGCTGTAATCGAACGAAACGCCCGGCGCTACGAGCAAACGATCGTATTTAAGGGTTGTACCGCCAGCGGTTTTGACTTCACGTTTGTCGTAATCGACGCCGGTGACGGTATCGAAAACAAAATTAACCCCATGTTTGTTTTTGAGATCATCGTAGGAAATGGTGATGTCGTTCATCCCGATGCGGCCAACAATCACTTCGCTCGAACCGTAGGGTCGCTGGTATTCCTTGTTTTTCTCGATGATGGTGACGTGGGTTTCTGGTGAATACATTTTCATGTATTTGGCGAACGTAGCTCCACCAACGCCGCCACCAATCACAACGACATGAGGCGCGTCTTTGGCGACTGCCGAGCCTGCACCAAACGTTGCGGCCGCTGCGGTTGCCGCGGTAGTCAGTTTCAGGAAATTACGACGATTCATTGTGTTCATGCTCGGCCTCACTTCGCTTCAGTTGCGTCTTTAGGGAATTGGGCGAAATACGCGGCCATGGCCTGTATTTCCTCCGCCGAAAATGCTTGTGCCAGCGGTCCCATGACCGTTGATGGACGAGAGCCATCGGCAAACGACTTCATTGCAGTCACAAACTGGGTCGGCGGCATGCCGGCCAAGGGCATGAATGCGTTGTTTTGCAGATAACCTTGCGTGCCATGACAACCGGCACAGGTTTGCGCGAGCATGGCGCTGCGGGGGGATTGAGCAAGGTTATTTGCTGTTTCTGCCGCAGCGGTTTGGGGCAGAAGAGCAAGACCGAGAGCGGCGCCCAGGATTCCTGTAAGCGAGTAGTTCATGTCAGACATACCTCTTTGTTGGAGTTACTCGATGAGTCGATCGCGCATTGGCTTGCTTTGCCAGAAAGCTTGCCCGGTTGAAATTGCGACCTGATTGCCCCGATCTGCTCATCCATCAGAGATTATTTTAGATAAGATTTATTTATTAATAAAGAAAAATATCGACAAAATTCTATTTATGACAATTCGGATGGCTGGGCGTCGAAAATCGCCCTTTCCCCCATTATGTATGGTTTTACGTGCTATTTATTGACTTCGATATTCATGAGGATATTTGTTGTTAGCGCGACGTGATGTCGGTTGATTGGGTTCTTTACGGGGATTGCTATAGATATTTCTTATAATTGAGGTGGGGTGGTGCTGTGCTCGGATATCCCGAGATACACCCTTTGAAATGTCGTGGTGGCGTTATTCAACGCACCCAAAAAATAAATTCAGTCGTTTGCTGAACAAGCATGAGGGGCACTATTGGGAAGTTAGAAAAACCCGTCATTCCCGCGTAGGCGGGAATCCAGCGCCTTGATTTTTCTGGGTTCCTGCTTTCGCGGGAACGACGAATCACGGGTATTTCGAGGTGCCCTATTGCAGGTGAACAGCGTCTGGTGTCAGCGGTGGTGCTGGGCGGTTTTTTTGGTGAAAGAGGGGGGTAAGCAGCTGATTTTATGAGCATTTCGGGTGCGAGTGGTTGTATACCCTGTCAATCAGTCACAGCTCGGTGGTAATGGCATTCAAGGTTTGATGTCACGATCAGCACTGAAAGAAGCCCCGATGTTCGGGGCAATCAGTAAAATGCTTTTGAGCGTTTGAGCCCAGGGTGCTTAAGGGATGAATTATGCGACGAAGCAGTGCATTTTATTGCAGTTGATGCGCGCTCAATCCAGCGGAGGTAGCTCACCGTCATGCGTGGCGCTGGATTTCATGGTGTTCTTTGTGGATGCCTGCGCGGCAGAGGCTCGGAGTTCATCTTTCCCCGCGCCAAAGTTCATCCGCCATTCCAGGTTGGCTCGGCTGTCTGCTGCTTTTAACGCTTCTTCGCGTTCGATGTTGCCGGCCTTCCATAGCGCGTGCAGAGACATGTCGAAAGTTTGCGAGCCTTCCAGTTCGTTTTTCTCCATGGCTTCTTTCATCTCGTCAATCTCGCCTCGTTTAATCAGATCGGCGATGAACGGTGTATTGACCATGATTTCAACGGCCGGCACACGCATCCCCTGGCTGCCGATGACAAGGCGCTGGGAGATGATTGCGCGCAGATTCAAGGAGAGATCCATCAATAACTGATCTCTCGATTCCGGAGGGAAGAATCGAATGATTCGGTCCAGTGCCTGATGAGCATTGGTCGCATGAAGCGTCGATACGCATAAATGACCGGTATCGGCGTAGGCCAGTGCATGTTCCATGGTGGCCTTGTCACGCACCTCGCCGATCATGATGACGTCTGGCGCTTCGCGCAGTGCTTCTTTCAGAGCGGCGGCGTAGCTGTGCGTATCGACACCGACTTCGCGTTGGTTGACAACGGAGTTTCTGTGCCTAAAGGCGTACTCCATCGGATCTTCAATGGTCAGGATGTGTCCGGGCCGCGCTTCTGCCCGGTAATCAATCATGGCGGCGAGCGTGGTTGATTTGCCTGAGCCGGTGGCACCCACCACCAAAATCAATCCGCGGCGTTCTTCAACCAGTTTTTCGATGACTTGCGGGAGATTGAGGTCGGCAATACGCGGGATTTCGCTCTTGATAAAGCGAATCACCATGGACCATTCGCCTCGCTGCATGAAAATGTTGACGCGGAATCGGCCAAGGGACGGGCGGCTTAATGCCAGGTTGAGTTCCAGATCGCGATAGAACGCATCAGTTTGTTCGGGGCTGAGGATGGATTTTGCATAACCCTCGACCTGGCCCGGCTTGAGCCGTTCCTTGCCGATGAATCGCAATTCGCCCTGAATTTTGACCGCAGGCAACGCACCGGTACTGAAATACAAGTCCGAGCCTTCCTTTTCAGCCAGCAGCTTCAGAAAGGGGTCGAGAGCGGATTCGTTCATTTTTGCTTCCTTACAAAATCGTCGGGCTGGACGACGATACTATGATTTGTCTATTTGATCATTTTGGCGCGTGGGCCAGGCGATGGCTATTTGGAAAGGGAATCAATCATCACTTTCAACGCGCAATTGATCGTTCCCATCCTCGAAGTCCTTCGGTAGGCCGCGACGACTGTGCAGTTTGATATTAAGGCGAAGGTCGTTTTGTGAATCCGCATTGCGCAGGGCTTCCTGGAAGGACACCAGGCCTTCGTCGTACAGATCCAGCAACGCTTGGTCGAAAGTTTGCATGCCGTGTTCGCGGGAGCGTTTCATCACTTCCTTGATTTCGTGCACGTCGCCCTTGAAGATCAGGTCGCCGATCAATGGCGTGTTGATCAACACTTCGACCGCTGGAACGCGGCCGTTACCGTCTTCCTTGCGCAGCAGCCGTTGGGAAACAACCGATTTCAGGTTCAGGGAAAGGTCCATCAGCAGTTGATGGCGACGTTCTTCCGGAAAGAAGTTGATGATGCGGTCCAGTGCCTGATTGGTGTTGTTGGCGTGCAGCGTAGCCAGGCAAAGATGCCCGGTTTCGGCGAAGGCAATGGCATGATCCATCGTTTCGCGATCCCTGATTTCGCCAATCAGGATGACATCTGGCGCTTGTCGAAGGGTGTTTTTCAACGCCGATTCGAACGTATCGGTGTCCACGCCCACTTCACGCTGGGTCACAAGGCAACCTTTGTGTCGGTGCACGTATTCAATCGGGTCTTCGATGGTAACAATGTGGCCTGCCGAGTTTTCGTTGCGGTAATCGAGCATGGCAGCAAGCGAGGTCGACTTCCCCGAGCTGGTCGCGCCAACGAAAATCACCAAGCCACGTTTGGTCATGGAAATGGTTTCGAGGATTTCTGGTAATAACAATTCGGAGAATTTGGGCACGTCGGATCGAATCATCCGCAGAACCATCCCCACACTGCCGCGCTGCATGAACGCATTGACACGGAAGCGGGCGACACCGGGCAGAGAAATCGCGAAATTCGCTTCGCGCGTTTCTTCAAACGAGGCGATCTGCTTGTCGGTCATGATCGACCGAACCAACATTTGGGTATGGTTGGTCGACAAGCTTGTTTCGGTCAGGTGGGTGATTTCCCCGTTGATTTTTGCACTCGGTGGGGCGCCTACCGTTACGAATAGGTCGGAGGCATCAAGCTCCACTGCTTTGCGTAATAAGCCCTGAACGTAGTTAGCTGCTTGCTGGCGATCCATGAATGCGCGTTCCTTGGTGTGTGGATATAACGTCTTTGATCTTAGTGAAGAAGTTACATGAAGTCCGTTTTGTTTTGTGCTCTGGCACGGGCTTCGTCTTTAGCGACCAGCCCGCGTTTGACGAGCTGCTGCAAGTTCTGATCGAGTGTCTGCATGCCCTGTGTTTGGCCGGTTTGAATGGCCGAGTACATTTGGGCGATTTTGTTTTCACGGATCAGGTTACGAATCGCCGGGCTGCCCAGCATGATCTCGTGCGCAGCAATCCGCCCACCACCGATTTTCTTGAGCAGTGTTTGGGAGATTACAGCGCGTAGTGATTCTGACAGCATCGAACGAACCATATCTTTCTCCGCAGCGGGGAACACATCCACCACGCGGTCGATGGTTTTGGCGGCAGAACTTGTGTGCAAGGTCGCAAACACCAGGTGGCCGGTTTCCGCTGCGGTGAGCGCCAGACGGATGGTTTCCAGATCGCGCAACTCGCCGACCAGAATCACATCGGGATCTTCGCGTAAGGCCGAGCGAAGTGCCGCATTGAAACTGTGGGTATCGCGATGCACTTCACGTTGGTTGATCAGGCACTTTTTACTGTTGTGAACGAATTCGATCGGGTCTTCGATCGTCAGAATGTGGTCGTTACGATTATCGTTGATGTAATCGATCATCGCGGCCAGAGTCGTTGATTTACCGGAACCCGTCGGGCCGGTGACCAGCACGATGCCGCGCGGAAACAGGCACAAATCCTTGAACACACTTGGCGTGGCCAATTGTTCAAGAGATAGGATTTCACTGGGAATGGTTCGAAATACCGCAGCCGCTCCGCGGTTCTGGTTGAATGCGTTAACCCGGAAGCGAGCCACGCCGGGAAGTTCGAACGAAAAATCCACCTCAAGATTATCTTCGTATTCCTTGCGTTGCTTGTCGTTCATGATGTCGTACACCATGGCGTGCACGTCTTTGTGCTCCATAACGGGCACGTTGACTTTGCGCACATCGCCGTCGATCCGCACGCGAGGCTGCTCACCGGCAGACAGATGAAGATCTGAGGCGCCGTTTTTTACTGAAAACGTAAGAAGGGAATCAATACCGCGTTGTTCTGCCATGATCGAAGGTCCTTGTGTGCTAATCCTTAAAACAATCCCCCAATAGGATGCTATCGGGGGCTAAGCTCAGTCTACTTGAGGTTTGGTCAGGCCATTTTGGTCTAGCCAATGCGGACTGTACCTGAACTTTCTCGCATTTGTCTGCATAGGGCTAGGGATTCTGTTTTCTGCTGCAAAGGTAACGGGTTCGTCGCACTTTTTGATGCGCGAGCCACTGTGATGCAAAATGCCCGAAACATGCAAAAGATCAAGTTCCCTGTGCTTTATGTAACAAACCAGATCACAAAATAAATCGAACCGTCGCGGGGTGCAACTTGAATTCACTACATGAGCGCTTCTCCAGTATAAAAAACCGTATCGAACGTGCATCACATGCTGTTGGGCGACCCGATGGCTCTGTGGTTTTGATCGCTGTCAGCAAGCGACAAACGATTGAAGCCATGGCGCAACTGGCCAGCCTGGGGCAGCGTGATTTCGGCGAAAGCTATCTGCAAGAGGCTTTGGATAAGCAGTCGGCTCTGGCTGATCAGCCGGTTGGAGCATCGATAGTCTGGCATTTTATCGGGCCGATACAGTCCAATAAAACACGAGGAATAGCCGAGAATTTTTCTTGGGTGCATAGTGTGGATCGACCTAAAATTGCGCAGCGCTTAAACGACCAGCGCCCGATCGAATTGCCACCGCTGAATGTCCTGATCGAAGTCAATATCGATGGCGAAGCCAGCAAGTCGGGCGTACTGCCCGAGCAGTTGCCTGGGATGGTAGACATCTTTCAAAATCTCCCTCGCTTGAAGCTGATGGGTTTGATGGCGATTCCTGCGCCGGGCTCCTCTGACGGATTTTGTCGCTTGGCCGCACTCAATGCCCGTCTCGAATCACCGCTTCCGGTTCTGTCCATGGGGATGAGTGACGATTTTGAGGCGGCCATTGCGGCAGGCAGCACGCATGTTCGTGTGGGTTCGGCCTTGTTCGGTCCTCGCCAGTAAGCGGGCGAAACATGGTACTTTTAGGCACGATTCAACCTGTCCTCGCTGAGTGTTTCAGAGTGCGCTCGTGTAGCGCTGTGATTTCCCTTTTAAATGCCGCGATCCTGTGACCGATCGTAATAGAAGGCTTTTGCTTGATAATAAAGTCAGAAGTCCTGTGCATTCAGCCGATGAACAGATTTGTTGTGCGCTCCCTCGATGACCGTGTTGATGCGTGCTTCGAGTGAGATGATGATTTCAATAGCACACCGATTTTTGGTGTGAAGCGTTTCCGGGAGGTGTTTATGCAGGCAGCACGAATTGCGTTTATTGGGGGCGGCAACATGGCTGCTGCGTTAATAGAAGGCTTGCGAAAAAATCAGGCAGATGACGCAACACATGCCCCGGCTCTGGTGGTGTCTGATCCGTCCGAGACGCGTCGCGAACTCCTGACCTCGCTCTATGGCGTGCTCTGTTCGGCCAAGAACGCTACGGCGGTTGATTCGGCCGATCTGATTGTGCTCGCGGTCAAACCCAATCAGATTTATGCCATTGCCCAGGAAATAGCCACAGTTGTTAAGCCGCACCAGTTGGTTGTTTCGGTTGCAGCGGGAATTACCATCGAAGCATTGCAACGTTGGCTTGGCGGGCATGTGGCCGTCGTTCGCGCCATGCCGAATACACCCGCGATGGTGGGCTGTGGAGCGACCGGGTTGTATGCCTCGTCCATGCTGACCCCGACCCAGCGAAATCTCGCCGAATCGCTGATGCGAGCGGTTGGTTTGGTTCAGTGGGTCGAGCGCGAGGCCGATATCGATGCCGTAACCGCGCTGTCTGGCAGTGGTCCGGCCTATATCTTCCTTGTGATGGAAGCGATGCAGGCGGCGGCAGAGGACTTGGGACTACCTGCAGAAACGGCGCGATTGCTTACCTTGGAAACGGTATTTGGTGCTGCGCGCCTGGCCATGTCTGCCGATGAATCGCCCGCACAATTGCGTGCTCGCGTGACCTCGCCGAACGGCACAACCGAGCGCGGTATTGCGGCGCTGGAACAGGCCGGGTTAAGAGATGCGTTTGCGCAGGCTTTGTCGGCAGCGCATCAGCGAAGTATTGAATTGGGGCGCGAGTTGAGCGCCGGCGAGGTTAGGGCATGAGCGGCAGTTTCGGTGATCCGATGATGTTCCTGGTTCGGACTCTGTTCGAACTGGTGATTTTCGTGGTGATGGTGCGTTATTTTCTGCAACTGTTCCACGCCAACTTTTTCAATTCGATCACGCAATCGCTGGTCAAGCTGACCAATCCGGTTCTCAACCCGTTGCGTCGTTTTTTACCCAAGAGCCGTCGCCACGATTTCGCGTCGTTATTGGTCACGCTCGTGTTGATCGTGTTGATGGTCTGGGTATTGGGCATGATGAGCGTCGGCAGCGTTTCAGCCGCGGCTTTGATTTTCAACTCGCTGTACTTTGCCTTTCTGTTGGTGACCGATCTCTTCTTCTGGACGATACTGATGCGCGCCATCGCTTCATGGATCGGGAATGGGCGCTCACCGGGCGTCGCCTTGCTGGAAGATCTGACCGATCCGATCCTGCAGCCGGTGCAAAAAATATTGCCCCCTTTGGGCGGGATCGATCTGAGCCCCTTGGCGGTACTGATTGCAATTCAGGTGCTACAGATTTTTGTGGGTAATTTATTGATGGGATAATCGGGGTCTGTGCGATGAGTTTCCTGTTCTTCCAAGATTTAAGGTGTCGGCATTGAGTGATGCATCTGAGAAATTAGCGCAATCCGTCTTAAGCCGATCTGTGGGGATCGTCGAGCCGAAGACGGCCCGATTTTCCGAGCCGTTGGCCTTGGATTGTGGTCGTTCACTGCCCTCCTATGAGCTGGTTTACGAAACCTACGGTCAGCTTAATGATGAGGGCAGTAATGCGGTGCTGATCTGCCATGCCTTGTCGGGCGATCACCATGCGGCAGGTTTCCACGCAGAAACCGACCGCAAGCCGGGGTGGTGGGATTCGGCCATCGGGCCCGGGAAACCGATCGATACGGATCGGTTTTTTGTGGTGTGTCTGAACAACTTGGGTGGCTGCAAGGGATCGACCGGCCCGTTAAGCGTCGATCCGGCCAGCGGCAAACCCTACGGGCCGGACTTTCCGATCGTGACGGTGAAAGACTGGGTGCACGCCCAATATCGACTTATGCAGTACCTGGGGTTGTCCGGTTGGGCGGCGGTGATCGGTGGCAGTTTGGGCGGCATGCAGGTTTTGCAGTGGTCGATTACTTATCCTGATGCAGTCGCCCATGCTGTCGTAATCGCTGCGGCTCCGCGCTTGTCGGCGCAAAACATTGCGTTCAACGAAGTGGCGCGTCAGGCCATCATCACCGATCCGGAGTTTTATGGCGGGCGTTACGCGGATCACAATGCATTGCCGCGCCGGGGGCTGATGCTTGCCCGGATGCTGGGGCACATTACGTACTTATCCGACGATGCAATGCGAGCCAAGTTCGGTCGGGAACTGCGCGCGGGGCAGGTGCAGTACGGGTTCGATGTCGAGTTTCAGGTTGAAAGTTATCTGCGATATCAAGGCACCAGTTTCGTTGATCGTTTCGATGCCAATACGTACCTGCTGATGACCAAGGCGTTGGATTACTTCGATCCGGCACAGGCCAGTAATGATGATCTGGTCGCCGCACTGGCCGAGGTTAAGGCGCATTTCCTTGTGGTTTCGTTTACATCGGACTGGCGTTTCTCGCCCGAGCGATCCCGGGAGATCGTGCGTGCCCTGCTGGCGTCCGGAAAGCAGGTTTCTTATGCCGAAATCGAGTCGAATCACGGCCATGACGCCTTCCTGATGACGATTCCCTACTACCACCGTGTACTGGCAGGTTATATGGCCAATATCGATTTCGCCTCCACGCCGCGCGGCGTTTCGAGCCCGGTATACAGCACGGGGGGTGCCGTATGATTCGCCCCGACTGGCACATCGTCGAACAGTGGATCACGTCCAAGAGCCGGGTACTTGATCTGGGGTGCGGTGACGGGGCCCTGTTGTCTCATCTGATTGAGCGGCGGCAGGTTTCCGCCGTTGGGCTTGAGCTTGATGATGATAAGGTCGCATCCGGAATCGAGCGCGGGTTGAACATCATTCAGGAAGATCTCGATAGCGGTATCAGTGACTGGTTCGCGCCCATGTCCTTCGATTTTGTGATCGTGAGCCAGACAATTCAGGCCATGCGACACCCCGAGCGCCTGCTGGCCGACATGCTCACCATCGCCCGCGAGGGCATCGTCACCTTCCCGAACATGGGGTACTGGCGCAACCGGGTGCAACTCGGGTTGCTCGGGCACATGCCGATCAACCGTGCATTGCCGAATCCCTGGTACAACACGCCCAATATTCACCTCTGCACCTTGAGTGACTTTGAATCACTTTGCCAAGAGCTTGGGATTCAAATACTCGATCGAGCCGTCGTGGACAGTGCCCACCGCGAATCGACCTTGCTGCGCGCGTTCCCCAACTGGTTCGGTGAGCACGCCATCTACCGCATACAGCGTAAAACCTGAGTGTCTGATTCTCGAAACCCGTAAACTATTCAGGCATTCCTGCCTGTTAAATTAGATCGTTCAATCGCGTAAAAAATATTCTCCGCAAGCCGGGTGGGATAAAAAGCCGTTCGGCGATGCACTTAAACCATACGCGCCGGATTGCAGTACCCCGATCACATCGCTGACAGCCAGCTCAGGCAGTTCCTGATTCTGGCCGAGTACGTCCAGCGGCGTACACAAGGGGCCGGCAAGATCAAATGGATGAGTGCAGGGTGCATTGAGTTGATCGATGGCGATAATCGGCCAGTTGCGGCGCAAAATCTGGCCCAAGTTGCCTGAAAGGGCGAGGTGGTGGTGCATGCCGCCGTCGCAGAGCAGATAGGTTTTGCCGCGGGATGTTTTTTTATCGACGATGCGCGTCAGGTAGATGCCCGCACCCGCCACCAGATAGCGCCCCAGTTCCAGATTGAGCCGCACACCGGGCCAATGCGTTTGCGCGGTGGCGCTGACCTCAAGTAGCGCAGGCTGAAGCGCGGCCAAATCCAGCGGCGCGTCCTGCGGGTGATAAACCACACCAAATCCGCCGCCGAGATTCAGATGCCGTGGGGTGAAATCGCAAGCCTGACTCAATTCGATAATCAAATCCATTGCCGCACGGAAACCGGCGCCGAGTGCCGTCGCATCGCGGTTTTGCGAGCCGGTGTAAAGATGAAAGCCTTCCAGATCAATCCATGATGATGTCTCTGCCTGCCATTGGCGAATCAACGTGGGGATGTCCTCGCTATCGATGCCGAATGGCCGCGCGCCGCCGCCCATTTTCATGCCTGAACCCTTGACCTCAAACGGCGGGTTGATCCGTAAGGCTACGCGGGCGCGTTGCTTTTTTTGAGCAGCTAAGGCTTGGATGCGCCGCAATTCGTTGGCCGATTCGGCATTAATCAAGATGCCGTGACTGATGGCGAAGGCCAGTTCGTCGTCGGATTTGGCCGGCCCGGCAATGCTGGCCTGAGCCGCCTTATCCGGCGCGATGGCGATAATCTGCTGCATTTCGGCCAGCGAAGCGCAATCGAATCCATCTATCTGCCGTGACAGATGCTGGATAATTCGCTGATTCGGATTCGCTTTGATCGCATAATGCAGATGAAGATTCGAGGGCAACACGGCGCGAACGACAGCAACTTGCTGGTCGATGGCAGCCAGATGGTAGACATAAGCCGGGGTCGATTGGCCGCTGCGCTTCAACCAGTCGCCCAGCGGTTCGCTGCCGTGCAACAGCCGTCCGTTTGCCTGCGGCCAAGCGCTTGCTGCTGGGCCAAGACAATGGTGGAGCACATCGAGCCCGGTAGCGGATTGTGCTGCTTGATTGTTCATGGCGCCAGTGTGCCCGAATTTGGACTTGAGGCCCGTTTTGTTGAAGATGCCGCGCGTCGATCAAGAAACAGCGCGCGACTTGCCTGTCGATCTAGTTTTCCGTTGTTCGAGCGGGGCAGGGCATCGACGGCCACCGTGGCGGCGGGCATCTGGAAGGGCGCGAGCCGCGCTTGGAGCCATGTTTGAAGTGCATTGGTGGCAATGGTTTCGGGTGCGACAACAAGCCCGATTCGGGTTTCCTCGCCATCGGTTTGATAGCCGAATGCCAGCGCTTCGGTTACGCCGTCGAATTGCAAAGCGACACCTTCGATTTCTTCGGGGCTGACGCGCATGCCCTGCGATTTGATCTGCTCGTCCATGCGGCCCAGAAAATACAAACGGCCTTGTGCATCGCGCCGCATCCGATCACCCGAATAGACAACCCGATCATCTTCAGGATGGGGCCAGCCCGCTGGTGGCGCACGGAAGCGCTGGGCCGTGGCCTCTGGATCGTTGAAGTAACCGGCGGTCACGAGCGGCCCGCCTTGCAACAGTTCGCCTTCGCCCGCCGCCTGCGCCGGGAGCAAGCGCCCGGTTGCATCCACCAGTTCCAGATGACTGCCTTCAAATGCCCGACCGATGGAATCGGGGTGATCGTCCACTTCTTGAGGCGGCAGGAAGCTGGCGCGAAAGGCTTCCGTTAGGCCATACATCAGAAAAATCTTTGTCTGTGGGCGGGTGCTGCGCAAGGCGTGAACGCTCGCCACGGGTAATTTTCCGCCAGAATTTGTTATTAAGCGCAGGTTTGGTGCCTCGCTAAGCCAGGCTTGACGTGCCAGTGGAATCAGCAGGCCCGGCGTGCCCGCCATAACGGTGATGCCGCCATCGAGCAAGGGCTTTTTCAGATCGTTCGGCAGCAGGTAATCTTGCAGCGTGATGCCCGCACCGACCGTCAGCGCGGTGGTGATTTGCGAGAGGCCGTAATCGAATGAAAGCGGCAAGATAGCGAGTAACTCATCGTGCGCGTTCAAATCGAGATACCGGCTAACCGCGTTCGCGCCACCATTCAGATTGGCGCGGGTGACCATCACGCCTTTGGGCAAACCTGTGCTGCCGGAGGTGTACAGCAAGGCCGCGAGGCGGTGTGGATCGCCATTCGACAGGGCGGGCGGATGGGTGCTTACTTCTGTTTCGGGTAATTCCTGCGGGAGTTGATCAGGATGTGGCGAAAACCTCAGTTCGCCGGTGAAGGGTTCAGAAAAGCCCAAGGCCACTGCATGCGGCGCATCCACCAACAGCCCATGAGCCTGTGCGCGATTAAAGATGTCTCGCACTTGCGGTGCGCGCAGGGCAGGGTGAAGCGGCACGAAGACGATATCCGCAGCCAGTGCCGCCAACAATGCCACCACGGTTTCCAGCCGCTTGTTCGCCCACACGATAAGCCGCGCCTGTGGTTTGATACCCATTTGGCGCAAAGCCGCTGCCATGGCCAGCACGCGATAGGCGAGTTCAGCGTAATTGAGTTCACGGTTACCTTCCCGCAATGCCATGCGCTGCGGTCGATGTTCAGCGTGGTGCAGCAGGTGGGCAATCAGGTCGGGCGGCATGGTGGGTGTGTTCTCGGTCGAATGGGTATTTGGGTGCGTATAATAGGTCTACTTTTATTTTAACAAGGCGCGCGCTGCCGCATCGGTTTGATTCGCGCCCCAAAAAAGAGATGACACATTATGTCCGGCAATACGTTTGGAAAACTGTTCACGGTAACTACCTTCGGCGAATCGCATGGCCTTGCGCTGGGCGCGATTGTGGATGGTTGCCCGCCGGGCATCGAGATCAGCGAGGCGGATTTGCAGATCGACCTTGATCGGCGCAAACCGGGCACCTCGCGCCACACCACGCAACGGCGCGAAGCGGATGAGGTCAAGATTCTATCGGGCGTGTTCGAAGGCAAAACCACTGGCACACCGATTGGCTTGGTTATCGAAAATACCGACCAACGCTCGAAAGATTACGGCAAGATCGCCGATCAGTTCCGCCCCGGCCACGCCGATTACACCTACCTGCAAAAATACGGCATCCGTGACTATCGCGGTGGCGGGCGCTCATCGGCGCGGGAAACCGCCATGCGCGTGGCCGCTGGCGCCATTGCCCGCAAAGTGCTGCGTGAATCGTTCGGTGTACACATTCAGGGGTATCTGTCGCAGATCGGCCCGATCAAAGCCGAGGGTTTTGATGCGGCTGTCATCGAAACCAACCCGTTTTTCTGGCCCGATGCGGCGCAAGTGCCTGCGCTGGAAGCATTCATGGATGATCTGCGCAAAAGCGGCGATTCGGTTGGCGCCAAAGTTACTGTGATGGCCACAGGCTGCCCGCCGGGTTGGGGTGAGCCGGTGTTCGATCGGCTCGATGCCGAACTGGCCCATGCCTTGATGAGCATCAATGCGGTCAAGGGCGTGGAAATCGGTTCGGGCTTTGATTGCGTGGCCGCGCGGGGAACCGAGTTCCGTGATGAAATCACCCCCGATGGGTTTTTGAGTAACCACGCAGGCGGCATTCTCGGTGGCATTTCCAGTGGGCAGGACATCGTGGCCCATATCGCGCTCAAGCCCACCTCCAGCATCCGCTTGCCCGGCCAAAGCGTGGACGTAACCGGCGCGGCGGCAGAAGTGATTACCACAGGTCGCCACGATCCCTGCGTCGGCATTCGCGCTACACCAATCGCCGAAGCCATGATGGCACTTACCCTGCTCGATCACGCCCTGCGCCATCGCGGCCAATGCGGCGGTGTGAATAGCGGCTCGCCGGTGATTCCGGCCAAGAAATAAGGCCATCGACCGCAGGGGAAATGGATATGCGAGCCAAAGGTAAAATTGTTCGTTGGCAGGATGCGAAAGGTTTTGGCTTTATTCATCCATTGGATGGTGGTGCGGATGTGTTCGTGCATATTCGCTCATTCACAAATCGTCAGAGAAGGCCGGTAGACGGTGAGATTGTCACCTATACCGTTGAACATGATGCCCAGAATCGTAAGCGGGCTAGCGACATAGTATTCGCCGGAGAGGCACCTCCTTCCGAGAGAAAACAGACTGCTATCGGTGCAGGTATTCTGCTCTCATTGTTGTTCCTGATTGTGTTGGGTGTGCTGTCTTTAATGGACAGAGTGCCGTTGGTACTGTTTGGTTTTTACGTCGTGCTCAGCCTGATTACGATTTTGGCTTATGGCTTGGATAAGTCGGCGGCTCAGCACAATCGCTGGCGTACTCAGGAGAATACACTTCATCTTTTCTCGCTTTTTGGTGGCTGGCCGGGCGCCTTGATTGCACAGAATATCTTTCGGCATAAAACAAAAAAGCAGCCTTTTCAGACGGTTTTCTGGTTGACGGTGATCGTCAACGTAGCAGGCTTCTTTTGGGTACTTTCCCCGTTGAGTGGCGACGTGTTTCGCTCTTTTTTCGAACATATGTGAGTCTTGTTGTTCTGTATTGAAGGATAAATTTTGCTGAGGTGCTGATTTTTTGATGATGCGCACCGTTCTGTTCGTCTATTTCCTCAGCTTCGGGGTTTTTCTGCCGTTCTTCAGCCCGTACCTGCAAGCGCAGGGTTTTAACGCGCAACAAGTCGGGGCGCTGCTGGCGGCGGTTATGTTCGCCAAGATATTCGGGCCGCTTTTATTAGGTTGGTGGGTCGATCACAGTAATCGCCTGATGCCAGCCTTGCGCAGCACGGCGTTTTTATCCTTGCTGTTATTCGCTGCGGTCATCGGCTTGACGTTGATTTCAGCGCCTTTTGTCTGGTGGCTGGTTGTGTTGTTGCTGTTCGGCTTGGTTTGGCAGCCGATTCTCTCGCAACTGGATGTGCTCACGCTGCGCATTGTGGCCGACGACAGCCATGCCTATTCGGCGATCCGGGCGTGGGGTTCGATTGGTTTTATTGCCGCTTCAGTTGGTCTTGGGTGGATGATTAATCTACTCCCCAACTACAAAACCACACTCATCAGTGGATTCATGTTGCTGTTTTTGTTCGGGCTGCTGATGTTCCTGCTTGCTATGCCCGAACCGAAAACGGTGCCGACGCCCAACTTATCCTCGGCGCATTTCTGGCCGGGGTTCTGGCGGCATCTGCGCCGCCCGCCGATGCTGGGATTCTTGTCGATGCAGTTTCTAGTGAACGTGGCGCACGGCGTTTACTATGCTTTTTTCAGTATTTATCTCGCTTCGAAGGGGTATTCTGCGGGCGTGATCGGCCTGCTCTGGGCTTTGGGTGTGGTGGCGGAGATTGTGTTGTTTTTCGTGCTGCCGCGATTTTTGGGTCGATTTGCTTTGAGCACGTTGTTTCTGTTGGCGATTGGCCTGATGGCGTTGCGCTGGGTGATGATCGGCACCTTGATTGATTCGGTGTTCTGGTTATTGCTGGCCCAACTTCTGCACGCGGCCAGCTTCGGGCTGACGCATGCGGTCGGCATTACCGTGATGCATCAGCAGTTTTCCGGCCCGATGCAGGCACGTGGGCAAGCGATTTTTTCCGGCTTGAGTTACGGCGGCGGCGCAGCGGTTGGGTTATTGCTGGCGGGTTTCTTATGGGCGCATGTCGGGGCAACCGGCGCCTTTTTGTCGATGGCTTTCGTTTCCGTGCTGGCGGGGGTAATGTGGTTCACCTGTCGTCGGCTGATGGATGATGCACCGACGTTTGCAGCGGGCGAGGTTCTCACGGATGGGGTGTAACCGGTTTGCGACCGGCCTTGGCCCCCGGGGGCTGGTCATTGAGGACTTGAGTTGAACGTGATCACTATTGAGAGAACGGGCCATGCGTAACGACGACCTTGTGCACGCACGTCACCCCACCGAACTGATTTCCCGTTGGTACAACACCCCGATGGGCGCCCGGCTGGCAGAAGACCTGGCTGCATGTCTTGGGCGATTGGCCGATGACGCCTTCGGTTACCACGCCGTGATGGTGGGTGCCGTGCTGCCCTGTGAGCCGCGCCTGCGCATTCGGGCGCGCACGCAAGTGGCCGCGACGCGGGAAGAATTGGCCGAAACCCCTTTAATGGCTGTGCAGGCTGATTTTGATTATCTGCCGATTGAAACCGAGTCGGCGGATCTGGTGATTGCATTGCATGTGCTCGAAAGCACCCGCGAGCCGCATGACATCATGCGCGAGCTGGATCGGATCATCCGGCCCGAAGGGCGGGTGTTGATTGTCGGCGTGAACCCCGTCAGCCTGTGGAATCTGAAAAAAATCGGGCAGCAAACCTGGCAGGGCAAAGATAAAATGGCCCAATCGGGCTATCTGGCCGGGCAGCATCGCGCGGCCTGGCGCGTGGTCGATTGGTTGCGCCTGCTCGGTTACGACGTGCAAAGCGTCGAACACCTAGGCGGCCTGTGCCCGACAACACGCCCCCGGTTCTACGACAAAATGCGATCTCTGCGCACGATAAGCAGCAAATGGCTGTGGTTCATGCAGGGTTTTTACGTGATCGACGCCGTGCGCCGCGTGAGCACCCCAACCGCCATTCGCCCCGCGTTTCGTTTGCCACGAATGATGCCAAACAAAACCCGCGCCACCGTCGCCAATCAAACCACCTACCAATCAATAAGCCCACATAAACGACAACCCAACGGGCGTTCCATTCACCTGTCCAAGAAATAGCATGACAATAGAACTAAAAAAGGGATCGGCTGATCAGCAAAATGCGGATGCACAACCCGCCACGCAAACCGTTCATATCTGGACCGATGGTGCCTGCAAAGGCAACCCCGGCCCGGGCGGCTGGGGCGCCCTGCTGCGTTATGGTGATACGGAACGCGAATTGTGCGGCGGCGAAGCCCATACCACCAACAACCGCATGGAATTACTGGCCGCCATCAGCGCGCTCGAAGCACTCAAGCGCCCCTGCACCGTCCACTTAACCACCGACTCACAATACGTGCGCCAAGGCATGCTCGAATGGCTGCCCAACTGGCGCAAAAAGAATTGGCGTCGCGCAGACGGCCAGCCCGTGAAAAATGCCGACCTCTGGGCACGACTCGATGAAGCCGCCCAACGGCACGACATGCATTGGCACTGGATCAAAGGCCACGCCGGACACCCAGAAAACGAACGCGCCGACCAACTCGCCAACCAAGGCACACCGAAGGGTTAAATTCTTGGGCGCGAGGGAATTGTCAAACAAAACGGCGCGGACTTGTGGATTATCCGAGTCTAATCTTGGGAACCTCAAAAGCCCAACTTTGAGTTGTTTAGAGGCCGTTCACAATGGGCAAACTGCACCGAACTCAAGTAATTTTAATTGTTTGGGTGATGGATATGAGAGCCGCAACTGCCTTGGTGGGTTTTGATCGCGGGTGGCCGAAAGGCTCGAAGACAGAATCGATAGTTGGTGGTATGCCATCGTTTTTAAGCGTTTTTTGATGACTCAAGAAATTCTCGAGGTCCCCCCCTATTACAGTAAACTTGTCCGATATTTCACCTCGCCCACTGACAGGAAAAAACCATGACAGAACGCCAAATCGTATTGGATACCGAAACCACGGGGATGCCCGCTGCCGATGGGCATCGGTTGGTGGAGATTGGTGCGGTGGAGATGATCGAGCGACGTGTGACGGGTAAGACATTTCATTGTTACCTCAACCCCGAGCGGCTGGTGGATGAGGGCGCGTTCAATGTGCACGGTTTGAGCGATGCGTTTTTGGCGGATAAGCCGAAATTCGCCGATGTGGTGGATGAGTTTCTGGCGTTTATCGCGGGTGCTGAGCTGATCATTCACAATGCCGAGTTTGACGTGGGGTTTCTCGATGCGGAGCTTGCCCGGCTCGCCAATGGCGGTCGGTTGGCTGATGTTGCCGGTTCCGTGACCGATTCGCTGGCCATTGCGCGCAAAAAACATCCCGGCCAACGTAATAGCTTGGATGCCTTGTGCCGCCGATACAGCATTGATAACAGTGCGCGCACCCTGCATGGCGCGCTGCTGGATTCTGAAATCCTGGCTGATGTGTATCTGGCGCTGACCGGCGGGCAAAAAACGCTGGGTTTTGACAGCGAGCACGGGCAGGGTGATGAGCACAAACAGGCTGCGTCGATTATTCGTTTGCCCGCCGATCGGCCGCCGTTGCGCGTGATTACCGCCAACGAGGAAGAGCGCGCTGCCCATGCAGCATGGTTGGTGACTTTGGGCAAAGAAGGTGAGCCCGCACCTTGGCCCGCATGAATGATCAAGGCAAGTCAGGAACGATGGCGTGGATCGATCCTGTTTTTCTTCCAGATCTCCTTCTTAACCTACTTCTTGAGCAGGTTCAGCTCTCCGTGACTGATGACCTTAGGGTTGATCTTTGTGAAATGGATTGCGCGTTACCCATTCGCCCAAATTTCGGCTAATAAGTCATGACGCCGAACGGAATCGTTTAAGGTGGATATTCCGAATAAGGCCGATCGTCGGGCGAATCAGAAATTGAATTGAGGCAATCAAAAAAACCCACGCGCCCGCTGTCACCAGACCGGGTATCAGAAAAAAAGCACTACCCAGAATAAACCAAAGCGCAATGAGAAAATCGTTGAACAGGATCGCGGTTTCGTACCGATGACTGATAACGAGCTCGTCCTTTCCCAGGGTGATGTCAATGTCCCTTTCTGATGAATCTGGAGCCGCCCTCATGCGGTGGGCTCGGGCATATTTGTTCGACGATAAAGTAGGTCGAAAACAGCATGCTGCAAACGGATTCCTCTTCGTTCGAACTTGGTTTCCGGGCGCCAGCTGGGACGGGCTGCCTCTCCGATTCCGACATGCTCCGATGAAAAATCAGGGTGTGCATCGAGTACGGTACGCATGTGTTCGGCGTAGGGCGCCCAGTCGGTTGCCAAGTGCCATAACCCGCCCTTTTTGAGCTTTTGGCCGACCAGGTTCGCAAACTCGGTCTGTACGATACGGCGTTTGTGGTGTCGGGCCTTGTGCCAAGGGTCCGGGAAATAGAGCAACAGTCGGTCGAGGCTGGCGTCCGCGATGCGATCCCTGATGAAAGGTACGGCGTCTTCCGCCACGATCCGAATGTTCGTCAACCCCAATCGTTCGATGCCCAGCGCCAAGTGCCCGACTCCGGGTCGGTGCACTTCGATGCCGATGAAGTCTTCATTGGGCGCAGCTGCGGCCATCTCGAGCAGGCTTTCGCCATTGCCGAATCCGATTTCCAGGGTGACCGGTGCGGTGCGTCCGAATAGCACGTTCATGTCAAGCACCGCACCGTCCGCCTTGAGTTCGATCGCTGGCAACAGTTCGTTTATGGCGCGGATTTGGGCTGCGGTCAGCCGTCCCTCGCGCCGAATAAATGAGCGGATGGGACGGTGAGTTGGCGTTTCTGTCGACGGGGAGAGTGTGGAGGAATTGTCTGTGGTCATGATGCGATCAGAGAAACAGGCCATCGACTGGGGAAGAAGCGCTGGCATAACGCCTGCGTGGCATCCTTCCGGCCAGGAAGGCTTCGCGTCCGGCTTCAATGGCTTTTTTCATGGCCGAGGCCATCAATACGGGGTTTTGTGCGGCGGCAATGGCGGTATTCATCAACACGCCATCGCAACCCAGTTCCATGGCGATGGCCGCGTCGGATGCGGTGCCTACGCCCGCATCGACGATGATCGGAACCTTGGCGTTTTCAATAATCGTGAGCAGGTTGTATTTGTTTTGAATGCCGAGGCCCGAACCGATGGGGGCGGCCAGAGGCATGACGGCAACACAGCCGATTTCTTCCAGACGTTTGCATAGGATCGGATCGTCCGAGGTATAAACCATCACTTCAAAGCCATCGGCGACCAGTAATTCGGCTGCCTTGAGCGTCGCGACGACATCCGGGTACAGGGTTTTGGCATCGCCCAACACTTCGAGTTTGACGAGATTATGTCCGTCCAGCAGTTCTCGCGCCAGTTTGCAGGTGCGCACAGCATCTTCTGCGGTGTAGCAGCCTGCGGTGTTGGGCAGGATGGTGTATCGCTCTGGCGGCAGCACATCCAGCAGATTGGGCTCGTCCGGGTTCTGGCCGATATTGCTGCGGCGAATGGCAACGGTAACGATTTGTGCGCCTGCGGCTTGTGTTGCGGCTTCTGTTTCTGCCAAATCTTTGAATTTCCCGGTGCCGGTCAGTAGGCGAGAATGGAATTGTCGGCTGCCGATGGTGAGCAGATCGGATGCATTTGGGTTCATAAGTCGTGGTTGCCTTGTGTTTTGTTTGCCGAATGATTCGTATGGATTCGTTCCGGCTGTCTATCGATGGGATGGATCGGTTGCCTTGTGCCCCATGTGCGGTTCCGGCTGGGGTTGTGCCGATTTTACACGTATCGTCCAACCCGGCGGATGGCTATATGCTGTCAGTGTCGTTGTTCTGCCGTCTCAAGAAAAGGGCCGGGTTGCAATGTGCACGGTTGCCCTTCGATGAGGAGTTCGTCGTGCAAATGATTCAAGCGTATGACCGCGAGAAAGACCTGCATGTTCTCGTTGCCAACCCGGCAAATCGCGCTGCGTACAATTTCCCCTGCTTCGGTCTCTGGGCTATTGGCAGGATAAATGACTGATCGTGGCGTAACCGGATCGGTCAAACGGGTAGAACCCTTGATCATGCGCCGATTGGATTTACCCAGATAATGCAGTCTGGCGACAACCTCCTGGCCGGGATAACAACCCTTTTTGAAGCTCACGGCGTTCAATTGATCCAAGTTTAGCCACTGGGGTACGAAATGCAGTGCCGTTTCCTGGGTGATGGTTGGAATGCCATCGTTAATTTCGGCGCATTGCCATGCGCTGTTTGAGGTGCGTTGCGGCAAATGCGGGGCAAGTGTCAACAGAACACTGGTCGGTCCCTGTAACGAAAGTCGAGCGTCGTCACCCATATGCTCCCATGTCACGATCACGCCCGAGGGCAAAGTGCTCTGTGCGAGTGGATCTGATGCTGACGCAGCTATACCCAAATCGGCTAGAAAGGCTGGATCGGGGTTCAGAACGCCAATATTTTGCCAGTCGTCGTTACCATTGATAACCACACGGCGACGAAGCACGTACAACTTCAGTGTTTTTAAGAGATCGGCGGCAAGCTCGGAGGGCACAGTCAGGCGATAGGTCATACTTTGTTCGCTGCCTTGTTCTCTGCCTTGCGGTCGCAGCGGATGGATGAGCACCGTAGTTGAAATTCGCCCCTTGGCGTTACACAGCGCGCCGCGTGCCGCATGAGTCCCATCGAGCAACAAAATTTCTTGCGTCAGCATGGCTTGCAGGAATTCGCCCGCTTCCTCTCCGCTGACAAGCAAGCTGGTTCGCGTGTCCAGCGGGGCCCAACCAGCCGCAGATGAGCTGGCGGGATCAACTGGTTCCGGGTGTGCTTGCAAAAACTGTATCCACTCGTTATTCATGTCGTTTATTTCGGTAAATCTGAAAACGGAAGAATAGCACCGCAGGCGATTCACTGCTTAATACCAAGGCTTTGCTGTCACGATCAATGGCTTCGCCGTAATGATCAATTCATTCGATGGTGGAATAACCAGCCAGCGCTGGCCAGAGTGATCAGCCTAATGGCCGCCAAAGGCCAAAATTCATCGAGCAGGGAGTAAAACGAGCTGCCTTCAAGAAAACCGCCCCGCAGGATAATCAGGATAATCATGAGATAGCGCATCGGGTTGATGAGCGTGAGATCTTGCACCAAGGGCGGCATATCGACCGTTCAAAATACCCATAGATCCTGCGATGCGCGCGCATACTGCTAGAATGCCGGTTTTGTTTTCTCCGCTAGCGGATGGATTTTTATGACTGCCCTTGATTTTGCTGCCGAAACCATGCGTCGGCGCACCTTTGCGATCATTTCGCACCCCGATGCGGGTAAAACGACGATTACGGAGAAGTTGCTGCTGTTCGGCGGCGCCATTCAGATGGCCGGAACGGTCAAGGGGCGTAAATCCACCCGCCATGCGACTTCCGACTGGATGGCCATGGAGAAGGAGCGGGGGATTTCGGTCAGCAGCTCCGTGATGCAGTTTCCGTACAAGGATCACATCGTCAACCTGCTCGACACACCGGGCCACGAAGACTTCTCGGAAGATACCTACCGCGTATTGACGGCGGTGGATTCGGCGCTAATGGTGATCGATGTGGCCAAGGGCGTCGAGGCACGCACCATCAAGCTGATGGATGTGTGCCGTCTGCGCGATACGCCGATCATTTCGTTCATCAACAAGATGGACCGCGAGGGCAAGGAGCCGCTGGAACTGCTCGATGAAATCGAATCCGTCTTGAAGATTCGTTGTGCGCCCATTACCTGGCCGATTGGCATGGGTAAACGCTTCAAGGGGGTTTATCACCTGTATGAAGATCGGGTGATTCTGTACGGCCCATCATTGCCGACGCGTGCGCAGTCCAAAACCGAAATCAAGGGCTTGAATAACCCCGAACTGGACGAGCTGCTGGGCGATCAGGCCGATGAGTTGCGCATGGAAATCGAGCTGGTGCAGGGAGCGGCCGATACCTACGACCACGATGCGTATCTGCGCGGTGAGTTGTCGCCGGTTTATTTCGGCTCGGCCATGAATAACTTTGGTGTGCAGGAATTGCTCGATGGGTTCGTTGAAGCCGCGCCCGGCCCGCAGCCACGTCCCAGCACGGCGCGCGAGGTGTTGCCGACCGAGGATAAGTTCTCCGGTTTCGTGTTTAAGATTCAGGCCAACATGGACCCGCAGCACCGTGACCGGATCGCGTTTTTTCGCATCTGCTCGGGCAAGTTTTCGCGCGGCATGAAGGTCAAGCATGTGCGTTTGAACCGTGACATCAAAATCCCCGACGCGCTGACGTTCATGTCCTCCGACCGTGAACGGCTGGAAGAAGCCTTTCCGGGCGACATCATCGGTATCCACAACCACGGCACGATCCGCATTGGCGATACCTTCACCGAAGGCGAGCGTCTGGCCTTCACTGGTATACCGAACTTTGCGCCGGAACTGTTCCGCCGTGCGCGACTCCGGGATCCGCTCAAGTCCAAGCAATTGCTCAAGGGATTGAGCCAGTTATGTGAAGAGGGTGCCACCCAGCTCTACAAGCCGATGATCAACAATGATCTGATTCTAGGTGCGGTGGGCGTGTTGCAGTTTGAGGTGGTTTCCGAACGGTTGAAAACCGAGTATTCCGTCGATTGCCAGTTCGAACAAGTGAACGTAACCACGGCCCGCTGGATCGAATGCGACGACCCGAAGCGATTAGAGGAATTCAAAGACAAAAACGAAGCCAACCTCGCGCTCGATCATGCGGGGGATCTCGTCTACATCGCCCCCACGCGCGTCAACCTGCAAATGGCGCAGGAGCGCTGGAAGGATGTGCGTTTCCTCGCCACGCGAGAGCACGGCGATTACACCGCTTCGGCGGAGTGAACCTATTTACTGGCGGGCTGCTCCGCTTTGGTATTTGGCGGGGCGTCTGATGCAATGGTGGACGCCAGAACACCGAAGTCCTTGGGTGAAATGTACTGGAACAGATCCTTGCCATCGCTGTTGACGACGATCAGCAGGCCTTTCTTGGGATAGAGCCAGTACTGGGTGCTGCCCTTGGTGTTCCGGATTTCCTCCGGTTTGCCGAAATGGCGATCGATCAGGTCGGTCGTGTATTTCGCGGCTGGCCGGTAGGTAATGGACTCGATCGGGAAATACTGCGCTTTGCGAATGTGTTCGTCGGTCATCGGGTACTTCCAGGCACCGCTGGGTGTCGGGTCCGGCTTGGCGTGATTGTTTGCAATCCACTCGTTCAGTTCCTTTGGATCGGTTTTGGCGACGATGGCAACACTGGCTGTCAAGGCGCCCACGTTCATGGTGCCAAAATACGCTTCAAGCGAGGCTCTCTTATCCGGATCCACAAAGATGGCCAAATCTGCTTTCTGGTCGTACACCCGTTTGAATTCAAGCAGGGAGTCCTTGCCCAAATGGACGCCGAAAACCGCACTGGTGCCGTCCGGAAACACTTTGATATCCCACGGCAAGAAGGGGTGATCCGGCGCTTTCGCAGTGCAGGCAGCAATGGCCGTGCCCAGCAACAGAGCGACGATGAGGCGCTGAAAAATCGGAAAAATGCGGCTGATAGGGCTTCGGAACATTTGCGCGATCCTGAAAACTGAACAAGAATGAGGCCGCAATGTATCAGATGCACCGCCAAAATGGATGCTTAAGTGCCTGAGCATGAAGGTCGACACGCGTAGCCATTGGCGCAGATTTCGTTGTTCTCTTGGCTCTTGTGCTCGTGTTTCTTTTTTACCTATCAAGGAGTTGGTTATGTATTGTGGTCGAACGGGTTTGGGGCTTGCCTGTGCTCTGCTGTTGAGCGGTGCAACGGTTGGTATGGCCGTGGCATCGGCTGATGAAATGAAATTTCCCCTGCGGGCGCAGTATGAAACGGTGGGTGTCAAACCAATCTCCACGGCAGATTTGTTGGCCCACTTTAATAACTACACGATCATCGACGCACGTTCGGAATACGAATACCAGACACTCCACATCGAAGGCGCCGAATCGGTGCCTTTGTCTTCCCCGGGTTTCGATCAGAGTGTTAAGGCATTGGCGGACAAGACGAAAAAGCCCTTGGTCTTTTATTGCAACGGTACGACATGCGAAAAATCCTACAAGGCTGCCGTGCGCGCCATCCAGTCGGGTGTGAAGCAGGTACTCGTTTATGATGCAGGCATTTTTCACTGGGCGGAAGCCAACCCCGGCAAGACCGATTTGCTTGGAAAGAAAATGCAGTCGGCCGGCCAGTTGATTTCGAAGGCTGATTTTGCGGCACACCTTTTGAGCCCGCGCGATTTTTATGAGCGCGTCATGGGTGATCCGAATGCGATTGTGCTGGATATCCGGGATGCGGGTCAGCGCGCGGGTGTTTCCTTGTTCCAAATGCGTGATGTGCATGTGCCTTTGGATAACGCTCGACTCGAGGATTGGGTGAGTCGGTCCAAGCAGGAGAACCGTGCGATGTTCTTTATCGACGCCACCGGCCACCAGGTGCAATGGTTGCAGTACTACCTCAAAGAACAAGGCTTGCACAATTATTGGTTTATGAAAGGCGGTGCCAAGGCGTTTTACGATACGCTGTGATCACGGCATGGTTGCTGGTATTTGCGGTCTACGTTGATTGAAATTTTGCTGCGTGAGGATATGAACAAACCTTCGTACAACAGAATTGGTGAAAACCGATGTTTTCATGGCGCAATAAATGGATTTAGGCCGTATTTCCAAGATACAGTGATGAAGTTTCCTTAATTCAACTTCGAGAGATAGATATGCGTTACATGCTGGCTGTTATTGTCGCTTTAGGTGGCGTAAGTTTTTTGAGTATCTCGGCATGGGCAGATGCGCCTCCTGCTGTTGCTCAGAACGAATCTCAAGTGGTGGGGCAGCCCTTTCCCAGCCTGAAATTAACCAATCAGCACGATATGCCCGTCCAATTGCCGGGCGATGCGTCGGTGATTGTTTTTGCAAATGCCAAGGATGTGGATGAATGGGCCGATCCGATGTTGGCGAAGTTTGGTCAAAAGCAAATGGATGCCCATCATCTGGTTTACCTTTCCGACATTCACCGCATGCCGTGGATGATCAGCAAGATGTTTGCGCTACCCAAATTGAAGGAACGCACTTATTCGGTCGCTTTGATCCGCGAGGCTAATCAAGTGCCCGCAACCATCGAGCCGAAAGCGGATTGCTTGAATTGGATTCAATTAAAATCCGCAAACATCACAGCACTCAGCCCTGTTTGCACGCCCACCGATCTTGAAAAACGACTCAATGAATTAGTGGCGCATTAGCGCGGCAGCCGGTTGGTGGCTAGAGTGAAGACCTTCCTGGAACTGAGTGATGCGTAAAACCTACATCGCACTACTGGGGTTGTTGATCATTGCTGCGAGTGCGCTGGGTTATCGTTATGTCGAGAATCTTGATCATCCCGAGATTCGAATATCTTCAAATCCTTGGGTGGGGTTTACCCCCTTTATCTATGCGCAGGAAAAGGGTTGGCTAAAAAACACACCGTTTCGTTTTTTGTGGCTTGTCGACCTATCTGAAAACCGTCGGCTTTACGAGAATGGTTTTGTGCAGGGTTTCACCGCCACGCAATATGAGCTGCTTCACTTCGCGCACCCTGACGCGCTGGAAACCGTTTTTCTGACTGATCGTTCCAATGGCGCCGATGCCATTCTTTCCAACCGGACACTCGCTGCCCTGCAAGCCGAATCAAAGCCAATCAAGGTCTATCTGGAGCGAGATTCACTCCAGCGGGATATGTTCCACGCGTTCATCAATGAAAATGGCCTGAAGGATCATGCTTTCGAATTGACCAACCGCGCTCAGGAAATGATGCTGTTGTTAAAACCCGGCCCCGCGCCCATGCTTGTGCTTTCATATTCGCCCTATTTGACGCAATTGCATCAGCATGGTTTTCAAACCATTGCTTCAACGCGTTCTCTTAAATCGTTTATCGTTGTGGATGGCTTGTTCGTTAATCGACAGGTATACGCTAAAAACAGAGCGGATTTCGTAAAACTCAAAGAGATTTTCGATCGCGCTTTGGCCGTGTTCCATTCGGACCCAAAAACTTTCTACGACAGTGTTAAAGGCTACCTGGAAGGACAAACATTCGATCAGTTTATGGCGTCAACCCGCGACATCGTCTGGCTTGATCAACAGGTCGATCCGGAAATGCTTAAGTATATGAAAAGACAAGGGGTGCGTGTTGATGAAAGAATCCCGTGATTATGATAATCCATGAAAATTAATCGATTCACTTCATTGGCAGCCGTCGGTATTGGGATACTGGTTACAATCCTTGCTGTAAGTTTTTTTATTGTTGAACGCAATTTGATGTTGCAATCATTGGCTGATGATCTGAATCAGAATTTATTTTATATCGAAAGTGATCTTCGCCATACGCTTGGTGAAAGTCCAATCTCTCAGATACAGACCGTGCTCGATCGGGCTGTGGCAGTCAATCAATCGTTGTCGGTCATTTCTGTTTCGGTTGATGGCGTGCATATCAGTGTTTCTTCTTCGCGGTCTTTGGTTGGCCAGTTGCTAGGGAAAAATTATTTTCCCATGACCGATTTGGCGCAGGGTTTTGTTAAAGGACATGTTCATTATCAGAAAACAGTAAATTTTTACGAAAATAATACAGATGCGAATCAAATTGTATTGCTGATTACGCTAGATAGTCAGTATGTTTTTGATCGCATGAACCGGATCGCATTCTTTTATGGATTTAGTCTATTTATTGCCTTGGGTCTGATTGCCATAGCCGTTTATATTGTTGCGGATAGAATAATTACCGTGCCGTTCGTGCGGATCATAAATGATGCGCGGGATGGAAATGCACGGCTTGGTTATTTTTTTATCGACGAGTTGAGTGAGTTGAACCGAACACTCAATGATACATTCGGCTCTTTACGCCAAAAGCAGTATGAATTAAAGCAGTCGCTGGCGCGTACCACTTACCTCGATAGCGTATTACGGACAGTGGCTGATATTAATCAGCTGCTTATTACGTCAAAAAATGTCCGAGAATTAATGGATCAAAGTGTGAGTCGGCTCGCGCGTCATCCCGGCTATAGCGTCTGCATGATCTTGCGAGCGGAGCAGGCGCAATTGATGGTGCGTGCCTGCTCTATTAATGAGGATAATCCATTATGTCTCGGGCGTTTGATGACCGACGGTGCCGAGCTCGATGTGGGAAATCCGTTTATCCAAGCGTTTATGACCAAGCGAGCCGTCGTGGTTGAGCAGATATCGCATGATGCTACGGCGCCCGATTTACCTCGTGCACCCTGGCAGTTGCTGGCGGCTCAAAAAGATGCAGGTTCCGTTATTGCGCTTCCGCTTATCTCAAATGTTCATGATGATCCGATGGGCGTGCTGGTTGTCTTCGCATTGCGTGCGTCAGGTATTGATCTGCAGGAAATTGCGATGCTGGAGGAGCTTGCGGGGGATATCGGCTTTGCCATCCGAGCATTTGAATATCGCGAACAGTTACAACATCATCTGACGACCGATGCAGATACCGGCTTGCCGAATCGAGTGGCATTTATCGACCAAATGAATACCAACTCCGGTGGTTTGATCGGTTTGATCAATATTGATCGTTTCAGTGATATTAACGCTGTCTATGGTGTGGATATCGGTGATGCGCTCCTGAAAAAGTATGGACTGTGGTTGAAAGCGCGTGCCCAAGGCCGGGAAGATATTCAGCTGTACAAAATGGGGGGTGATGAATTTGCGCTGTATTTCAGATCTGCCGAATCGCTATCCGAAGTCAGGCTCTTCTTTGTCGATTTGATCGCTGCAACGGCTAATACAGCATTCATGGTGGCGGGCGTGGAGATCGTGCTGACCATCACGGTGGGTGTGGCCCACGGCGTTGATCGTGGTGTGGCCCATGCTTCGGCTGCGATCAAGCAGGCTAAATTGGATCATCAGAGCATTGGCCTGTTTGATGGTTTGGATTCGACGAGGCAGCAGGAAAACAACATTGCCTGGTACAAGCGAATCAGAGATGCCATCGAAACATCGCGGATCGTGCCTTACTTCCAACCCATCGTGGATAACAAAACGCAAAAAGTGACCAAGTATGAGGCGTTGATCCGCATGATCGACACGGATGGTCAGGTCATCAGCCCATACCAGTTTCTGGATGTTGCGAAGAAAACCAAACTCTATAGCCAGTTGACCCGGATGATGATCGACAAGGTGCTGGACGTGTTCAAGGAAAGCACGATTCCGGTCAGCATCAATCTTTCGACCGAAGATTTGATGAATCAGGAATTATCGGAGTACCTCGCGCAGCGGTTAACGGAAACCGGCATGGGCCATCTGCTCGTGTTTGAGATTCTGGAAAGCGAAGGTGTGAACAACTACGAGGTTGTCAGTGCCTTTATTCAACGGTTCAAGGCAAAAGGATGCCTGTTCGCCATCGATGACTTTGGTTCCGGCTATTCGAACTTCGATCATCTGATCAAGTTGGACATGGATATCCTCAAGATCGATGGCAGCTTGATCAGGACATTACCGCATGATCGTAATTCGCAGATTATCGTGCAGCACATCTGCGATTTTGCGCATGAAATGGGTATTCGGACGGTGGCGGAATTCGTATCCAACGAGGCTATTTATCACCAAGTCTGCGAGATCGGTATCGACGACTCGCAAGGCTATTACTTCTACCCGCCGCTTGAGCGCCCTTTTTAAGCCTTAACTGGTCGCCAATAAATAGCCGTTCAAACTAACCACCACCGCCACGGTGCTCCATCCCAACCATTTAACCCAGGCCGGGTTAGCATAGCCGCGCATCAAACGTCGATCGCTGGTAAACAGCACCAGCGGGATCAGCGCCAGCGCAATACCGAATGAAAGCACCACCTGGCTGTAGACCAGCACTTGGGTCACATTTAAACCAAGCGCGATGATGATGAACGAAGGCGTCATGGTGATGGCGCGCCGCAGCCAGAGCGGAATGCGGAAACGCACAAAACCACTCATGATCTCCTGCCCGGCCAGCGTGCCGACAATGGTCGAGGCCAAGCCGGCAATGAGCAGGCTCGCACCGAAGATTTGAGCTGCGATGGTGCCCAGCAGAGGAGTAAGCGTTTCGTGCGCATTCTCGATGTTGCCTGACTCGGCCGAGGGATTGCCATAAAAGACCGCAGCGGCCATGGCGAGCATGGACAGATTCACGAATCCGGCGATGGTCATGGCGATGGCGACATCCCATTTGGTGCTGCGGAAAATCGTTTTGCGGTGAATTTTGCCATATCTCACCAGTTCTGCCTTGCTCATCGCCGAATGCAGATAGATAACGTGCGGCATAACCGTCGCGCCTAAAATGCCTGCGGCCAGAAAAACGCTGTCCCGGCCATCAAAACCGGGGATTAATGCCCCTTCAAGCACGGAAGCCGGGTGCGGGTGGCTGAACAATAATTCGGCAACGTAGATCAGGGCAACAGTGAGCAACATGCCGCCAATCACGATTTGCAGTGTTTTGAGATTACGGGTTTCAAGGCTCAATACGGCCCAACTGATGATTGCGGTGATGACAGCCCCTTCCATCAACGTGAAGCCGAACAGAAGCTTGAAGCCAAGCGCCGCGCCGATAAATTCGGCAATATCGGTCGCCATGGCCAGAATCTCTGCCTGTATCCAATACGGGTAAACAGCCCAGCGCGGCAAACGTTTGCCCAGCATAGAGGCGAGTGACTCTCCAGTCGCCAGACCAAGCTTTGCGGAAAGCATCTGGATGAGCGCGGCCATGAGATTCGCCCAGACCACGACCCATAGCAACAAATAACCGTAATCGGCGCCAGCCTGGATATTGGTGGCGTAATTGCCCGGGTCGATATAGCCGATCGCCGCCACAAAGGCTGGGCCTAGAAACAGGGCGCGTGTGCGTTTGGACGAGCGGGGGAGCGGGGTATGAATGGACATGCGTTAATATATTTCTTAGTTAAGACTAAATTTGATTTTAGCCTTAACTAAATATTCGGGCAACTGGATTTAATTGCTCCAAATTTTGCGGCCCTTTGTGTAGGCCCTGTTTTACAAGCACTTGCGCATCAGGGTGACTTCGACGCAGGTGCCACCGCCTTCGCGTGCGAGAATTTGAATGTCACCACCTTGGGCACGTACGGACGCGCGTGCGATGGCGAGGCCAAGTCCACTGCCGCCCGTATGCCTTGCACGGGAGGTTTCAAGTCGCACATAAGGTTCGAATATCCGCTCCCGATCGGCTTCGGGAATACCGGGACCTCTATCCTCTATGCGAATAACAACGTCAGTCGGGCGAACTTCAACCGACAGATCAACGGGGTCATCGCTGTAACGCCGCGCATTATCGAGCAGGTTTTGAAGCGCCCGTTGAAGTGCCTGAGGCCTTGCCTTGACGGGGGTTTCTGCCGCGCCATGCCGCCGAATTTGTGCACCCAGCAAGGCCATGTCTTCACACAACAAATCAACCAGTGCGTCGAGATCGAGTGCGACAAGCGGCTCTGTTGTGGTGCCGGCGCGCAAAAAGGCCAGGGTGTGGCCGATCATTTCATCCATTTCCGTGAGGTCGTTTTCTATTTTTTGTTTGAGCTCGTCATCTGGGAGATGGGCGAGCCGCAACCGCAACCGGGTGATTGGTAATCGCAAATCGTGCGAGACGCCCGCCAGTGCATGCCCACGAACTTCGATCAGTCGTTGAATGTCGCGTTGCATCTGGTTGAATGCCTTTGCCGCTCGACTGACTTCGGTCGGTCCGGCTTCGGTCAGCGGCGCCTGATTCAGATTCTGCGGC